>NZ_FOIB01000018.1 GCF_900111765.1 Myxococcus fulvus
CAGGGGCAACCCTCCCCCGTCGGTGTCCCGGGCGAGCTCTTCATCGGCGGTGTCCAGGTCGGCCTCGGCTACTGGCGCTCCCCTCACCTCACCGCCGAGCGCTTCATCCCCGATGCCTTCAGTGACTCCCCCGGCGCTCGCCTCTACCGCACCGGCGACCTCGCTCGCTGGCTCCCTGACGGCACCCTCGAGTACCTCGGCCGCTCCGACTTCCAGGTCAAGCTGCGCGGCTTCCGCATCGAGCTCGGTGAAATCGAGAACGCGCTGCTCGCACATCCGTCCGTGCGCGATGCCATCGTCACCGTGCGCGAGGACGTCGCGGGTGACGCACGCCTCGTCGCGTACGTCACGGGCAACACGGAGCCGCTGCCCCAGGCGCAGCTCCGCGCGCACCTCGAGCCTCGGCTGCCCGAGTACATGGTGCCCTCGGTCTTCATGCACCTGGAGGCCATGCCGCTGACGCCGAGTGGCAAGGCTGACCGCAAGGCGCTCCCCGCGCCGGAGCGTCTCGCCACGACCCGCGAGTACGCCGCGCCCCGCACACCGACGGAGCAGCTCCTCGCGTCCCTCTTCGCCTCCGTGCTCCGCATCGAGCGCATCAGCGTCACCGACAGCTTCTTCGAGCTGGGCGGACACTCGCTCCTCGCCACGCAGCTCGTGTCGAGGGTGCGCCAGTCGTTCGGCGTCGAGCTGCCGGTGCGCGCGCTCTTCGAGGCCTCCACGGTGGCCCAGCTCGCGACGCGCATCGAGTCCGCGCGTCAGGAGCGTCACGGCCTCCAGCTCCCGCCCTTGGCGCCCGTGCCGCGCACGGGGGAGCTGCCGCTCTCGTTCGCGCAGCAGCGCCTGTGGTTCCTCGACAAGCTCCAGCCGGACAGCCCGTTCTACAACATCCCCAGCGCGCTCCAGCTCGAAGGAGCGCTGGACACCGAGGCCCTCACGCGCGCGCTGCAGGAACTCGTGCGTCGCCACGAGTCGCTGCGCACCAGCTTCCACACCCGCGAGGATGGCGAGCCCGTCCAGCGCATCCACCCGGACGCCACGCTGTCCGTCTCCGTGGTCGACCTGGGTCATCTGCCCGAGCAGGCGCGCGAGGCCGAGGCCCAGAAGCTCGCGACGCTCGAAATCCAGAAGCCCTTCGACCTGACGCACGCGCCGCTGCTGCGGGCCTCGCTGCTGCGGCTCTCCGAGCAGCGCCACGTGCTGCTCGTCACCGTGCACCACATCGTCTCGGACGGCTGGTCCAGCGGCATCTTCGGCCGCGAGGTCGGCGAGCTGTACGCCGCGTTCTCGCGCGGCCTGCCGTCGCCGCTCGCGCCGCTGTCACTCCAGTACGCCGACTACGCCGCCTGGCAGCGGGGCTGGCTGCGTGACGACGTCCTCGCCCAGCAGGTCGCCTGGTGGCGCGAGCACCTCGCGGGGGCGCCGCATGCCCTCGAGCTGCCCACGGACCGTCCTCGGCCTGCCGTGCAGTCGGCCCACGGCGCCAATCTGCCCGTGAGGCTCGGCGCGGAGCTGACCACCGCGCTTCGCACCCTGTGCCAGCGCGAGGGCGTCACGCCCTTCATGGTGCTGCTGTCCGCCTTCAACGTCCTGCTCGCCCGTTACTCGGGTCAGGACGACATCGTCGTGGGCTCTCCCATCGCCAACCGGCAGCGGGCCGAGCTCGAGGGCATCATCGGCTTCTTCGTCAACACGCTCGCGCTCCGCACCCGGACGCGGATGGACATGACGTTCCGCGAGCTGCTCGCCCAGGTGCGCGAGTCCACGCTCGCCGCCTACGAGCACCAGGACGTCCCCTTCGAGAAGCTCGTCGAGGAGCTCCAGCCGCAGCGCGACCTGAGCCGCTCGCCGCTCTTCCAGGCCATGCTCGGGCTCCAGACGGCCCGCGCCGAGGCCACCCCGGCCGGAGCCCCGACGAGCCTCGAGGTCGACAGCGGAACGGCCAAGTTCGACCTCTCGCTGCTGCTGGTCGACACCGGCGACGACATCCACGGTCTGCTCGAGTTCAACACGGACCTGTTCGACCGGAGCACGGCCCGGCGCATGGGTGAGCACCTCACCCGGCTGCTCACCTCCGCGGTCTCCGACGCGAGCCAGTCACTCGCCCGACTGCCGCTGCTGAGTACCCACGAGCGTCAGCAGCTCCTCACGGAATGGAACGACACGGCGCACGCGCCGCACGTGCCCGTGGCCATCCACCATCCCGTGGAGGTCCAGGCCGCGCGGACGCCCGAGGCCATTGCGGTCTCGGATGGCACGACGGCGCTCACCTACGCCCAGCTCGACGCGCGGGCCAACCAGCTCGCGCACGTGCTGCGTCAGCACGGCGTCCTCGCGGGGGCCACGGTCGGCACCTGCCTGGAGAAGTCGCTCGACATGGCAGTGGCCGTCCTCGCCACGCTGAAGGCCGGAGCGGCCTACCTGCCGCTCGACCCGAACTACCCGGCCGAGCGCCTCGCCTTCATGCTGGAGGACTCGGGCACGCGCGTCGTCCTCTCGCACTCCAGCCTCCGGGATTCGCTCCCGGTCTCCAGCTCCGTGCGCAACCTCCTCCTCGATGTCGAGGCCGAGGTCATCACCGCGAAGCCCACGCACGCGCTCACGGTGGCGCTGTCGCCCGACGCCCCCGCGTACGTCATCTACACGTCCGGCTCCACGGGTCGTCCCAAGGGTGTCGCGCTGCCGCATCGGGCGCTGAGCAACCTGTTCACCTGGCAGCTCCGCCAGTCGCGGAAGCCCCAGGCCACGACGCTCCAGTTCGCGTCGCTCAGCTTCGACGTGTCCTGCCAGGAGCTGTTCTCCACGTGGTGGGCGGGTGGAACGCTCGTGCTGCCCACGGGTGGGCTGCGCCAGGACGTGCCCGCGCTGCTCGACTTCGTCCAGACGCAGGGTGTGGAGCGGCTGTTCCTGCCGTTCGTCGCGCTCCAGGCCATCGCCGATGCCGTCGCGCACGGCGCCACGCTGCCCGTGTCCCTGCGCGAGGTCGTCACGGCCGGTGAGCAGCTCCAGGTCACTCCCGCGCTCGTGGCCCTCTTCGAGCGGCTGCCCGGGTGCGTGCTGGAGAACCAGTACGGGCCGTCGGAGACGCACGTCGTCTCCGCGCACCGACTCCAGGGCGCGCCCGCGTCCTGGCCGCGACTGCCGTCCATCGGCGCGCCGCTGCCGCACACGCAGTTGTTCGTGCTGGATGTGCTCGGTCAGCCGACGCCCATCGGCGTGCCGGGCGAGCTCCACATCGGCGGCGAGCACCTGGCGCTCGGCTACCCGGGCCGGCCGGAGCTGACGGCCGAGAAGTTCGTCCCGCATCCGTTCAGCGAGGCGCCGGGAGCGCGGCTCTACCGCACCGGTGACTCCGCGCGCTGGAAGGCGGATGGCACCGTCGAGTTCCTCGGCCGTCTGGACGGCCAGGTGAAGCTGCGTGGCTTCCGCGTCGAGCTGGGCGAGGTCGAGGCCGCGATGCGTGCGCTCCCCGGCATCCGGGACGCCGCGGCCGTGGTGCGCGAGGACGTGCCCGGCGACAAGCGCCTGGTGGGCTACGTCGTCCCCACGGAGGAGTCCGGCGCCGCGCTGACTCCGAACGCGCTGCGCTCGGCGCTGCTCGGACAGTTGCCCGAGTACATGGTGCCGTCCGTCTTCCTCACGCTGGAAGCGCTCCCGCTGACGCCCAGCGGAAAGATCGCTCGGCGGCTGCTGCCCACGCCCGACGCGGAGAGCCTGCGCGGTGACGCGACGTTCATCGCGCCCCGCACACCCGCGGAGGAGAAGCTCGCGGAGCTGTTCGCCTCTGTGCTCAAGCTGCCGCGCGTGGGTGCCACCGACAGCTTCTTCGCGCTGGGTGGACACTCGCTGCTCGCCACGCAGGTCGTCTCGCGCATCCGGGCCACGTTCAACGTGGAGCTCCCGCTGCGCGAGCTGTTCGAGGCGCCCACCGTCGCGGGCCTCGCCGAGCGCCTGGAGCAGTACGCCGCCGAGACGAAGGTGCCGCCGCTCGTCCCGGCGGACCGGAGCCGGCCGCTGCCGCTGTCCTTCGCGCAGCAGCGCCTGTGGTTCCTCGACAAGCTCCAGCCGGACAGCCCGACGTTCAACATGCCCATCGCGCTGCGGCTCGAGGGCGTGGTGGATGTCGCGGCCCTGCGACAGGCCATCACCGAGCTCGTGCGCCGCCACGAGGTGCTGCGCACCACGTTCCAGGAAGGCCCCGTCCAGGTCATCCACGCGCCCGCGCCGGTGCCGATGCCCGTCGAGGACCTGTCCTCGCTGACGGGTGAGGCTCGCGAGGCGGAGGTCCAGCGGCGCGTGCTCGCCGAGGCGAAGCGTCCGTTCGACCTGGGCCGAGGCCCCGTGCTGCGCGCGTCGCTGCTGCGGTTGGAGGCCACGCAGCACGTGCTGATGCTGACGCTGCACCACATCGCCACGGACGGCTGGTCCATGGGGCTGCTGGTGCGCGAGTCCACCGAGCTCTACGCGTTGTTCGTGACGGGCCAGCCCTCGCGGCTGCCCGAGCTGCCCATCCAGTACGCCGACTACGCGGCGTGGCAGCGTGACTGGCTGCGGGGTGACGCGCTCGAGGCCCAGCTCTCGTGGTGGCGGACGCACCTGTCCGGCGCGGCGCCGCAGCTGGACCTGCCCACCGACTTCCCGCGTCCCGTGGTGCAGGGCTTCCAGGGCGCGATGGTGGGCCGCGTCCTGCCGCGCACGCTGGTCGATTCGATCCAGGCGCTGTGCCGCCAGGAGGGCTCCACGCTCTTCATGGCGCTGCTCGCGGGCTTCCAGGTCGTGCTGTCGCGGTATTCGGGCCAGGAGGACTTCGTCCTCGGCACGGACATCGCGAACCGAAATCGCGCGGAGACCGAGGGCCTCATCGGCTTCTTCATCAACCAGCTCGCCCTGCGCGCGCGACTGGGTGGAGACCCGTCGTTCCGCGAGCTGCTCTCACGCGTGAAGACGGACACGCTGGGCGCGTACGCGCACCAGGACCTGCCCTTCGAGGAGCTGGTCAAGGACCTCAACCCCGGTCGAGGCCTGGGCTTCGCTCCGCTCTTCCAGGTGAAGCTGGTGCTCCAGAACCAGCCGGACACGGAGCTGGAGGTCCCTGGCCTCACCTTCCGTCCGCTGGGCAGCGGCACGGGCACCGCGCGACTGGACCTCACGCTGTCCATCACCGAGTCCGCGCACGGCCTCTCCTGCTCGGCCGAGTACCGCACGGACCTGTTCACCGCGGAGACCATCGACGGCCTGATTCGCCACCTCGGCAACGTGCTCGAGGCCGCGACGGTGAAGCCCTCGGCCCGCATCTCCACCTTGGCCCTCATGCGGCAGGAGGAGCAGCAGCGCGTGCTGGTGGAGTGGAACGACTCCGCTCGCGACTTCCCGCGCGAGGCCACCGCGCACTCGCTCTTCGAGGCCCAGGCTCGGCGTACGCCGGAGGCCGAGGCGCTTCGCTTCGAGGGCGAGTCCCTGACGTTCGCGCAGCTCGACTCGCGCGCGAATCAGCTCGCTCACCACCTGCGCTCGCTCGGCGTCAGGCCCGAGGTCCCCGTCGCGCTCTGCCTGGAGCGCTCGCTCGACCTCGTCGTTTCCATGCTCGCCATCCTCAAGGCTGGCGGCGCCTGGGTGCCCCTCGATCCGTCCTACCCCGTCGAGCGGCTGTCCTTCATCCTCCGCGACTGCTCCGCGCCCGTCCTCCTCACCACCGAGGCCCTGGCCGACGAGCTCCCCGTGTCGACGCAGCAGCTCGTCCTGCTCGACTCCGACGCCCGCTTCATCTCGCGGCAGCCGACGTCGACGCCTGACTCCGGCGCGGTGGCCGACAACCTCGCCTACGTCATCTACACCTCCGGCTCCACCGGCACCCCCAAGGGCACCCTCCTGCAGCACCGCGGCTTCTCCAACACCGCCCTCGCCGCCGGTCGCCGCCACGGCTTCTCTCCCGCCTCTCGCGTCCTCCAGTTCGCCTCCTTCAGCTTCGACGCCTCCGTCGCTGAAATCTTCGGCGCCCTCCTCGCCGGCTCCACCCTCGTCCTCGCTCCTCGCGAGCGCCTCATGCCCGGCGCTCCTCTTCGCGACTTGCTGCGCGACGAGTCCATCTCCGCCGTCACCCTCACCCCCTCCGTCCTCGCCCAGCTCAACCCCGAGGACTTCCCCTCCCTCTCCACCCTCATCTCCGCCGGCGAGGCCTGCCCTCCCGAGCTCGTCTCCCGCTGGGGCTCCCGCGTCCGCCTCCTCAACGCCTACGGCCCCACCGAAGTCACCGTCTGCGCCTCCATCTCCGAGCCGCTCCTCCCCGGCCAGACGCCTTCCATCGGCACCCCCTGGGACAACGTCCGCCTCTTCATCCTCGACGCCTCCCTGCGTCCTCTCCCCGTCGGCGTCCCCGGCCAGCTCTGCATCGACTCCGTCGGCCTCGCCCGCGGTTACCTCCACCGCGCGGACCTCACGGCCGAGCGCTTCGTCCCCAACCCCTTCTCCAACGTCCTCGGCGCTCGCCTCTACCTCACCGGTGACAAGGCCCGCTGGCTCGCCGACGGCACCCTCGAGTTCCTCGGCCGCCTCGACTCCCAGGTGAAGCTGCGCGGCTTCCGCATCGAGTTGGGCGAAGTCGAAGCCGCCCTCCTCCTCCACCCCTCCGTCTCCCAGGCCGTCGCCTCCATCCGCACCGAGACCTCCGGCGACAAGCGCCTCGTCGCCTACGTCGTCGGTGAGGACATCGACGTCTCCGTCCTTCGCGACTTCCTCAAGCTGCGCCTGCCCGAGCACATGGTGCCTTCCGCCATCGCTCAGCTCGACGCCCTGCCCCTGACTCCCAACGGCAAGGTCGACCGTGACGCACTGCCCTCGCCCGACGCTTCCATCGCCGTCCCCGTGCGCGAGTACGTCGCGCCGCGCACGCCCACCGAGATTCGTCTCGCCGCGCTCTGGGCCGAGCTGCTCCACGTCGAGCGCGTCGGCCTCACCGATGACTTCTTCGAGCTCGGCGGTCACTCCCTCCTCGCCACGCAGTCGCTGTCTCGACTCCAGGCCACCTTCGGCATCGAGGTGCCGCTGCGTGAGCTGTTCGAGGCGCCCACGGTGGAGAAGCTCGCGGCGCGCGTGGAGGTGCTCGTCCAGGCCGGAACGACCACTCCGCGTGCACCGGAGCTGACGCCTGTCGCGCGCACGGGCAACCTGCCGCTGTCCTTCGCCCAGCGTCGTCTGTGGTTCCTGGATCAGCTCGAGCCGGGCACCGCGCTCTACAACCTGCCCGCGGCCATCCGGCTGGAAGGCGCGGTCGATGTCTCCGCGCTGGAGCAGGCCTTCGCCGCGCTCGTGCGACGCCACGAGGCGCTTCGCACCACGTTCCCCGCGAACGCGGATGGCAGCCCGCATCAGGCTATCGCGGAGGACGCGACGCTGAACGTCGTCCTGGTGGACCTGTCCACGCTTCCCTCCGAGCAACGTGAGGACGAAGCCCGTCGGCTCGCGCTCGCCGAGGCACGCAAGCCGTTCGACCTCGCCCGAGGTCCCCTGTTGCGCGTGACGCTCCTCCGTCTGGAAGAGCGCCAGCATGTGCTGCTGCTGACGATGCACCACATCGTCTCCGACGGTTGGTCCACGGGCGTGCTCGTGCGCGAGGCCGCGGAGCTGTATGGCGCGGCTCGCGAGGGGCGCACGGCGTCCCTGCCGACGCTGCGCGTGCAGTACGCCGACCATGCCGCGTGGCAGCACCAGTGGCTCGGCGCCGGAGAGCTGGAGCGTCAGCTCACGTACTGGAAGACCCAGCTCGCGGGAGCCAACCACGTGCTGGCGCTCCCCACGGACCGTCCCGTGCCACCGATGCAGACGCAGGCCGGTGCCACGCATCCCGTGCGACTGTCTCCGGAGGTCTCCTCCGCCGTGACGGCCCTGGGGCAGCAGCTCGGCGCCACGCCCTTCATGGTGGTCCTCGCCGCGTTCCAGGCGTTCCTGTACCGCGTCACGGGCCAGGATGACGTGCTGGTGGGCTCGCCAGTGGCCGGTCGCAACCGTCCGGAGACCGAGGGGCTCATCGGCGTGTTCATCAACACGCTCGTGCTGCGTGGCCAGATGTCCGGAGCCATGTCGTTCCGCGCGCTCGTCGAGCAGGCCCGCGAGGCCGCGCTCGGCGCCCTCACGCATCAGGATGTCCCGTTCGAGCACCTGGTGGAGGAGCTGCAGCCCGCGCGCAGCCTGAGCCACTCGCCGCTCTTCCAGGTGATGTTCGCGCTGCAGAACACGCCGGTGCCGTCGCTGACGCTGCCGGAGCTGTCGCTCACCCCGGCGGACGTGGATCCGGGCATCGCGAAGTACTCGCTGTCCCTCGTCCTCCAGGAGACGCCCGCGGGCCTCATGGGCGGCTTCGAGTACAACACGGACCTGTTCGACGCCCGGACGCTCGAGGCGATGACGGGACAGTTCACCCGCATGCTGGAGGCCGCGGTCTCCACGCCGGACGTCTCGCTCGCCGCGCTGCCGCTGCTCTCCGCCGAGGAGCGACACCAGCTCCTGGTGCAGTGGAACGACACGCGCTCCGACTTCCCGCGCGAAAGCTCCGTCTTCACGTGGTTCCAGGCGCGCGCGGCACAGTCGCCCGAGGCCGTGGCCCTGGAGTGGACCGACGGGACGCTCACGTATCGGGAGCTGGAGCGGCGTGCCCTCGCGCTCGCGGAGCTGCTGCGTCAGCGGAACGTGGGCCCCGAGGTGCGCGTGGGTCTGTTCGCGCGCCGCTCGCCGGAGCTGGTCATCGGCGTGCTGGGCGTGCTCGCGGCCGGAGGCGTGTGGGTCCCGCTGGATCCCTCGTCTCCGTCCGAGCGCCTCACCATGATGCTGGAGGACACCACCCCCGCGGTGGTGCTGACCCAGCGCGCGCTGCGTACGTCACTGCCGTCGACGAGCACGGTCCTCGTCCTCGAGGACCTGGTGAGCGCCGACGCGGTGGCGAGCAGCGCCTTCACCGCGCCGGGCCTCGCCTCCGAGAACGCCGCCTACGTCCTGTTCACGTCCGGCTCGACGGGTCGTCCCAAGGGCGTGGTGGTGCCGCATCGCGCGCTCGCGCGTCACACGGCCTGGTTCACGAAGAACCTGGGGCTGGGCCCGGCGGACCGCATGCTCCAGAAGACGGCGCCCGGCTTCGACGCCGTGGTGCCGGAGCTGCTCGCCACGCTGGCCAGCGGCGCCACGCTGGTGCTGCCGCCGTCCTCGGCGGATCTGGACATGGATGCACTCTTGTCCGTGCTCGCGAGCCAGCGGGTGACGGTGCTCCAGCTCGTCCCGTCGCAGCTCCGCCTCCTGGTGGAGTCCGAGCGACTCGAGCGCGCCTCGGGTCTGCGGGTGCTCGTGTCCGGTGGTGAAGCGCTGTCCGCCGAGCTGGCGCGCCGGGTGCGCGTGCAGTGGCCCCAGACGCGCCTGGCCAACTGCTACGGCCCCACCGAGACGACCGTCGACGCCACGTCGTGGACGGTGAGCGGAGACATCCAGGGCGCCACCGCGCCCATCGGTGGTCCCATCGCGGACACGCAGGTGTACGTGCTGGATGCGCATGGCCAGCCCGTGCCCGTGGGGGTCACGGGTGAGCTGTTCATCGGAGGCGAGGGCGTGGCCCGCGGCTACATCGGCCAGGCCGCGATGACCGCCGAGCGCTTCGTGCCCGACGCGTTCTCTTCTGTCCCTGGAGCGCGGCTGTACGCCACGGGCGACCAGGTCCGCTGGCGTAGAGACGGAGTGCTGGAGTTCCTCGGCCGCGCGGATGACCAGGTGAAGGTGCGCGGCTTCCGCATCGAGCTGGCGGAGATCGAGTCCGCCCTGCTCGCGCATCCCGAGGTGCGCGAGGCCGTGGTGCTCGTGCGCGAGGACCGCCCCGGCGACAGACGCCTCGTGGGCTACGTCGTGGCGCCCGCGTCGCAGGACACCGCCGCGCTGCGGACGTTCATCGCGCAGCGGCTGCCCGAGTACATGGTCCCGTCCGCGCTGCGGGTCCTCGAGTCACTGCCGCTCACGAGCAACGGCAAGGTGGACCGCAAGGCCCTGCCCGTTCCCGAGCAGACGTGGTTCCTCACGGAGGATGCGCGGGTCGCGCCGGCCACGCCCACCGAGGAGCTGCTCGCGGGCCTCTTCGCCCAGGTGCTGGGCGTGTCGAGCATCAGCACCACCGCGAGCTTCTTCGAGCTGGGCGGCCACTCGCTGCTCGCCACGCAGCTCGTCTCGCGCGTGCGCTCCGCCTTCCAGGTCGAGCTGCCGCTCAGGGACCTGTTCGAATCGCCGACGGTCCAGGCGCTCGCCCAGCGCATCGAGGCGGCGATGAGCACGGGCGCGCGGATCCAGCGTCCGCCGCTCACCGCGCTGCCTCGCGAGGGAGACGCGCCGAGGGCGTTCGTCCAGTCCTTCGCCCAGCAGCGACTGTGGTTCCTCGACCAGTTGGACCCGGGGAGCCCGGCGTACAACATGCCCATCGCGCTGCGGCTCGAGGGCATCGTGGACACGCGGGCCCTGGAGCGGGCGTTCACGGAGATGGTGCGGCGTCACGAGTCGCTGCGCACCACGTTCCGCGCGGGTCCCGAGCAGGTCGTCCATGGTCCGTCGCCGGTGACGGTGCCCGTGGTGGAGGTGTCCTCGCTCGACGAGGGACAGGTCCAGCGCTGGGTCGATGAGGAGGCGCGTCGTCCGTTCGACCTCGCGCGCGGTCCGCTCCTGCGCGCGAAGCTGCTGCGCCTGGGAGAGCAGCGCCACATCCTGCTTCTGACGATGCATCACATCGTCTCGGATGGTTGGTCCATGGGCGTGCTCGTGCGTGAGACGGCGGCGCTCTACGCCGCGTTCCGCGCGGGCCAGCCTTCTCCGCTGCCCGAGCTGTCCATCCAGTACGCCGACTACGCGGCCTGGCAGCGCGCGTGGCTGCAGGGCGAGGCGCTCGAGGCGCAGGTCTCGTGGTGGAAGGAGCACCTGTCCGGGGCACCGCCGCTGCTGGAGCTGCCCACGGACTTCCCGCGTCCGGCGCGTCAGGGTTTCGGTGGCGCGCTGGTGTCGCGCGTGCTGCCGCGCTCGCTCGTCGAGTCGCTCCAGGCGCTGTGCCGTCGTGAGGGCTCCACGCTCTTCATGGCGCTGATGGCGGGCCTTCAGGCCGTCCTGTCCCGCTACTCGGGCCAGGAGGACTTCGTCGTGGGAACGGGTATCGCCAACCGTCACCAGGCCGAGACCGAAGACCTCATCGGCTTCTTCATCAACCAGCTCCCGCTGCGCGCGCGGCTGGGTGGCAATCCGTCCTTCCGCGAGCTGCTCTCTCGCGTGAGGAAGGACACGCTGGGCGCCTACGCGCACCAGGACCTGCCGTTCGAGGAAGTGGTCAAGGCCGTCAACCCGGAGCGCAACCCCGCGCACGCGCCGCTCTTCCAGGTGGCGCTGGTGCTCCAGAACCAGCCGGACTCGGAGCTGAAGCTCCCCGACCTCACCTTCCACCTGCAGCCCGCCAACACGGGGACCTCGCGGCTGGACCTCACGCTCTCCGCCGCGGAGACGGCACAGGGGCTGTCCTTCGGCGTCGAGTACCGCACGGACCTGTTCACCGCGGAGACCGTGGATGGGCTGATTCGCCACCTGGGTGTCCTGCTCGAGAAGGCCGTGGAGCGCCCCGAGGCACCGGTCGCCTCGCTGTCCCTGCTCACCGAGGCGGAGCAGCGGCGCGTGCTGGTGGAGTGGAACGACTCCGCTCGCGACTTCCCGCGCGAGGCCACCGCGCATTCGCTCTTCGAGGCCCAGGCTCGGCGTACGCCGGAGGCCGAGGCGCTACGCTTCGAGGGGACTTCCCTCACCTTCGCGCAGCTCGACTCGCGCGCGAATCAGCTCGCTCACCACCTGCGCTCACTCGGCGTCAGGCCCGAGGTCCCCGTCGCGCTCTGCCTGGAGCGCTCTCTGGACCTCGTCGTCTCCATGCTCGCCATCCTCAAGGCCGGCGGCGCCTGGGTGCCTCTCGATCCGACGTACCCCGCAGAGCGGCTGTCCTTCATCCTCCGCGACAGCTCCGCGCCCGTCCTCCTCACCACCGAGGCGCTCGCGAAGCAGCTTCCTGTCTCGGCACAGCAGCGTGTGTTGATCGACTCGGAGGCAGCGAAGATTGCGACCCAGCCGACGACAGCGCCGGAGTCCGGCGCGGTGGCCGACAACCTCGCCTACGTCATCTACACCTCCGGCTCTACCGGCACCCCCAAGGGCACCCTCCTGCAGCACCGCGGCTTCTCCAACACCGCCCTTGCCGCGGGTCGCCGCCACGGCTTCTCTCCCGCCTCTCGCGTCCTCCAGTTCGCCTCCTTCAGCTTCGACGCCTCCGTCGCTGAAATCTTCGGCGCTCTCCTCGCCGGCTCCACCCTCGTCCTCGCTCCTCGCGAGCGCCTCATGCCCGGCGCTCCTCTTCGCGACTTGCTGCGCGACGAGTCCATCTCCGCCGTCACCCTCACCCCCTCCGTCCTCGCCCAGCTCAACCCAGAGGACTTCCCCTCCCTCTCCACCCTCATCTCCGCCGGCGAGGCCTGCCCTCCCGAGCTCGTCTCCCGCTGGGGCTCTCGCGTCCGCCTCCTCAACGCCTACGGCCCCACCGAAGTCACCGTCTGCGCCTCCATCTCCGAGCCTCTGCTCCCCGGCCAGACTCCCTCCATCGGCACCCCCTGGGACAACGTCCGCCTCTTCATCCTCGACGCCTCCCTGCGTCCTCTCCCCGTCGGCGTCCCCGGCCAGCTCTGCATCGACTCCGTCGGCCTCGCCCGCGGCTACCTCCACCGCGCCGACCTCACCGCCGAGCGCTTCGTCCCCAACCCCTTCTCCAACACTCTCGGCGCTCGTCTCTACCTCACCGGTGACAAGGCCCGCTGGCTCGCCGACGGCACCCTCGAGTTCCTCGGCCGCCTCGACTCCCAGGTGAAGCTGCGCGGCTTCCGCATCGAGCTGGGCGAAGTCGAAGCCGCCCTCCTCCTCCACCCCTCCGTCTCCCAGGCCGTCGCCTCCATCCGCACCGAGACCTCCGGCGACAAGCGCCTCGTCGCCTACGTCGTCGGTGAGGACGTCGACGTCTCCGTCCTTCGCGACTTCCTCAAGCTGCGCCTGCCCGAGCACATGGTGCCTTCCGCCATCGCTCAGCTCGACGCCCTGCCTCTCACCCCCAACGGTAAGGTCGACCGCGACGCGCTCCCGGCGCTCGACTCGCAGACCTCGACTCGCGAGTACGTCGCACCGCGCACGCCCACGGAGATTCGTCTCGCCGCGCTCTGGGCCGAGCTGCTCCATGTCGAGCGCATCGGCCTGACCGACGACTTCTTCGAACTCGGCGGTCACTCCCTGCTCGCGACGCAGCTCGTCTCGCGCGTCCGGGCGACCTTCGGCGTGGAGCTCGCGCTGAGGGATTTGTTCTCGGTACCGACCATCGAAGCGCTCGCCCAGCGCGTCGACGAGGCCATCCTCGCGGGCAAGAGCGTCCAGCTCCCGCCGCTGGTCCCGGTGTCGCGTGAGGGCGGACCGCTGCCGCTGTCGTTCGCGCAGCAGCGGCTCTGGTTCCTCGACCGCTTCCAGCCGGACAGCGCCTTCTACAACATCCCCTCCGCGCTCCGGCTCGACACGATGGTGGACCTCGACGCGCTCATCCGCGCGCTCCAGGAGCTGGTCCACCGTCACGAGTCCCTGCGCACCAGCTTCCACACCCGCGAGGACGGTGAGCCCTACCAGCGCATCCATCCGCGCGTGGAGCTGTCCGTCCCCGTCGTGGACCTGAGCCGCATGCCAGAGGCCGCGCGCGAGGCCGAGGCCCTGGAGCTCGCCACCGCCGAGGCACAGAAGCCCTTCGACCTGACGCGCGTCCCGCTGCTGCGCACCACGCTGCTGAAGCTGGCCCCCGAGCAGCACGTCCTGCTCGTCACGGTGCACCACATCGTCTCGGACGGTTGGTCCAGCGGCATCCTCTCGAGGGAGGTTGGCGCGCTGTACTCCGCCTTCAGCCAGGGCCTGCCTTCACCGCTGGCGCCGCTGCCGCTCCAGTACGCGGACTACGCGGCCTGGCAGCGCGGCTGGCTGCGGGACGAGACGCTCGCCGCCCAGGTGAGCTGGTGGAGACAGAGCCTCTCGGGCGTACCCCACGCCCTGGAGCTGCCCACGGATCGGCCTCGGCCTCCCGTGCAGACCTCGCACGGCGCCAGCTTCCCCGTGAAGCTCGGGGCCGAGCTGTCCGCCGCGCTCCACGCCCTGTGCAAGCAGGAGGGCATCACGCCCTTCATGGCGCTGCTCACCGGCCTGCACGTCCTGCTCGCGCGCTACTCGGGTCAGGACGACATCGTCGTCGGCTCGCCCATCGCGAACCGCCGCCAGTCCGAGCTGGAGGACATCGTCGGCTTCTTCGTCAACACGCTGGCGCTGCGCGCGCGGCTCACGTCCGGCATCACCTTCCGCACGCTGCTCGCTCAGGTGAAGGAGACCACGCTCGGGGCCTACGCCCACCAGGACGTGCCCTTCGAGAAGCTGGTGGAGGAGCTGAAGCTGGAGCGCGACCTGAGCCGCTCACCGCTGTTCCAGGTCATGCTCGCCCTCCAGAACACGCCTCGCGGTGAGCGGGTCACCCAGGTGCGCGACACCGATGCGCTCCGCTCGGTGGACGTCGACAGCGGCACGGCGAAGTACGACCTGTCGCTGCTGTTGGGTGACTCGGGCCAGGAGATCGAAGGCCTCGTCGAGTTCAACACCGACCTGTTCGACGCGAGCACCGCGCGGCGCATGGGCGCGCACTGGGTGCGGCTGCTCCAGTCCGCCATCGCGAACCCGGACCAGTCGCCCTGGAGCCTGTCGCTCCTGAGCCGCGAGGAGGAGCGCCAGCTCCTCGTCGAGTGGAATGACACCTCGCGCGAGCCCCACACCGCCACGACGATGCACGGCCCGGTGGAGGCACAGGTCGCGCGCACGCCGGACGCCATCGCCATCACCGATGGACAGCGCTCGCTGACGTACGCGGCGATGGACCAGCGCGCCAACCAGCTCGCGCATCACCTGGTCCAGCACGGCGTGACGCCCGGGAGCGCCGTGGGCATCTGCGTGGACAAGAGCCTGGACATGGCCATCGCCGTACTCGCCACGCTCAAGGTCGGCGCGTACTACGTGGCGCTGGACCCCACGTATCCCGCGGACCGGCTCGCGTTCATGCTCGAGGACACGCGCGCTCCGGTCGTCCTCACGCAGTCGCACCTGGGCGGGAGCCTGCCGTCCAAGAGCCTCGCCCGCCGCATCGCCCTGGATATGGAGGCGGTGCTCATCGCGCGGCAGCCGACGACGTCCCTGGCGCGTGACGTGTCTCCCGAGGCGAACGCGTACGTCATCTACACCTCCGGAAGCACGGGCATTCCGAAGGGCATCGTCATGCCCCACCGGGCGCTGAGCTACATGCTGGCGTGGCAGATCCGCCAGTCGCCGCGTCCCCAGGCCACCACGCTGCAGTTCGCGTCGCTCAACTTCGACGTGTCCATCCAGGAGCTGTTCGCGTCCTGGTGGGTCGGCGCCCGGGTGGTGCTGCCCACGGACACGCTGCGACGGGACATCCCCGCGCTGCTCGACTTCATGGACCGCCAGGGCGTGGAGCGGCTGTTCCTGCCGTTCGTCGCCCTGCAGGCCATGGCCGACTCCGTGGCCCACGGCGCCACGCTGCCGCGCGCGCTGTGCGAGGTCATCACGGCCGGCGAGCAGCTCCAGGTGAACGCCACCCTCGCCGCGATGTTCGAGAAGCTGCCGGGCTGCACGCTCGAGAACCAGTACGGCCCGTCGGAGGCCCACGTCGTGTCCGCGTACCGGATGCGCGGCCCGCCGGCCTCGTGGCCTCGGCTGCCTCCTGTCGGCAGCCCGCTGGGTCACACGCAGCTCTACATCCTCGACCCGCTCGGTCAGCCCGCGCCCATCGGCGTCGCCGGAGAGGTCTTCGTCGGTGGCAGCCACCTGGCCCACGGCTACCTGGCCCGGCCGGACATCACCGCCGCCGCCTTCGTGCCGAACCCGTTCAGCGGCATCCCCGGCGACCGGCTCTACCGCACCGGTGACTCCGCGCGGTGGACGGCGGACGGCAACCTGGAGTTCCTCGGCCGCATCGACTTCCAGGTGAAGGTGCGTGGCTTCCGCGTGGAGCTGGGCGAGGTCGAGTCCGTCCTGCGCACCGCCCCCGGCGTTCGCGACGCGGCCGCCGCCGTGCGCGAGGACGTGCCGGGCGACAAGCGCCTCGTCGCCTACGTCGTCCCCGTGCCCGCGAACGAGGCCCCCGCCTCCGCGACCACGGCGGAGACGCTCCGGACGTACCTGCTCAAGCGCCTGCCCGAGTACATGGTGCCCTCCGCGTTCGTCACGCTGGAGGCCCTGCCGCTGACGCCCAGCGGGAAGCTGGCCCGCAAGCTCCTGCCCGCGCCGGACGCGGAGAGCCTGCGCACGGAGGCGTCCTTCATCGCCCCTCGCACGCCGGTGGAGGAGAAGCTGGCGGAGCTGTTCGCGACGGTGCTGAAGCTGGCGCGCGTCAGCGTCACGGAGAACTTCTTCGAGCTGGGTGGCCACTCCCTGCTGGCCACGCAGGTCACCTCGCGCATCCGCTCCACCTTCGCGGTGGAGCTGCCCGTGCGCGAGCTGTTCGAGGCGCCCACCGTGGCCGCGCTGGCCCAGCGCGTGGACACCGCCCTGCGCACCGGCGCGACGACGGCCGCTCCGCCCATCCAGCGCGTGGCCCGCGACGGCAAGCTGCCCCTGTCCTTCTCGCAGCAGCGCGTGTGGTTCCTGGACCAGTTGGAGCCGGGCAGCCCCGCCTTCAACATCCCCGCCGCGCTGGTGCTCGCCGGAGCGCTCGATGTGGAGGTGCTGCGTCGGACGCTCGAGGCCGTCGTGCACCGTCACGAGGCCCTGCGCACCACGTTCCGCGCGGAGTCGGATGGCCCCGTGCAGGTCATCCACGCGCCCGCGCCGTTCGTGCTGCCGCTGACGGACCTGCGTGACCTGGCGCCCGAGCAGCGCGAGGCCGAGGCCCGCCGCCGCGCGGGCGAGCATGCGCTCCAGTCGTTCGACCTGGGCGCCGGGCCGCTGCTGCGCGCCGAGCTGTTGGTGCTCGCCGAGCGTGAGCACCTGCTGCTGCTCAACCTGCATCACATCGTGTCGGACGGCTGGTCCATCAGCGTCATCGTGCGCGAGATGTCCACGCTGTACGGCGACCTCCAGGCCGGCAGGACGCCGAGCCTCCCCGAGCTCCCGCTCCAGTACGCGGACTTCGCCGCGTGGCAGCGTGGGTGGCTGGAGGGCGCGGAGCTGGACCGCCAGCTCGCGTGGTGGCAGCGCCAGCTGGACGGCGCGCCGCAGGACCTGGAGCTGCCCACCGACAGGCCGCGCACGCACCTGTCGCGGCCTCGGGGTGGCGTGGTGTCCCTGGCGATTGCTCCCGCGAAGGCGGAGGCCATCGAGGCCTTCTGCCACCGCGAGGGCCTGACGCCGTTCATGTTCTTCCTGGGTGCGTTCCAGCTCCTGCTGTCGCGCTACTCGGGTCAGGACGACATCTCCGTCGGCTCGCCCGTCGCGGGACGCAACCGCGCGGAGCTGGAGGGCCTGGTCGGCTTCTTCCTCAACACGCTCGTCCTGCGCACGAAGCTGGACGGCGACCCGACGGTGCGCGAGCTGCTGGCCCGCGTGCGCGAGACGGCGCTCGGGGCGTATGCACACCAGCACCTGCCCTTCGAGCAGCTCCAGCCGCTGAGAGACCTGCAGCAGTCGCCGCTGTTCCGGGTGATGTTCATCCTCCAGAACACCCCGGACGCGGACGTGTCCCTGCCCGGCCTGGAGCTGCGCCCCGGTCCCGACGAGGGACATGTCGCCAAGTTCGACATGACGCTCTCGATGGGTCGCAACACCGCGGGCTTCACGGGTGAGCTCGACTACCAGGTGGACCTGTACGACGCGTCGACCATCGAGCGGATGACGCGGCACTTCCTCGCCCTCGTGGACGTGCTGGTCGCCTCACCGGACCGCCGCCTGTCCACCGTGACGCTGCTCTCCGACGAGGAGCGCTCGCGTCAGCTCGTGACCTGGAACGACACGCGCGCGGACTTCCCCGACACGTGCGTGCACACCCTCTTCGAGGCCCAGGTCCGCCGCGCCCCCGACGCGCTCGCTGCCAGCTTCGAGGGCTCGCGGCTCACGTACGCCCAGCTCGACGCGCGCGCCAACCAGCTCGCCCACGCGCTGCGCCGCCGCGGCGTCGGCCCCGAGGTTCGGGTCGCCCTGAGCGTGGAGCGCTCGCTGGATGTGGTCGTCGGCCTGCTCGGCATCCTCAAGGCCGGTGGCGCGTGGGTGCCGGTGGATCCGCTGCTCCCGCGTGAGCGCCTGGCCTTCCTGCTGGAGGACAGCGGCGCGGCGATGCTGCTCACCCAGGCCCCCCTGCTGGAGCGCTACCCCGAGGCCCACCGCGCCCGCGCGCTGTGCCTGGACACGGAGCAGGAGTCGCTGTCGCGCGAGAGCGCCGAGGCGCCCGTCACCGGCGTGCACTCGGGCAACCTGGCCTACGTGCTCTACACGTCTGGAAGCACGGGCCAGCCCAAGGGCACGGCGGTGGAGCACCGCTCCGTGGCCAACCTCGTCACGCACGAGGCCCGGGCCTACGGCATCGGCCCTGGCGAGCGCGTGCTCCAGTTCGCGAACCTCTCCTTCGACCTGTCCGTGGAGGAGATCTTCACCACGCTGACCTCCGGCGCCGCGCTGGTGCTGGCGCCGCTGGAGAAGGTGATGCCCGGCGCGCCGCTGCACGCGCTGCTGCGTGACGAGGCGCTCACGGTCATCAGCCTCACGCCCGCGGCCCTGGCGGCCACGCCCGCGGAGGGGCTGCCGTCGCTCAAGACGGTCATCTCCGGCGGCGAGGCGCTGCCCTCGGACGTCGTCGCGCGCTGGGCGCCGGGTCGACGGTTCCTCAACACGTACGGCCCGACGGAGGCCACGGTGGTGGCCACGCTCGCGGAGGTCGTGGCGGAGGAAGGCCGCGCGCCCTCCATCGGCCGGCCGCTGGCCAACGTGCGCGTCCATGTGCTGGATGCGCGCGGCGAGCCTGTGCCCGTGGGCGTCAAGGGCGAGCTGTACCTGGGCGGCGTCGGCGTGGCCCGGGGCTACGTGGGCCGCGCGGCGCTCACCGCCGAGCGGTTCATCCCGGATTCCTTCTCCGAGGTCCCCGGAGCGCGGCTGTACCGCACGGGTGACGTGGTGCGCTGGCGCGACGATGGCTCGCTGGAGTTCGTGGGTCGCGTCGACGCGCAGGTGAAGGTGCGCGGCTTCCGCATCGAGCTGGGTGAGGTCGAGGCCGCGCTGGCCCGGCACCCCGCCGTGCGCGAGGCCGTGGTCATCGCTCGCGAGGACGGCCCCGGCGGCAAGCGGCTGGTCGGCTACGCGGTGGCGCGCGACGGCGTGCCCACCGACGGCGCGACGCTGCGCACAGCACTGAAGGACGTGCTGCCCGAGTACATGGTGCCCGCCGCCGTGCTGGTGCTGGACGCGCTGCCGCTGACGGCGAACGGCAAGGTGGACCGCAAGGCCCTGCCCGCGCCCGACATGAGCACGGTCAGCGGACGCCCGGACTTCGTCGGGCCCCGCACCCCCACCGAGGCGCGGCTGGGTGCCATCTGGTGCGCGGTGCTCGAGGTGGAGCGCGTGGGCATCCACGACAACTTCTTCGAGCTGGGTGGCCACTCGCTGATGGCGACGCAGGCCATCAGCCGCATGCGCGCGGTGTTCGGCGTCGAGCTGCCCCTGAGGGACTTGTTCGACACGCCGACGCTGGAGGCGCTGGCCCAGCGCGTGGACCTGGCGGTGCAGCAGGGCCAGGGGCTGGAGATTCCGGCCCTCGTCCCGGTGCCGCGCACGGGCCACCAGCCGGTGTCCTTCGCGCAGCAGCGCCTGTGGTTCCTGGACCAGTTGGAGCCGAACAGCGCCTTCTACAACATCCCCGCCACCGTGCGGCTGGAGGGCGCGCTGGATGTCGAGGCGATGGGCCGGGCCATCAACGAGCTGCTGCGTCGCCACGAGTCGCTTCGCACGTCCATCCAGAACAACGGTGGACAGCCCATCCAGGTCGTCCATCCGCACGAGCCGTCGCGACTGGATGTCCTGGACCTGAGCGCGCTGGAGCCCACGGCCCGCGAGGCCGAGGCGCGTCGCGCGGCCATCGAGGAGACGCAGAAGCCGTTCAACCTGGCGGACCGCTCGCTCTTGCGCGTGCGGCTGTTGAAGCTGGGCGCCGAGGACCATGTGCTGCTGATGTCCATGCACCACATCGTGTCGGACGGCTGGTCCATGGGCCTGCTCGTCAACGAGCTGGCCTCCGCGTACGCGTCGTTCTCCAAGGGCCTGCCGCTCACGCTGCCGGAGCTGCCGCTGCAGTACGTGGACTACTCCGCGTGGCAGCGCGGCTGGCTCAAGGGCGACGTGCTCGACAAGCAGGTCGCCTGGTGGAGCAAGCACCTGGCGGGCGCGCCTCCCGCGCTGGAGCTGCCGTCTGACTTCCCCCGTCCGCCGGTGAGCACCTTCCGCGGCGACATGGTGGGCTTCACCATGCCTCGCGAGCTGCAGGACGCGGTGCAGACACTGGCACGACGTGAGGGCGCCACGACGTTCATGGTGCTGCTCGCCGCGTTCCAGACGATGCTCGCGCGCTACTCGGGCCAGGACGACATCAGCATCGGCTCGCCCATCGCCGGCCGCCGTCACTCGGACCTGGAGAAGCTCATCGGCTTCTTCGCGAACACGCTCGTGCTGCGCACGCAGCTGTCGGAGCACCTCACCTTCCGCGAGCTGCTCGGCCGGGTGCGCGAGACGACGCTGGACGCGTACGCGCACCAGGACGTGCCCTTCGAGAAGCTGGTGGAGGAGCTCCAGCCCGAGCGCAGCCTGAACCGCACGCCGCTGTTCCAGGTGCTGTTCGTGCTGCAGAACGTCTACAAGGAGAACTACGACACCGGTGACCTGCGCATGTCGCCGATGGAGGCCACCAGCGGCACGTCCAAGTTCGACCTGACGCTCTCCGTGTTCGAGTCGTCACACGGCCTCACCGGCTACCTGGAGTACAGCTCCGACCTCTTCACGCGGCAGACGGCCGAGCGCATGGTGGGCGCGCTCCAGCGGCTGCTCCAGGGCGCTGTCTCCCAGCCGGACCAGACGCTGGGACGACTGCCGCTGCTGTCCGAAGCGGAGCGCCGGCAGGTGGTGGAGGACTTCAACGCCGCCGTGGACCCGACCTACGTGCCGGGGCTGATGCACCAGTGGGTGGAGGCCCAGGTCGCCCGCACGCCGGAGCGCGTGGCGGTGACGGACGGCGCGGAGTCGCTCACCTACGCCCAGCTCGATGCGCGCGCCAACCAGCTCGCGCACCACCTGCGGGCGCTGGGCGTGAGCGTCAACAGCACGGTGGGCCTGTGCATGGAGCGCGCGAGCCTGGACATGCCCGTCGCGGTGCTGGCCACGCTCAAGGCGGGCGCGGCCTTCCTGCCGTTGGACCCGAGCTACCCCGCGGACCGACTGGCGCTGATGCTCGAGGACACCGGCGCGCCCGTCGTCCTGGCGCACTCGGCCCTGGTCTCCGCGCTGCCGCCGGGGCTGACGGCGCGCATCGTCCGAATCGAGGAGGAGACGGCCGTCGCGTCTCGGCCCACGCACCGGCCCGACGTGGACATGTCGCCGGAGACGAACTGCTATTTCGTCTACACCTCCGGCAGCACCGGCCGCCCCAAGGGCATCGTCATGTCCCACCGCGCGGTGGGCAACATGATGTGGTGGCTGATGAAGCGCGCGGTGAAGCCGGACGCGACCACGCTCCAGTTCGCCTCGCTCAACTTCGACGTGTCGTTCCAGGAGCTCTTCGGCACCTGGTGCCTGGGCGGCAAGGTGCTGCTCATCAACGGCTCGCTGCGACAGGACCCGCCCGCCATGCTGCGCTACATGCGCGAGCACCGCGTGGAGCGGCTGTTCCTGCCCTTCGTCGCCCTCCAGGCGATGTGCGACGCGGCCCTCACGGAGAAGGAATTGCCCCCGCTGGGTGAAATCGTCACCGCCGGTGAGCAGCTCCAGGTGACGCCCGCGCTGCTCGCGTTCTTCGACCGGCTGCCCGAGTGCACGCTGGAGAACCAGTACGGCCCGTCGGAGGCCCACGTCGTCACGGCATGGCGCGCGCCGAAGGACCGCAAGCAGTGGCCCGCGCTGCCGCCGGTGGGCTCGCCGCTCACCAACATGCAGATCTACGTGTTGGATTCGCACGGCGCGCCCTGCCCCATCGGCGTCGCGGGCGAGGTCTACGTGGGCGGCGCCAACGTGGCGCACGGCTACCACGGCCGTCCGGACCTGACGGCGGACCGCTTCCTGCCGCACTTCATGGGCGGCAAGGCTGGCGCCCGGCTGTACCGCACGGGAGACAAGGCCCGGTGGCTCGCGGACGGCAACCTGGAGTTCCTGGGCCGCCTGGACAGCCAGGTGAAGCTGCGCGGCTTCCGCATCGAGCTGGGTGAGGTGGAGGTGGCCCTGCGCGCCCTGCCCCACGTGCGCGACGCGGTGGCCATCGTCCGCGAGGACGTGCCGGGAGACCGGCGCCTGGTGGGCTACGTGGTGCTGCCGCCCGACGCGCCGTGGAGCACCGAGGAGGCGCGGCAGGTGCTGCGCGAGAAGGTGCCCGAGTACATGGTGCCCTCCATCTTCATGCGGCTGGAGTCCTTGCCGCTGATGCCCACCGGCAAGGTGGCCCGAGGTGGGCTGCCGCAGCCGGACGAGGAGAGCCTGCGTGGCACCACGCCGTTCGCCGCGCCCCGCACGCCGCTGGAGGAGCTGCTCGCCAACGCGTTCGCGGAGGTGCTGCGCACGCCTCGCGTGAGCGTCACCGACAACTTCTTCTCGTTGGGCGGACACTCGCTGCTCGCCACGCAGGTCGTCTCCCGCGTGCGCGTGGCCCTGGGCGTGGAGCTGCCGCTGCGCGCCCTCTTCGAGGCTCCCACCGTGGAGTCACTGGCGCTGCTGCTGCAGCGTGCCCAGGCGCAGGAGGCGCGGCCCAAGGCGCGTCCCGCCACGCCCGCCTGGTCTCCGCTCGTCACGCTGCGCGCGGGCACGGACCCCCGCCGCGTGCTGCACGTCATCCACGACCTGGATGGCCGCGTGGAGCGCTACGCCGAGCTGGCCCGCCACGCCCCCGAGGGCTTCGGCGTCGTCGGCATCCAGGCCCGCGGCCTGGAGGAAGGCCGCGCCCCGCTCGAGTCCGTGGAGGCCATGGCCACGCTCTACGTGGAGGCGCTGCGCGGCGCGATGCCCCAGGGCCCCTACCGCCTGGCGGGCCCGGGCCTGGGTGGCCTCATCGCCTGGGAGATGGCGCAGCAGCTCCAGCGCGAGGGCCACGCCGTGGAGCTGCTCCTCGTCGAGCCGCTGCCCGCCGAGCCGGATGCGTCCACGGCGGCGACCACCGCGGGAGCACAGGCCGCGCTCTTCGCCCGGGCCCTGGCCACGCAGGCGGGCATCGACGCGCCGGTGTTCCCCGCCGCGCTCACGTCCGGCAAGGACGCCGAGCCGCTGCTTGCGCTCATGCACGAGCAGGGCGCGAAGACGGGCCTGTTGCCCGAGGACCTGTCGCTCGCGGAGCTGCGCACGCGCTTCAAGGTCTTCGCCAGCCACCTGCGCGCCGCGCGCCGCTACCTACCCGAGCCCTACGAGGGCCCGGTGCACCTCCTGCGCGCCGCGGACGTCCCCGAGCGTGACGAGGATGCGCTCGATGGCGGCTGGGGCGAGCTGGCCGAGGGCGGCCTGACGATGATGGAAACATCCGGTGATGCCGTCGCGCTGCTGCACGCGCCGGCCGTCACCGAGTGGGTGAAGCGGTGGGTGGACCTGGGAGGTTCCGGGGAATGATTGCCGCGATTCACACCGGGGCCGGGCGGCCCTCGCGCACCAGCACCCACGGTGCCGCGATGAACAGCCTGTCGGAGCAGTGCGACCAGGAGAGGGGAAAGTGGGCGTCAGCCTACTTTTGGCGGCCTTGACCCATTTTCCTGGGATGTGAACAAGATACAGCCACTTTCAGGGGTGACTCACATGGCGGACGAGCGCGAAGACACGACGATCTACAAGGTCGTCGTCAACCACGAGGAGCAGTACTCCATCTGGCCGGCGGACCGGGAGAACGCGCTGGGCTGGAAGGACGCGGGCAAGCAGGGCCTGAAGGCCGAGTGCCTCGCGTACATCAAGGAAGTGTGGACGGACATGCGTCCGCTCAGCCTGCGCAAGAAGATGGAAGAGCAGGCCCTGAAGAACTGAGGCACCCCGAGTCGTGCCCGACGGACCCCGGCGACCTGGCTGGGGTCCGTGGCGGGCGGTGTCGACTCAGAGGTCCGGAGGCGGACGCACCCCCAGGTGGCACGCGCGCAACGCGAGCTGGGTGCGGTTCTCGGCCCCGAGCTTCCGGTAGAGCTGCGTGACGTGCGACTTCACGGTGCGCTCGGCGATTTGCAGGTGCGCGGCGATCTTCAGGTTGTCCGCGCCGCCGGAGACATACTGCAGCACCTCACGCTCGCGCTGCGTGAGCGCCATGAGCACGCTCGCGGTGGGCGTCGTCACCGGTGGATGCTCGAAGTCGTTGCGCAGCAGTTGGACCGGGAACAGCCGCTCACCGCGCACCAGTGAGTTGATGGCCGAGGAGACCGCGGAGGTGCCCAGCCCCTTGCGGAAGAGATACCCCGAGGCTCCTTCGTCGAAGCATTGGGAGATGATCTCCGGCACGCTCACGGCCGACAGGAGGAGCATGCGCACCTCCAGACGTCGCTTGCGGGCCTCGCGCAGCAGGTTGATGCCCTCCGTCACGGAGCATCCCAGGGATGCTTCGCCGTCTCCTTCCACATCCATCACCGCCACCTGCGGCGGATCGGTCCCGAGGCTGTCGAGGAACAAGCGCGCATCCCTCGTCACCGAGGTCACGCTCACGCCCTCACCACGAAGACCGTCGGCGATGTTCTCCCACATCACGAACGGTCCTTCGAGAATGGATACACGAATCGCAGCTTGATTAGTTGCCATGCGAAGGCCCCCCAGCCGCCATGGCGATACAACTTGTACTAGCGTGTTGACTGCTTCCGACCTCGGGACTGCTCGGTCAGCGGGATGAGGCTTCCAGGTCGAGCTTGCGCGTCCGCTGAACCACTCCGGGGTCGGTCCGATGATGCACGACCTGACTCCGTGACTGCTTTTCACTCCTCACAACTGGTGACGTCCTGCCGGGCTCCACCTCCGCTGGAGCCAGCTCCAGGTCCAACGTCACCAATACCCTAACACCGGGGAAGCGCAGAGGCGAAGCCGACCCTGGAGAGAGTGTCAAGTGTGCGCGAATCCGATGGGATTCGGCCACCGCGTCCGTTGGTTCGTCATCGCTGTCGCTCGCGTGACAAGCCCTACCGTCCAACAGACGATATCCGCCGGGCCCTGGCACGCGGTCGGCTGTCCACCATGCGACAGCGGGTGATGTCTGGAATCGTCGCAGGGACTGCCCCAGGTGACGACGGGAGATGGGTCCTCGGCGTGTATGCTGGGTAGCGGACATGAGGACCGCACCCATCCCCCAAATCGCCGTGGCCACGCCGGAGCGCGTGGCGCTCTCCCTGCCCGTGGCCGGAATCGGCTACCGGTGTCTGGCGTGGTTGGTGGACGCCAGCCTGCTCTTCTTCTTCTGGGTGGTGGCGTACTTCGTCTTCACGCTGCTGGTGTCGGACGTGCTGGGGGTGTTCCAGGGACTGTCGAGCCTGGGGCAGACCCTGCTGGTGGTGGGCGTGTTCGCCACCCAGTGGCTGTACTGGACGCTGGGCGAGGTCTTCTTCCACGGCCAGACGCCGGGCAAGCGCGCGCTGGGCATCCGCGTGGTGCGCCTGGACGGCTCGCCGGTGGGCCTCTACGAGAGCGCCGTGCGCAACCTGTGCCGCGCGGTGGACTTCCTGCCCGGTGTCTACGCGGTGGGCTGCATCAGCCTCCTGCTCACGCCCAGGCACCAGCGGCTGGGGGACGTGCTCGCCGGCACGGTGCTGGTGCGCGAGGAGCGCATCGACCTGGACAAGTACACGCAGCCGGCGCCCCAGACGACGAGCGGCGCCGTGCCCTCGACGGCGCGGGCGCTGAAGAGCGACGAGGTGGAGCTGGTGCTGGCGTTCCTCACCCGCGCGCCGGGACTCGCGCCGGACGTGCGACGGAGCATGGGCGCGCGGATGGTGGAGAAGCTGGGCGGGCTGACGGACGAGGAGCGTGACGCGGTGCTCGCGTCCTCCACTTCCATCGAGGCCCACCTGCGCGGCCTCGTGCGGACGGAGCGCTGAGGATGGCCCTGGCGCTGACAACGTTCGTCGCCCAGAAGCGGGAGGGCTGGAAGTCGCTGGAGGGGCTGCTCGAGCGCCAGCGTGCGGGCACGCTGACGCTGGACGAGCTGCGCACGCTGGACACGCTGTACCGCCGCGCGGCCTCGGACCTGGCGCTCGCGCAGACGTTCTACCCGGACACCGACGCGCACCGCTTCCTCAACCAGCTCTGCGCGCGCGCGTACGCCGCCATCTATCAGCCTCCGCGCGAGCGCTGGGCCGCGGTGCGAGGCTTCTTCCGCCGCGACTTCCCGCGCACGCTGCGCCGCGAGCTGGGCTTCGTGGGCGCGAGCGCCGCGCTGTTCTGCCTGGGATTGCTGCTGGGCGCGCTGGTGGTGCTCTGGGAGCCCCGGGGCGCGGAGCTGCTGGTGCCCTCGGGCGTGCGGCAGTACGTGGCGCAGGGGCGCATGTGGACGGACGACATCCTGTCGGTGGCGCCGCCCAACTCCGTGTCGTCCGGCATCGCCACCAACAACCTCACCGTCACCATCCTCACCTTCGCGATGGGCATCTTCGCGGGGCTGGGGACGATGTTCATCCTGGTGAACAACGGCGTGCAGATTGGCGCCATCACCGCGCTGTGCATCCGCGAGGGCATGACGGTGGGCTTCCTGGACTTCATCGCCGCGCACGGCCCGGTGGAGCTGTCCATCATCGTCATCGCCGGAGGCGCGGGGCTGATGGTGGGCCAGGCGCTGGTGGACCCGGGGGAGCTGCCCCGGAGCCAGGCGTTGGCCCTGCGCGGACGCGAGGCGGTGAAGCTGGTGCTGGGGTGCGCGCCCTTCCTGGCCTGCATCGGCGTGGTGGAGGGCTACGTGTCCCCCGGCGACCTGTTCCCCACCTGGGCCAAGGCCGCGCTGGGCCTGTCCCTGGGGGGCCTGTTCTGGGCCTACCTGCTGCGGGCGGGCAGGGCCGACGCCGACACCAAGGACGCGCCGGAGGTCAGCGCCTCCTGACGCTTGCGCTGCTGGTGGCGGAGGATGCGCTCATAGGCGACGTTCAGCTCGCGCATCTTCTCCGCGGAGCCGCCCCGGTCCGGGTGACGCTCCATGGCCAGCGCGTGGTAGCGCGCGCGCACCTTGTCCGCCGAGTCCAGCGGCGACACGCCCAGCAGCTGGTACGGGTCCTGGTCCTCGATGGCGGACAGCCAGCGCTCCAGCCGGTCCTTCACCTCGATGAACTGCTCGTCCTGGGCCCCGGTGTCCTTCACGGGGTGGGTGCGCACCTTCGCGTCCGCCCGGAACACCTCGGAGTAGGTACTGGAGACCCAGCGGTGGCAGCCGGAACACCGGAAGTAGCGAATCCGGTTCCCCATCTGAAGGGTCATCCGGATGCCGCAGTGGGTACACTCCACCTCGACGTTTTCCAGTGTCCGCCAGCTCGAAGCCACCGCGTTCATCGGCCCTTGCTCCCGTCAGCAACAGTCCTGTAGCAGCGCCAAGGTCCCACGTCGGGAGATCGCGTCAAGAAAATCTCCACCACGCCCGCCGAACCCCCGGCCTTTCGGGTAGAACCCAGGACATGAGCCCCCTGCTCGTCGCCGGACTGCTGCTCGCCGCCGCCCCGGCCCGGCCCCCGGCCGCCCAGGCCCGTCCCGCCGTCGAATCGCCCCGGCCCGCCCCCGAGCCGGCCGCCCCCCAGGCCACGCCCGGCGACGACGCCGCCTTCCTGCGCGCCCTCTTGTGGGCCGCCCGTCCCGCGCCGGAGGAGATTCGCGCCATCGCCGTGGAGGACCTGGCCCTCCTGGCGGATCCCCGCGCCCTGGATTCGCTGGCCATCCACCTGTGGGACCCCAACCCGCGCACCCAGCAGGCCGTGCTGCGCGCGGTGGCGCTGTTCCAGCATCCCCGGGCCGAGGAGATTCTGGGCAACGTGGTGCGCCACCCCCGCATGCCGGACGCACTGAAGATCCAGGCCCTCAACGGGCTCATCTTCCAGCGCACCGCCTCCGCCCGACGCACGCTCCAGGACGCCACCACCGACGCGCGCCTCACCTCCGCCGTGCAGAACGCGGCCCGCGCCGTGGCCGCCCAGTGGGAGGCCCCCGCCGCCGCGCCCTGACCCCCTCCCCTGCGGGCAGGCGGGCTCCCGGGGGCGTCCGGGGTCGATTCCTGGTGAAGTCGCGGTCCTGCGCTAGACTCCCGGCGCATGAAGATCACTCCGCTCGACATCCGGCAGAAGCGGTTCGACACGGCGCTGCGCGGCTTCTCCCGCCGCGAGGTCGAGGCCTACCTCGAGTTGATCGCCGGCGAGTTCGAGGAGGTGGTGAAGGAGAACATCGCGCTCAAGGAGGAGCTCAAGCGCACGCAGCTCAAGCTCGAGCAGCATCAGGAGCGTGAGCGCACCCTCCAGGAGACGATGGTCACCGCGCAGCGCATCAGCGAGGACCTCCAGTCCGCCGCCAAGAAGGAGGCGGAGATCATCATCGCGGACGCCGAGCACCAGGCGGAGAAGATCGTCCACGGCGCCCACCAGCGGCTGGTGCAGGTGGTGGAGGACATCAACGAACTGAAGCGTCAGCGCACCCAGTTCGAGTCGCAGGTGCGCTCGGTGCTGGACGCGCACCAGAAGCTGCTGGAGACCTTCAAGGCCCCCGCCTTCGCGGACCGCGACTACGCCCGCGTCGAGGACAACGTGGCCTACCTGTCCCAGAAGAAGGCCACCGTCAGCGAGTAGCGCCGTGGCCCCGCCCTGGCTGAAGTCCCTGCCGGACGGCGTGGAGCTGGCGCTGCTCATCCAGCCCCGCGCCTCACGCACCCGCGTCGTCGGCGAGCATGACGGGCTGTTGAAAATCCAGCTCGCCGCTCCTCCCGTGGATGGAGAGGCCAACGCCGCCCTGCTCGAGTTCCTGGGCAAGCAGCTGGGTGTCCCTCGGAGGCAGGTGACGCTCGTGGCCGGTGACGCATCGCGCCGCAAACGGGTGCACGTGGTCGGCATTGATGCGGCGCGGACCGAGGCTGTTATGTCTGGGGCCTAGCGAGGCCCCCGCATGCGCCACCTGCTCGTCCTGCTGCTGTTGCTTTGGACCATGCCTCGGGCGTGGGCCCAGGGCCTGGTCGAAGGCTCCGTCTCCCATCCCCACGGCGCGGGCGACGCGCTCGTGGACAAGGTGGTGCTCGTCCCCCATGCCCGGCCTGCCCAGGTCGTCGGCGAGGTGACGACGAAGCGCTTCCGCATCCTCCACACGGCCGCGGCCACCGGGGCGGCCCGGGAGCTGGCGGGACAGATTGAGGCGGTGCGTGACGGCTTCGGCACCATCCTCGGGCGGGACTGGCCAGGGGTGACGGAGGTGCGGCTGGGCGTGGGGCGCGACGAGTTCGACGCGCTGGCGCTCCCCGGCGGCAAGCCCCCGGGCTGGGCGGTGGCGCTCGCCTACCCCGCCCATCAAATCATCCTGCTGGACGCGCTGAGCCTGAACGCGCCGGACGGGCAGCAGACGCTGCGGCACGAGCTGGCGCACGTGGCGCTGGGGCAGCTCGCGCGCGACTGGCCGCGCTGGTTCCAGGAGGGCGTCGCGCAGAACGTCACCGGGGAGCGCTTCTCGCTCACCCACTACTCCGCCCTCTTCCGCGCGGTGACGCAGGAGCGCGTCTTCCACTTCGAGGACCTGTCCGACGACTGGCCGGACCTGCCCGCCGACGTGGAGATTGCCTATGCCCAGAGCGCCGCCTTCGTCGCGCACCTGGGCACCCGCTACGGCGCCCACGCCATGGGACAGCTCGTGGACGGGGTGCGCGCGGGAGAGCCCTTCGAGACGGCCTTCGGCAAGGCCTTCCACACCTCGCTGGACGTGGAGGAGGCCGGCTGGCGCGACGGGCTCGCGGCCCGCTACGGCTGGCTTCCGCTCACCACCAGCTCCGCGCTCCTGTGGCTGACGGCCTCCGTGCTGTGCGTGGCCGCGTACGCGCGCCGCCGCCGGCAGAAGAACCTGCGCCTGGCCGAGATGGCCGCCCAGGAGGCCGCGGACGAGGCCGCCCTGAGGCTGATGCTCGTCGCCCAGCAGCAGGCGGCCGAGGCCAACGCCACGCCGCTGCCCGCCCCCGCGGACGGCGCGCCCCCGGGCGAGGTGTACTGGACGGGCGCCCCACCCGCGCCGGAGCCCGAGCACGCCGACAGCGCGCCCCACGCGGAGTCGCCCTCGGGCGAGTTCGGGATGGGACCGGAGGGTGAGACTCCAGACGTGGACGGCGAGGACCCTCGGGCCCGCACGCTCAAGCCCACCCTGCATTGAAGCGCCCGGGGCATCTGGACCTTCGGACACCTCTACAAGCCGAACCCGGAAGTTTTTACCGTCCCAGGCACCTCCGCGCCACACCCCACCCGGCCAAGTGGCTGGAATTGCTGGAGGGCGCGGGCCTCAGGCGCTGGCAACCGCCTTGCTATAGCTCCCGATGCGATGCGGAAGGCACCGGACATGAGCGAGCGGGGACGTAAGGCAGCGGGGTTGGCGAGGTTCTTCCGCCAGCAGCCGGACCGAATCGCCGCGCTGTGGCGGCGGATGCGGATGTCGGCGCACGACTCGGACGGCTCACAGGCGCCGCTGAGCCAGCTGGACGGACTGGTGGAGCCCTTCGTCCGGGAGCTGGGCGTGATGCTGGAGGGGGACGACACGAGCCCCTGGAGCCGCACGAAGGCGGTGCTGCGGCTGTCGCCGGAGCGTGGCGCGCGCGCCCTGCACGAGGAGTTCTCGGCGCTGCGGCGCTGTCTGGTGGATGCCGCGGAGGTGTTGGGCGGCGGGGATGGGGACAAGGAGCGCATCAACCGCGCCGTGGACGAGGCGGTGGACTCGGCGGTGGCGCTGTTGCAGCGGCTCAGGGATTCGAGGGTCGAGGGGCCGAGGGTGCCCTTCGGGGGATTGGTGGTGGAGTACTTCGAGCGGCCGTCGCGCGTCAGGCACGTGCCGCCCGGCTCGAGGGATGGACGCACCGCGATGCATTGAGTGAGGGGTGGTCGGGTTTGCCGACCCGTTCGGCTTGACGCTCCAGACTGGGAGGGTCCGAGGCCGGCGGGAGGGAGCGTGCCAGGGGTGGGGACCCCGTGGCGCGCCTTATGGGGACGCGTGCTCCCGCTGGGGAGTGGTGAGCGCGCATCGCGAGCCGCTGGCAAGACGCGTGGATGGGGGTCCGCGCGACTCGCCGGTCGGACGGGTCGGCATTGTTGTCGTGGGGGCTGTTTCGTGGGGGCAGTGAGATAGCGCGTGGGACCGCGGGGGGAGCGTCTACGGGGGTGGGCGCTCCTCCCGCGTTGCTTTTCAGTGGGCGTCCGCCCAGCTCTTCCCCGCCCCGACGTCCACCTTCAGCGGCACCTTGAGCGAGGCCACGCCCGCCATGCCGCGCGCCACCAGCGCCTTCACCTGCTCCACCTCCGCGTCCGGCGCCTCCAGCAGCAGTTCGTCGTGCACCTGCAAGAGCAGCACGGTGGAGAGCTTCTGCGCGCGCAGCTCCTCGTCCACCACCAGCATGGCCTTCTTGATGAGGTCCGCGGCGGTGCCCTGGATGGGCATGTTGATGGCGGCCCGCTCGGCGGCCTGCGCCACGCCGCGGTTCTTGGAGTTCAGGTCCGCCATGTAGCGGCGCCGGCCGTACAGTGTCTCCACGTAGCCCGTCTTGCGGGCCGTGTTGACGGTCTCCTCCAGGTAGCGGCGGATGCCGGCGTAGCGGATGAAGTAGCGCTCGATGATGTCGCGCGCCGTCTCCTGGGGGATGCCCAGGCGCGTGGACAGGCCGTGCGGCGACAGGCCGTAGGCGATGCCGAAGTTCACCATCTTCGCCACGCGGCGTTGCTCGCGGTCCACCTGGTCCGGCGCCACGCCGAAGACCTCGGCGGCGGTGCGGCTGTGCACGTCCTCGTCGTTGCGGAACGCCTCCACCAGCACGGCGTCGTCGGCGATGTGCGCCAACAGCCGCAGCTCCACCTGGCTGTAGTCCGCGCTGACCAGCTGGTGGCCCGGGGCCGCCACGAAGGCGCGGCGGATCTCCCGCCCCAGCTCCGTGCGCACGGGGATGTTCTGGAGGTTGGGGTCCGTGGAGGACAGGCGGCCCGTGGCGGTGGCGGCCTGGTGGTAGGTGGTGTGGATGCGGCCGTCCGCGGCCACCAGCGTCGGCAGCGTGTCCAGGTAGGTGCTCTTGAGCTTGGACAGGCTGCGGTACTCGATGATGGCGTTGGGCAGCGGGTGCTCCTCGGCCAGCTTCTCCAGCACCTCCTGGTCCGCGGACGGCCCCGTCTTGCCGCGCTTGATGATGGGCAGCTTCAAGTCGGTGAAGAGCACCTGCACCAGCTGCGGATTGGAGCCGATGTTGAACTCGCGTCCGGCGTGCTTGTAAACCTCCTTCACCTGCGACTCGACGGCCGCGTCCACCTTCACGGAGATGCGCGCGAGCTCCTGGGTGTCCAGGCTCACGCCCCGCCGCTCCATGCGCGCGAGGATGGGGAGCAGCGGCAGCTCCAGCTTCTGGGCCAGCTCCGACAGCTTCGCCTCGTCCAGCTCCTTCCACAGCTCGGGGGCGAGCCTGCGCGCGGCCTCGGCGCGCACCGCGAAGCCCAGCGCCAGCTCCTCCGGTGAGTGGTCCGCCAGCGCGCGGTCCTTCTTGCCGCGCCGCCCTTCGGCCGCGGGGGGCAGCGCGGGCAGCTCCGTGACGAGCCGCTCGCGAGCCAGGTCCGCCAGCGCGTGCTCGCGCCGCGAGGGGTTGAGCAGGTAGCTCAAGAGCTCCACGTCGTCGTGCGCGCCCGTGAGGTCGATGCCCTCGTTGGCGAGCACCAGGGTGAGCGCCTTGAGGTCATGGCCCCCCTTCTTCACCGCGACGTCCTCGAGCACGGCCTTGAAGGCGGCGGCGAAGGCGTCCGGGCGCACCTGGGTGGCGCCCAGGACATCGTGGCGCAGCGGCACGTAGCGCGTGCTCGCGTCCGGAAGGGCCACGCCCAGGCCCACCAGCTTCGCGGCGAAGGGCAGGCCCTCGTAGGCCGGCACCAGGCTCACCGAGCCCGCCGCGCGCACGGCCTGGGCCAGCGCCTGGAGCTCCTCGTCCGTGGTGACGAGCGTCGTGGTGGTGGGCAGCGGCGCGGGCTTCTCCTTCACGGGCTCGGAGGCTCCCGGCGCTCCGCCCTGCCCCGCCTGCGGCAGCTCCTTGAGCAGCGCGTAGAACTCCAGCTCGGTGAACAGCTCGCGGGCGCGCGTGGCGTCCAGCTCCTTGCGGGTCAGCTCCGCCACGCGGACCTCCAACGGCAGGTCCGTCTTGAAGCTGACCAGCTGCCGGGCGCGCAGCAGGCTCTCGCGGTGCGAGGCGAGGTTCTCGCGAATCTTCGGCTTCTTCACCTCGTCCAGCCGCGACAGCAGCGTGTCCACGTCACCGAACTGCTGGATGAGCTCCGTGGCCGTCTTCGGGCCGATGCCCGGCACCTTGGCCACGTTGTCCACCGCGTCGCCGATGAGCGCCAGGTAGTCGCGCATCTGCTTCGGTTCGATGCCCAGCCGCTCCTTCACGTCCTCGGGCCGGGTGTGCACGTCCTTCATCGGGTCGAACAGGCGCACGTCCTCGTCGACGATCTGGATGAAGTCCTTGTCCCCGGTGACGACCTGGACGCAGAAGCCCTCCGCCTTGGCCTTCCGCGCGAGCGTGCCGATGACGTCGTCCGCCTCCCAGCCCGGCATCTCCAGGATGGGCAGGTTGAGCGCCTCCACCACGCGGCGGATGAGCGCGAACTGCGGCACCAGGTCCTCGGGAGGCCCCTCGCGGTTCGCCTTGTACGTGGGGTCGATCTTCTGGCGCTCCACGCGGCTCTCCTTGTCGAAGGCGAGCGCGACGTGGGTGGGCTTCAAGTCCCGCAGGGACTTGAGCACCATGCGCGTGAAGCCGAGCACGGCGTTGGTAGGTACGCCCTTGCTCGTCGTGAGCGGCGGAATCGCGTGGTAGGCGCGGAAGATGAAGCCGGACGCGTCGATGAGGACCAGGGTGGGCGCGGAGCGCGGGGGGCTGGTGTCGGCCATGCCCCCGTGCCTAGCGCGCCCGTCCCTATCTGTCCACGTCGGGCGCTAGTTGCACTTCCACTCGCGCTTCTTCGCCTCGACCATCTCCTCCACGCCGTCGCCCTTGACGGCCAGGTCCAGCACCGCCGCCAGGTCCGGACAGCCGCCGGCGCCACGGAAGGTGTTGAGCGCCAGCGTCGAGCAGAAGCCCGCCGCCTTGTTGAGGTCCGCGTTGCCCGCGTAGAAGCTGAAGCCCAGCTTCCACACGCGGCACGCGCGGCGGTTGTCCTCGCGGTCCGCCCAGTGCCGGCCGCGCTGATAGGCCTTGTCCGCCATGTCCTGGAGGATGCTGCGCCGGTAGAACGACGGCTTGGACTCGGCCAGGTCGAGCATCAGCGACTTGTCCACCTCCAGCGCCTCGCGCAGCGGCTCGGACGCCTTCTCTGGGTCATCCGCGGCCAGGTAGCTCTGGCCACCCTTGAAGAGCTGATCCACCGTGGACATGGTCTTCATCATCTCGTCCGCGGCCCCGTGCAGCGCCGAGGACTCGTAGTTGGCGCGCAGCTTCTGCAGCGTGGCCAGGGCCTCGCTGCCTCGGCCGGACCAGTAGTCCATCATCGCCGCCTGCATCAGCTTGTTGGGATAGCGCTGCTTCACCGACTCCAGCACCACCATCTTCGGGTCCGTGGGCAGGTTCTCCTGGTTGAGCACCTCCGCCACCGGGCACGTCCAGGGGATGGAGTTCGGATCCAACTTCTGGCGCGAGATGAGGAACTTCACGAACAGGGGGTCCTTCGGCCGCCACTCGTTGCGGCGCAGGCGCCCGTCCAGCTTCAGCGTGTAGCCCAGGGGCGGCTGCAAATCTTCGCGCGGCTGGTTCTGGCACCACACCGCCATGTACGTCTGGCAGCGCGGCACCGCGGCGCTCCACTGCGAGTTGTTCAGGTAGCGCTTGCAGTCATCCAGGGCGCGCTTCGTCACCTGCTCGGCCGCCTCGCTCGCCTTGGAGCGCGCGCGGCGGAAGTACTCGCTCTCGCGCGGAATCTTGCGGAACGACGCCAGGGCCTCCTCGGGCTTGAGGCGCTGCACCAGCTTCTCGCCCGTGGAGAAGTTCTCGTACGCCTCCTTCTCCAGCTTGATGCGGCGGATGAGGGTGTTGGCGTCCGTGTTGATGGGGTCCAGGTCCAGCACCTGCGAGCAGATCTGCTCGGCCTTGGCCCAGTTGGGCGCGCCCAGCTCGCTGGACGCGAAGGAGCGACACTCGCTGAGCAGATCCGAGATCTGCTGAGCGGGGTCCACCTGCACGCCCGGGCCCATGGGCCCATTCGTCTCGGCGGGCGTGGAGGGCATCATCACCTTCACCACGCCGGCCACGAGCAGCACCGCCACCAGGCCTCCGCCGGCCACGAACAGCTTCTTGCGCCGCGCGGCCTCCGGGTCTCCACCGCCGCCGCCAGCGTCTCGCCGCCGGGTGGGCGGAGGCGCGCCCGCGCCACGCCGCGAGGGCACCGCCGCCTCTTCCTCGGGCGCCTCGAACGTCAGCTCGATGACGCCGAACTGGAGCTGGTCGCCGGGCTGCAGCTCCACCGGCTCCGGGCCCAGCGGGTCTCCGTTGAGCAGCGTGCCGTTGGCGCTGCCCAGGTCGCGCACCAGGACGCCCCGGCCCGTGGCCTCGAGCTCCGCGTGCTTCCGGCTGACCGAGTCGTCCTCCAGGATGATGGCCGCCGGAGGGAGCCTTCCCACCAGCACCTTGCCCTTGAGCGGATACGTCTTGCCCGCCCACGGCCCCACGGTGCCTCGCAGCAGCGGACCGCTGGCGCCACCACCCGCCGCCGGCTTCGGACGCTTCGCCAGCGCCCCACCGGGAGGAGGCGCGCCCGCGGGCTTCGACTTCACGCTGGGCAGGGCCCGCGTCGCGCGCGCGCCACCGCCCTCGCCGCCCACGGGCATGGGCGGCTCGGAGCCGGCGGACTTCGCGGCGCGCCGCGCGCCGGACGTGCGGGCGGGCGCGGCCTTGAGGCTCAGGGTGTAGTCGCCGAGCACCACCTCGGACTGGGGCGTGAGCGCGGTGGGCTCCGTGATGGCCTCGCCATTCACGAAGGTGCCGTTGGCGCTCCCCAGGTCCTCGATGAAGACGGTGCCCGCCTCCGTGAAGACGCGCGCGTGGGTGCGCGACACGCCTCCCTCGGTGAGCAGGATGTCACAGCCCTGCTGGCGACCCAGCTTCAGCTCGCCGACGACTTCGTGCTCGTTCTCCGTGCCGTCGGGCAGACGGACGACCAGTGTGGCCATGGCGCGTCAGTCCTCGCGGAAGATGCTCATGTTGACGGGGATGCCCTTGCGCTGAAGCTCGTCGTAGAACTTCGGCACGAAGCCGGACGCCACGAAGCGGCCACGCACCTTGTGGTCCTCCGTGAAGCCGTCCTGCTTGTAATAGAAGATGTCCTGGAGCGTGACGATGTCGACCTCCATGCCGGACACCTCCGTGACGTAGCAGATCTTCCGCGTTCCGTCGGAGAAGCGCGTCTGCTGGACGATCATGTGCACGGCGCTGGAGATCTGTTCGCGGATGGCCTTCACCGGCAGGTCCATGCCGGACATGAGCACCATCGTCTCCAGCCGGGCGATGGCGTCGCGCGGCGTGTTGGCGTGCAGCGTGGTGAGCGAGCCGTCGTGGCCCGTGTTCATCGCCTGGAGCATGTCCAGCGTCTCGCCCGAGCGGCACTCGCCCACGACGATGCGGTCCGGACGCATGCGCAGGCAGTTCTTCACCAGGTCGCGGATGGTGATGGCGCCCTTGCCTTCCAGGTTGGGCGGCCGGCTCTCCAACTGCACCCAGTGGTCCTGGGGCAGCTGCAGCTCCGCGGCGTCCTCCACCGTGACGATGCGCTCGTCGTCGGGGATGAAGGCGCTGATGATGTTGAGCGTCGTCGTCTTGCCGGAGCCGGTGCCGCCGGAGATGACGATGTTGCGCCGGGCCTTGACGCACATCTCCAGGAACTCGGCCATCTGCGCCGTCAGCGTCTTGTACTTGATGAGGTCCTGGATCTTCAGCGAGTCCTTCTTGAACTTGCGGATGGTGATGCAGGGACCCTTCAGCGCCAGCGGCGGGATGATGGCGTTGACGCGGCTGCCGTCCTTGAGGCGCGCGTCCACCAGCGGGCTGGACTCGTCGATGCGCCGGCCGATGGGCGCCACGATTCGCTCGATGACGCCGAGCACCGCCTGGTTCGAGGAGAACGTCTTCTCCGACAGCGTCAGCTTGCCCTTGCGCTCGATGTAGATCTGGTTGGCGTGGTTCACCATGATCTCGCTGATCTCATCCGACGCGAGGAACGCCTCCAGGGGCCCCAGGCCCAGCGCCTCGTTGATGACGTCGGTGAGCAGCTCCTCCCGGTCCACGTCCTCCGGGAGCTCACCATCCGCCTCCATCTGGTCGATGATGTCGCGGATGGCCTTCTCGGTGCGACGCCACAGCTCGTCGTCACCCAGCCGGTCCATGTCCATGCGGCGCAGGTCGAGGTACTCGATGAGCCGGTCGTGGATCTCCTTCTGGAGCCGCGTGTAGCGCTCCACCCGGGGGTCCACCTTCTTCTTGTTCTTCGCCAGCGCGGACGCCATGGACGCGGGCATGCGGCCCGCGGCGGGCTGAGGGGGCGGCGGCGGAGGCGGCTCCTCCTCCTCGTAGGGCTCCTCGTCCTCGTACTGCTCCTCCTCGGGGTAGCCCTCCTCCTCGCCCTGGTCGTCGTAGGCCTCTTCCTCCTGGCCCGCGCGCGTCATCGCCGGACCCGCGTCCTCCAGCGGCTCCACGTTGATGATGTAGTCGCCGATGTAGATCTGGTCCGTCGGCTTGAGCACCTGTGGCGCGGCGATCTTCTTGCCGTTCACGAAGGTGCCGTTCGTGGACTTCATGTCCACGATGATGCACTTGCCATCCTTGGCGACGATGCGGGAGTGGTACTTCGAGACATTGCCCTTCGCGAGCATGATGTCATTGCCGGGCAGCCGACCGATGGTGATCTCCGGCTTGTGGTACTCACGCTGCTCGGTCCCGCCGCCCTTTTCCGCGAGGGTGATCAAAAACATGGGGCCAATGCTACCAAGCGCCCCTTCCACCTCAAAGCGTCGGGCGCAGCCGAATGCCCGCCCGCAAAGCCGACGGGCCGGCTCCCGCCCCCGGAAGGGAAGGAAACCGGCCCGTGACGAGGCCCCTGACGGGCCCCGGTGACCTCGGGCGCCGGGTGAGCGGCGCCCGTGGCTTCAGTCGAAGATGTTGAAGTTCACCTCGGACCGGGCCTGCTTGTAGCGGCTCTTCACGTCCTCGATGATGGTGCGGACCTTGTCGGAGTCCGGGTTGACGATGCGCGGGGTGACGAAGATGACCAGCTCGCGCTTGGTCGAGTCGAAGCCGCGGCTCTTGAAGAGCTCGCCGACGATGGGGATGTGACCCAGGCCGGGAATCTTCGACACGGACTTCTGCTCGTCGTGGCTGAACACGCCGGACAGGACGATGGTCTCGCCATGGCGCACGGTGACGTTCGTCTTCACCTTGCGGGTACGGAAGCCCGGAATCGTGGACGAACCGCCGAAGGACACCGCGACGGACGTGTCGATCTCGGAGGCCTCGGCCTCGATCTCCGTCTGGATGTTGCCGTTGCGGTCCGCCGTGGGGCGCAGGTTCAGGATGACGCCGTACTTCTTGTACTCGACGGAGAACTGGTTGTTGGTGATGAGCGGAATCGGGACCTCGCCGCCCGCCAGGAACTCCGCCTTCTCACCGCTGGCGCACACCAGCTTGGGCTGCGCGAGCAGACGGCCGTAACCGTCGTTGCCCTGGAAGCCGATGGAGAAGTCCGCGCCCGCCGTCAGGCCCAGGTTGGAGCCGCCCTGGCCGAAGGTGCCCGGGAACAGCTCCTGCGTCACCGTGGCCGCGGCGGACGCCGTGCCCGTGATGTCCAGGGGGTAGCGGATGCCGTAGCGGTCGCGGCTGTTGCGGCGGATCTCGACGAACTGGACCTCCGACAGAATCATCCGCTTGATGCCGACCACGAGCAGGTTCTCCACCTTCTCGCCGATGGCCTTGGTGATGAGCTCCGCCTTCTGGAGGTCCTGCTGGCTCTCCACCGAGCCCTCCAGGAAGATGGTCGCGCCGACCACGTTGGCCTGCACGTTCTTCAGGCCACCCTTCTGGAACGCCGCGTTGAGGTTCTGCGCCACCAGCTTCTTGGCGTTGGGGGCGATCTTCACGAACGACTTCACGTTCGGATACAGGCTGACCACCTGCTCGATGCGGTCCGCGTCCTGCGTGGTGTAGGCCTGACCGTCCAGGTAGATGCGGTCGCCCACCATGCGGACCGAGACGCCTTCGATCTCACCCAGCAGGCGCTTGATCTCCGCGATGACGTCGTTGGGGTCCTGCTTGCGCACGTTGATGAGGTAGCTGGTGCGCTGACCGGTGGTCTTCCAGATGAGGAGGGTCGTCTTGCCTTCCGCCTGGCCGGTGACGAGCAGCTGGCCGGAGCCGAGCGTCTTCACGTCGGCGATGGATGGATCGCCGAGGGCCACCTTGCTGAGGCCCGGGATGTTGAGAACCTTCTGGGCGCCCACCCCGAGGCTGAACGTGGTGCCTTCCTGGGCCAGGGCGGAGCCACCGGCAACCAGGGCAACGAGCGCGCCCAGGGCGGCGGCATGCGTGAAGCGTGTGAACATCGTGCGTGTCCCCTCTTCCAAAGTCTCTGCGCCTACAGTCTCTGCGCTAACCCAAGCTTTGTTGCTGCCACCACACCGCCCAGAAGGTCCCGAGCGCGATGGCCACCCCGTAGGGGATGTGTCGCTGCGTGGAAGGCTCCGTCTCCGCGCGCGCCAGGCGAAGACGGACCGCCCAGCGTCGCAGCGCCGCCGCCACCGTGTCCCAGGCCGCCCCCTGCCACAGGAGCGACACCACCGCCTGAGCCGCTCCCACCAGGGAGATGAACGCGGCGGCCGCCATCGACGCTGGGAACCCCAGCACGGCGCCCACCCCGGCCATCAACTTCACGTCGCCCCACCCCATCCGCCCCCGGACCGCCGCGGGCACCAGCAGCAGTGCCAGGCCCACGCCCGACACCAGCCCGCTGATGAGCCCCTGGTCCAGCCCCCCCACCCCCTCGGTGGCGAGGCGCACTCCCAGCCCCACCGCCATCAGCGGGTAGGTGACCACGTCGAGGATCTCCCGGCGCATGACGTCCGTCACCACCGAGATCACCAGGGCCACTCCAAGGGCCGTCCACAGCGCGAGTTGTCCAGGCGTCATCCGTCGCCTGTCCCATTCGCGTCCAGGCGTCAGGTATCAAACCAGGGACGCCTGGAGCCCGTCAATTGGCGAACAGCGAGAGACCCCCTGGAACGAGGGCCATCTCATTGTCTCAGCGGACGACGAGCCGGATTTTCTCGCTGCAGATGAAGTACTCGTCCCCGTCTTCGATCTTGCGGCGCTTGATCCGCTGCTTGTTGAACCAGGTCCCGTTGGACGAGCCCAGGTCCTCGATGATCCAGTCATGCCCTTCCTGGGCGATGACGGCGTGCTCGCGCGAGACCTTGCCGGAGTTGATGACGAAGTCGCAGTGCTTGCCGCGGCCGATGACGTAGCGCTCCTTGACGATGCGCTCCTCGCCGCCGTCCTCGGTGACCAGGTACAGCGCGGCGCCCTCCTCCTCGGCGAGCTCGTCGGCGGGCTCCTCGTCGGGCTCGGCCTGCTCCTCGTCCTCGAGGGGCGGCTCGTCCTGGTCGGGCAGCGGCTCCTCCTCCTCGACCATCTCGTCGTTGGGAGGGGGCGGCTCGTTCTTGCCCTTGATGAGGCGCTCCAGCTCCGCGGCGGTCTCCAGCACGCGCTCGGCCACCTCACGGCGGACCGGGTCGTTGTCCAGGCCGTTGGAGGAGGAGCGCTCCTCGGGAGGCGGCGGCGCGCCACGTCCCCCGCCACGGGCGGGAGCGGGAGGCTCCGCCTTGGGAGCCGGCGCGGGCGCCAGCACCGGAGGCGCGGAGGGACGGGCCGCGGGGGCCGCGGCCACGGGGGACGGACGCGAGGGCGCGGCCACGGCGGCGGGCGCGACGTGCGCCTCCCCCCGGGACTTCGCCTCGATGAACCCGTTGAGGCGCGCGAACATGAAGAGCGCCTGGTTGATCAGGGCGTCGCGGTCCGAGCCCATCTGCTGGGCCATGTCTTCGTACGTCTCCCACAGGTGGTCGGCGATACCGACCTTGCGGGCGGGGCGTGAGGTCTGATCGATCATCGGTCTTGACTCGGACGGTACAGGATGACCCGGACTCTAACAGACACCTCTGGCCACGCCCAATTACTCGAACGCGGACAGTCCGAACGCGTTGACGGTGTTGTCGACAATCACGCTCAGGTTCAGCTGTAGAATTCCATCCGCGGAGGGGTAGGCGATGTAGGCCAGGGAGGCTCCGCCACTCTGGGCTGCCACCACCGGCCCCGGCAGCGTGTAGAACGCCAGGCCCGCTCCCGAGGACGAGGACGTGTCCACGCCGGAGATGTGGTTGCGCACGCCGGAGCCCACCGACACCACGAACCGGTCACCCCGACTCAGCGCATTGGTCGCGGTCGCACGAAGCGTGAGGGGCGGCGGCGCGGCCGGGAAGAGCGGCACCGTGATGTCGCCAGACACGCCGCAGGTGGTGGCGGAGTCGGCCACCGTCGTCGTCTGGGTGAAGTCCGCCGGGTGGAAGTAGTAGCTCGTCGGAATCTGGTAGCCCGGGCCCGAGTCCTCCACGTCGCGGGACAGGAACTCGCCCAGGTCGTTCACCAGCACGAAGGGCTGGTCCCCGCCGGCGCGCACCGTGAAGAGCGGCAGCTCCGCGCAGTCCTCGGGGATGGGCGTGGTCGTCTCGAGCACCACCTTGCCGGCCTCGCTCGCGGGCCGGATGCTCGTCACCTTGAGGTCCGTCGTGCAGCGGATGTCCTGGTTCGCGAGGACGATGGAGTCGTCGACCCTCACCTGCCGGGACACCTCGGTGGCCTGGGGGACCACGAAGCTCGTGGGCGTGGTCAGGTCACGCGTCAGGTCCACCATGCTCGGGAACGCGCCCTGGTAGATGAAGCGGAACAGTCCGTTCACCACCGAGCCCTCCAGCAGCGTGCGCCGGGTGACGCTCGTTCCCGTCGGATTCGACGGGTCGCACGGGTACTCCACCGCCTGGCTCACGTTGACGAGCGTGGAGGCGCCACCCACCGTGATGGCCTGCTCCAGCTCGTTGCGCGCCTCGACCACCACGTTGGCGCGGCGCTGGTCCAGGTCGAACTGACGCCGGTCGCTCGCGGAGAACGTGGTGATGCTGCCGTTGGACGACGGCATCAGCCCCAGCAGGGGCACCGTCGCGGAGGCATCCGCGGTGACGGTGCCCTCCGGGCCCACCAGCCGCAGCCGCAGGGTCGCCGTCGGGACGAGCGCCAGCCCCGTGGGCAGGCCGTCCGGCGGGCGGATGGGCAGCATCTTCGCGCCGCTCAGGTCCGTGGCCGTCAGGCCCGTCAGCGTGTCCACGGCGAGCACGCCCGTGCACTCCGTGGCGCCACCGCAGGACAGCTCGTCCTTGATGCCGAAGACGAACTGCCCCGCCTCCATCACCTGGGCCTCGTTCTGCGGCGTCTCCGTGTTGTCGGGGATGGACACGCGCGGGTGCGTCACCAGGTAGCGCACCGGGAAGTTGTCGAAGCCGGCGGACAAGTCCCGCACCGCCGCGGTGGGCGTGGTGCAATCGACGCTCGTCTCCGGGTTCGTGTCCTGCACCAGCAGCGTGCGGCCCGTCAGGCCGGTGGCCTGGCGCGTGGCCACGACGAGCTGGTCGTTCGGGAGCACCGCCATCGCCTGCACCGACTCCCCCGGCTGCAGGCAGAACAGCGTCACCGCCGCCGGAACGGCCTCGCCCGCGCCGAGCGCGTCGGGGCCGGGCACCCACTGACGCTCGACGCGCGAGCCGCCCGTGTCGGCCTCGAAGGGCGCGTCGGGGTCCTGGATGCCGTAGTAGAGCACGCCGGGTCCGGGCGCCTGCCCCTCCGGCACGGGCGCGGGCGAGCGCGCCGCGAACGCGGTGATGAGGCTGCGGCCCTCCAGCCGGAGCACCTGCACCAGCCGGTCCGGGCCCGCGGCCACCACGGAGATCTGCGAGGCGCCGGCGCTGCGCGCATAGACATACGGGCCCGCGTGGTCCGAGCCGTCGGCCTTGTAGCCCACGTCCCGCGTGAGCGAGTCCGGCCGGTCCAGCACCGGGATGGCCAGCGTCTGCAGCGGGTTGGGCGCGGGGATGAACTGCTTGGGGTCCGTGGACAGGTCCAGGACCTGGAGCTCGTCGCGGTCCGAGGACGTGACGAAGACCAGGTCGCCGACCATGGCCAGGTCATAGGTGCCGGACAGGCCGGCGAAGCCCGTGGTGGCCTGGGTATCCGAGCAGCCGGTGCCCAGCCCGGCGCACGCGAGGAGGACGGTGAGGGTGCCGCGCTTCACGGGGAGGACTCCTGACACACGCTGGTGCCCTGACGCGTGTCGCGGAGCTGCTGCACGCCGAGCAGGGCGACCCGCCGCGCATCCTGCGGCCGGTCGAGGTTGGGGATGTCGATGACGGCGACGCGGCCGTCGCCAAAGGTCGTGGTGAACAGGCGCGCCGAGTTGCCCCGCACGTCCGCCGTCAACCCGTAGGGCTGGCTGGGCTGGGCCGGGTCCTGGTCTCCCACGAGCACCTGGGCCACCAGCTGTCCCACCTCCTCGTCGTAGATGGAGACCGCCTCGTCGCCGCTGCCCGTCACCGCCACCAGGTTGCCGCGACCAGCGGCCCGGGGGATGACCTCCAGCTCGCTGGCGCCCTCAGGCAGCGACTGCGCGGACACCACGCGCAGCGTCGGCAGGTCCGCGCGCGCGTTCTCGATATCGATGATGAGCAGCGTGTCCGGGCCTCGCGCGAGCAGATAGACGCGCTCGCGGTCCAGGTCCACCTGCGTCGGGTCGTCACTGCGTGGCCGGGACACCACCGCCACGCCGCGCGCCTCGCGGATGGAGTAGATGCTCCGCACGTCGGTCTCCAGCACGCGGTCCGTCGCGGTGCGGTCCACCAGGCGCAGCACGTACGCCGCCGACAGCGTGCCCAGCTGCTGCGTCGCGGAGCTGCGGCCGGACGCGTACAGGTACCGGCTGCCAATGGCCACCGAGTGCGCCGCGCCCGGCAACAGCCCGTTGACGCCCAGTGGCACGAAGCTCGACGTGGTCAGCGTCTCGCGCGTGGGCGCCGCGGCGGGCAGGTTCACCAGGTACCCCTGGAGATCGGCCTGGGTGTCCGTCGTCGGCGGGCCGACGAGTTCCGTGTGCGTCACCCACACCCGGCCGTCCGGGTTGAAGCGGTCCACCGTGACGCCCAGCGGCGCCGGCGCGCCAGGGACGCCATCCTTGTTCGCGCCCGGGACGCCCACCAGCGAGAGCGCGTTGGCGCGACAGTCCCGGTTGGACGCGGACTGCGCGCACGTCAGGCCCAGCCCGTCGTCCGCCACGTCGATGACCTGGAGGTAGCTGCCCTCGGCGCGCGTCGGGACGAACAGCCGGGGTGAGCGGCCCGGCGGGGTCCAGAGCGTCATCTCCCCGGCAAAGCTGTCGATGCGCACGTAGCTGCGGTTGGCGTCGACCTTCAGGTCGGTCAGCAGCGCGGGGAAGCTTCCGACCTCCGCGGCGTCGGCGAAGTCCTTGCCGAAGGGCCGCAGGCCCAGGGCGTCCAGGTCCAGCGCCGTCACCGCGCCGGATTCGTAGCACTTGTCGAAGTTGGCTCCCGCCACGTACAGGAATCCGTTCGTGGACGAGGTGACCTCGGGGCGCCAGAAGGCGACACCGCTCGGATAGACGAGGCGAGTGGACGGCGGAGGCTTCTGCGTGGTGTCGACACAAGACGACAGCAGCAGCAGCGCGGAGGTGACGAGGTAGGGGCGCATCAGAGGGGGCGGGAGTGTAGGAAGGGGCCTCCCCCCGGGCAACCGGAAAGGGGCCGCGTCATTCCCGGGCGCACGGCAGCCGACGAACCGGCGCCCCCGGGGACGTGCTCCATCCCCCGGGGGGCAGGCGGCCTCGTGAGGGCCTCAGGCCGCGACTTCGGCCTGGATCTTCGAGAAGTCGGCCACCTGGTTGAACAGGGCGCCAATCTCCGTGAGCAGCCGGATGCGGTTCTCCCGCAGCTCCTTGTCCTCGGCCATCACCATCACCTTGTCGAAGAAGGTGTCCACGACGGGCTTCAACCCGGTGATTTCCTTGAGGGCGCCGGAGAAATCATCCCCCTGGAGCAGGCCCGTCACGGACGTGCGCGCCTGGGAGAAGGCGGCGTGGAGCTGCTTCTCCGCGTCGTCCACCAGCTTCTGGGCCTGGGTCTGCCCCCCCGCCACGTCGCGGCCCTGCTTCTCCACGATGTTGACCACGCGCTTGAAGGCCGCGGCCAGGGGCTGGAAGTCGGCCCGGCCGACGATGAGGCTCAGCGCCTCCAGGCGCTTCTGCGCGGCGACCAGGTCATCGAAGCCCGCCGCGAGCACCGCCTCCACCACGTCCGTGCGGTGCTGCTCCCCCCACAGCGCCTTGAGGCGGCCGCGGAAGAACTCCAGCACCTGCTCGCGCGGCGCGGGGTCGCCCGCCTTGCGCTTGACGTTGGCCAGCCGGGGCGCGAGCAGCCGCAGCGACTCGTCCACCGCCGCCGCCAGGCTGAAGCGGTAGCCCCGCCCCAGCACCAGCCGGATGATGGCGAGGCACGCGCGGCGCAGGCCGAACGGGTCCGCCGCGCCGCTGGGCACCTTGCCGATGGCGAAGATGCCGCACAGCGAGTCCAGCCGGTCCGCGATGCCGATGAGCGCGCCCGCGTCCTGCGTGGGCAGCGCGTCCTCGGCGCCTCGCGGCAGGTAGTGCTCGAAGATGGCCAGGGCCACCGCGTCCGGCTCGCCGCTGGCGCGCGCGTACTCGCGGCCCATGACGCCCTGGAGCTCCGGGAACTCGCCCACCATGCCGGTGACCAGGTCCGCCTTGGCCAGCGTGGCCGCGCGCTCGATGGTGGCGCTCTCCCCTGCCCGCTTCGTCTGCCCGGCCAGCCACACCGCCAGCGAGCGGAAGCGCTCCACCTTCTCCAGATAGGTGCCCAGCTGCCCCTGCCACACCACGCGGCCCAGCTTCTCCACGCGGTCGGCGAGCGGCGTCTTGCGGTCCTCGTCGAAGAAGAAGCGGCCGTCCGCCAGACGCGCGCGCAGCACGCGCTGGTAGCCGCGCAGGCTCAGCTGCTCGTCGCGCACCGGTGTGTTCGACACCGCGATGAACTTGGGCAACAGCTTCCCCGCCCCGTCCACCAGCGAGAAGTAGCGCTGGTGGCTCTTCATCTCCTGCACCAGCACCTCCGCCGGCAGGTCCAGGTGGCGCTCCTCGAACGTGCCCACCACGGGGCTGGGCAGCTCCACCAGGTTGGTCACCTGGTCCACCAGGCCCTCGTCCTCCAGCAGCGCGCCGCCGGCCGCCTTCGCCGCCGCCGTCACCTTCTCCACCAGCTGCGCGCGGCGCTTGCCGATGTCCGCCACCACGTTCGCCTTCGCCAGCGCGGCCTCATAGTCCGCGGGCGCCTTCAGCTCGATGGCGCCGGGCGACAGGAAGCGGTGGCCGTACGTCACGCGGCCGCTCTTCACGTCGCCGAAGATGACGGGCACCACATCGCCGCCCAGGAGCGCCACCATCCACTGCACGGGCCGGGCGAAGGAGGACTCCACGTCTCCCCAGCGCATGGACTTGCGGAAGTTGATGGAGTGCACCGCCACGTGCAGCGCGTCCGGGACGATGTCCGCCGCCGCGCGGCCCTTCTCCTCCACGCGCGCGGACACGTACTCGCCCTTGGCCGTCTGCGCGCGGCCGAGCTGGTCCACCGAGAGCTTCAGCCCCTCGGCGAACTTCTCCGCCGCCTTGGTGGGCTTGCCCTGCGCGTCGAACGCGGCCTTGGCGCTGGGCCCCAGCACCTCCTTCACCACGTCCTTGCCCGCGTCCGCCACGTCGCGCACCCAGACCGCCAGGCGCCGGGGCGTGCCGTAGACCTTCACCTCACCGTGCTCGAGCCGCGCGTCCGCCAGGCGCTCCGTCACCACCCGGCGCAGGTCCTCCAGCGCGGGAGCGATGAACGAGGCGGGAATCTCCTCCGCGCCCACTTCCAGGAGCAGATCACGCGCCACGGGTCACCTCCGCCTTCTCCTTCTTCTCCACCGGCTTGTTGAGCTGCACCGTCTTCCAGTAGTCGCTGGCGGCCTTGCCCTCGAGGATGGCGGGCTGCTCCCCCACCGTCCACGGCGTCTTGAGCAGCGGATAGCCCAGCCGCTCACGCATCTGGAGGTAGCCCTCCGCGCACAACCGCGCGTTGTCACGCACGCGCTTGATGAAGGCCGCGCGCTCCGTGACGGAGATGGCGCCGCGCGCGTCCAGCAGGTTGAACGTGTGCGAGCACTTCAGCGCGAAGTCGTACGCGGGCAGCGGCAACTGCCGCTCGATGAGCCGCTTGCACTCCTTCTCGTACGCGTCGAACAGCGAGAAGAGCATGGCCGCGTCCGACTCCTGCAGCGCGTACCGGCTCATCTCCACCTCGTTCGGGTGGAACACCTCGCGGTACTTCACGCCCTTGACCCACTCGATGTCGAAGACGTTCTCCACGTTCTGCAGGTACATGCAGATGCGCTCGAGCCCGTACGTCAGCTCCGCGGAGACCGGCTTGCAGTCGAAGCCGCCGCACTGCTGGAAGTAGGTGAACTGCGTCACCTCCATCCCGTCGCACCACACCTCCCAGCCCAGGCCCCACGCGCCGAGCGTGGGCGACTCCCAGTCGTCCTCGACGAAGCGGATGTCGTGCTCGAGCGGGTCGATGCGGATCTTCCGCAGCGACTCCAGATACAGCTCCTGCACGTTCTTGGGCGCGGGCTTGAGGATGACCTGGAACTGGTGGTGCTGGAACAGCCGGTTCGGGTTCTCACCGAAGCGGCCATCCGCGGGGCGACGCGAGGGCTGCACGTACGCCACGTTCCAGGGCTCCGGCCCCAGCGCGCGGAGGAACGTCGTCGGGGCCATGGTGCCGGCGCCGACCTCGAGGTCATACGGCTGCGTGGAGAGGCAGCCCTGGTCGGCCCAGTGCTTCTGGAGCGTGAAGATGAGGTCCTGGAAATACATAGCGATCGGTGTCCTTCTCGCAGTGCGTCGAAGGAAAAGAGCCCGCGGACCCTATTGAGGGGGTCCGAGGGCGTCAAGGACGGCGCTCACTCCTTGTACAGAGGGAGGTCCGCCAGTCGAATCTGCAGCTTCGTCACCTCGCCGGGCTTCACCGGCGCGGACAGGCGCCGGCTCACCCCGTCGGGGCTCGTGGGGTCGACCAGCCGCAGCGTGTAGGTCCCCACCGGCAGCGGGAACTTCAACAGCGGCGTAGTGCCCAGCTGGGTGGCGCCGTCGAACACCGCCGCCCGGGGCACCGTGTAGAGGGTGATCCACCCGAGCCCGGCCTTCGCCGCGCCCTTGGGCGTGCTGGTGTCCATCACCTCCGCCAGCGCGTCCGGGTCCTTCGTCACCGTGGTGACGGGCTCGTCCTCCGGCTTCTCCTTGCCGGCGTACACCCGCGGCTTGCGCGGGGCGGGCTTGGAGGCCTCGGCGGTCCGGGCCGGGTCCTCCTTCGGCGTCTCCTTCCCCTTGCGCACCGTCGCGGTGGACGCGGGACGCACGTCGGGCACGGCCGGGGTCGGCTCCGGCGGGGTCTCGACCTGGGCCGTGGGCTGGGGCGCCTCGGCCTGGGAGCCCGGACGGGGGTCCGGCGCGGGCGCGGTGCCGGGGAAGCCCGGCGGCGGTCCCGGCTTCTGCTGGGGCGGCCACGCGGCGTTGAGGGTGGGGTCCGCGGGCGGCTGCGGATCCAGCTCCGCCTTCACCCAGGCCTTCGCGGACTCGAAGGCGGGGACGAACTGGGCGCGGACCATGGGCTGCGTCGAGGCCCAGCCCACGGCCCCCAGCAGCACGAGCAGGAACAGCCGCCCCATCCAGCGGGACTTCGGCTTCGCGGCCGGCGTCTGCACCGGCGTGTCCGAGCGCGACACGCCCCGCCCACGGCCCGCCGAGGCGGCGCCCGGGCGCGGAGGACGGGTGCGGAACTGCTGCGTCGACAGGTCGCTCGGCTCGTCGAGCGAGTCCACGTCCTCCCGCGGCTCCTCGCGCGCGGCGGGACGGGGGCGCGGCGTGCGGGACGTGCTGCCCGCCTCCAGCAGCGCGCGCGGGGCACGCGGCGTCGTCGAGGCGGCCTCGGAGCCGGTGCGCCGCTGCGGTACGGGCTTGGGACCGCTGCCCGCGCGGGTGGGGACCTCCGGGTCCGTGGGCGTGGCCGGACGCCGCTGGGGCGTCGGCTTGGGCGCGCTGCTCCCATCCGTGCGCCGCTGCGGTGTCGGCTTGGGCGCGCTGCTCCCATCCGCGCGCGCCGTGCGGGCCGCCGTCGGCGTCGTCAGCTGCGCGGTGGCGCCCGTCTCGCCGACGTCCTCCTCCTGCAGCTCGCCGGCCGCCTCGCTCACGCGGGCGTCCTCGGCGCGGCTGGCCAGCTCCAGGAGCGTGCGCGTCTTCTGGCGCTTCTCCTCGAACAGCTCGCCCATCACCGCGGTGACGCCGTCCTCGTCGAACAGCTCGGGGCCGAGCGCCGCCTCGATGGCCCGCGCCATCTCACGGCCGCTCGTGAAGCGCTGCGCCGCGTCCCGGGCCAGCGAGCGCATCACCACCGCGTCGAGCGCCTCCGGGATGTCCGGGTTGGCGGCGCGAGGCGACGTGACGTCCGCCTCCACGATCTGCAACATCACCGCGGCCTCGTGCGGACCGTTGAACAGCCGCTGGCCGGTGAGCATCTCGTGGAGCATCACGCCCACGGAGAACAAGTCGCTGCGGCCGTCCATCGCGTGGCCACGCACCTGCTCCGGGGACATGTACCCGCTGGTCCCCTTCACCGTGCCCACCTGCGTGCGCCCCAGCCGCCCCCTCGCCTTCGCGATGCCGAAGTCGATCACCTTGACGACACCGTCATAGGTGAGCATCACGTTCTTCGGCGACACGTCCCGGTGCACCACCGCCACCGAGCGTCCCGACGGGTCCGTGAAGTGGTGCGCGTAGTGCAGCCCCAGGCACGTGTCGCGGATCACCCGACCGATGAAACCCAGCGGCAGCCCGTACTGGCGCCGCGAGGCGGCCTTGATGACCTGCTCCAGGTTCTGCCCGGGCAAAAACTCCATCGCCAGGAACAGCTCACCGCCGTCCTCGCCCAGGTCGAAGACCTGTCCGATGTTCGCGTGCGAGAACGCCGCCGTGATTCGCGCCTCATCCAGGAACATCTGGACGAATTGCTCGTCCTTCTTGATGTCCGGGAGGATCTGTTTGACGGCGACGAACTTGCGAAATCCGCCCGGCCCCGAGGTGAAGGCGAGGAACAGCTCCGCCATTCCTCCCATCGAGAGGCGGGTGAGGATCTCGTATTTTCCAATGCGCCGCCCCCGGTCGGGATCTTCGCTGGCGCCATCCTGCCTGGCCATGAAGCCGGACATGTTAGCCGCGCGCTGCGTCCACGTCGATGACAGTCGCGCGAAAAGGACCCACCTCCTGGGTGAGCCGAGCCACCAGCCGTGCCCACTTCCCCACGCCCGGAAGGAGTCCTCTACAGTGCGCTGTTCACATCACGCCGGGGCGAATGCCGAGCCCCTCGCCGAAAGGACGCCCATGTCTCGCCACGCAGCGCAGCCTCGACTCCTCGTGGGAATGCTGGCCACCCTGGTGCTGCTCGCCTGTGCTCCCGCGCACGCGGACGAACAGGCTGCGGCGCCCAAGGACACGAAAACCCAGTCCTCCCCGAAGAAGGACGGCGCGAAGCAGGAAACTCCCGCGAAGGAGGACCCGGAGCAGTCCCCGGAGGACGCGGCGCCGAGCAAGGGTGGCGGCCAGTGCACCGGCAAGGCGACCTTCTGCGGCGTGTACTCGAGCGTCTTCTGCAACAGCCAGCCCGGCTGTTCCTACTCGTACTCCACCAACCGGTGCATGGGCCTGGCCATGGAGTGCACGAAGGCCACGAGCGCGGCCTTCTGCGAGAAGATCAAGGGCTGCTCCTGGAAGTGAGCCGCCCCGTCAGGCGCTGAGGGCGCGCACCCGGGCCGCGAGGTTCTGCGTGAAGAGGCGGTAGATGCGCAGCGCCGCGGCCTCGTGCGTGTCCAGGTAGTGCTCGAAGGCCGTGCGGCTGATGCGCAGCGCGCGCACGGCCGTGCGGGCCCGCACGTGCGCGGATACTGGCGCGTCCTGCACCAGGGAGATCTCCCCGAGATACTCCCCCGGCCCCAGCGAGTTGAGCAACCTTGCGTCCGACTCCGGGCCGCTGAAGACGTCCACCGTCCCCTCCATCAAGACGAGCAGCGCCACGCCGGGCTCCCCTTTCTCCAGCACGATGGAGTCCTGCGCGAGCACGACCTGCCGGGCCTGCCGGTAGAGGTCCTTCATGTCCTCCAGCGACAGCTCGCTGAAGATGGGGATGGCCTTGAGGAAGCGATACCCGTTGGCCACGGGCGTGGTGGAGGGCGTGTTGCGACGACCGAGCACCGCCTCCGCCTCCGCGTTCATGCCCATGCGACGCAACAGGCGCGCGCGCTCGGTCACCATCGCCGGCTCGGCCCGCGCCACGTCGGAGCTGGTCAGCGCGTCCACCAGCACCGCGAGCGCGCGGTGCGTGAAGCCCTCGACGTCCAGCAGCCGGCACATGCGCAGCACGGCCTCGATGTAGCGCGGGTCCTCGGGCGTCACGCCGCCCAGGGTCTCCACCTCCGCGTGGGGCTGACCGAGCTCGCGGTAGAGGTCCGCCGCGTCGAAGGGCCGCTTGAGGCGCACCAGGCACTGCGCCATGGACTCACGCGCACCCAGGCCGCGGTACACCTCCAGCGCGCGCTCCAGGGCCCCCGCGCGCTCGAAGGCCGACGCGGCGCGCTCCGACTCACCCGCGCGCAGCCATGCCTCCGCCGCCTCCAGGTACTGGCCGCTCTGGACGTAGAGGTCGGCGGCCGCGGCGTCGTCACCGCTGCCGTCCATCAACCGCGCGGCGCCCAGGAAGTCCCGGGCGCGTCGCAGCACCTCCACCAACCCGCGTCGCTCCTTCACCGGCCCCTGCGCGGCCTGCTTGCGCAGTCGCTCGCGCTGGGAGGCGCCCAGCTCCTCGTAGAGCTGCGCGGCCTGCTCCGTGTCCTCCAGCTCCACCAACGACCGCACGGCGCGCAACGCCCCTTCTGCATCCGTCCCCATGCGTGCTCCCCCCACGCGAAGCCCCACTGTGGCTCCTGGCATGTCTCATCCTCCGGCCCGGTTGGCCGCCAGAAAAGGCCCGGTTCGACGCTTTGTATCGCGACGCCACCGACTGACACGACGCCCCATACCTCGTACAGGCCTTAAACGTGAGATAGAAAGCATCCAGCCAGACAACATCCCATGCCCCGCGCGCGGCCCATCACCGTCTCGACCTGGACGCCCGCCGGAGCCCCGGGGGTCCAGGTCCTCCGAGTAGAGGATGACACCCGGCTGTGGACAGGCCACGCCACCGCCTACGGACTCACCGTGACGTACTCGGGCGCCTTCGACTTCTGGTATCGCCAGCGCGTCTGGACCCACGGCCCCGGCCCCAGGCTCAAGCTCAAGGAGCCCGGCGAGGTGCACCGCGACGAGCGGATCCACGCCCCCGTCACCGCGCAGTCCATCACCCTGGCCCCCGCGCTCGTGGAGGAGGCGGCGCGGCAGCTCGGCCTCGCCGCGGCACCCCACCTGACCCACGCCGTGAGCCACGGACACGGGCGCACGGAGGCCACCGCGCTCGCGCTCCACGAGGCCCTGGCCCGGAGGACACCCGACTCGCTCGAGCGCGACAGCCTGCTCGCGCAGACACTGGAGGCGCTGCTCTCCGAATACGCGGAGACCCGCCCCAGGCTGTCTCGCGCCACGCACCGCCCCGCCGTGTCTCGCGCGCGGGACTTCCTGCAGGCCAGCTACACGCGCAACGTGGACCTGGAGTCGCTCGCGGCGAGCGTGGGGCTCAACAAGTTCCATCTGCTGCGGGTGTTCCGGGCGGAGCTGGGCCTGCCACCCCATGAGTATGTGACGCACCTGCGCGTCTCGCGCGCGAAGGCGCTGCTCACCCAGGGGCTCTCCGCGAGCACCGTCGCCGTGGAGGTGGGCCTCTATGACCAGAGCCAGCTCAACCGGCACTTCGGACGCATCGTCGGAATGACACCCGGCCAGTACGCGCGCGCGATGCGACGTCAATAACGCCCAAGCACGTCCCCTGCCCTCGCCCCTATTGCTCGGTGCCTCCGACACGTGGGCTCGCGTGACTGTCCACGCGCCCGCTCCACCGAGGAACACCGATGCATCGCTCGCGCGCATTCGCTTCCCCCCTGCTGACGTCCCTGCTGCTCGTGGCGACAGCGCCCCTGGCCCACGCCTCTTCCACGAACGCCCCGTCGAAAGGATCTCCCATACGCGCCACGTCGACGGCGAGAGCCACCAAGGCCCTCCCCGCGATTCAAGTCACCTGGCTCGGCCACGCCGCGTTCGAGGTGCGCTCCCCCGGAGGCACCCGGCTGCTCATCGACCCGTGGCTGAAGGAGAACCCGAGCACTCCCACGGCGTGGAAGGACCTCGCGCGCTTCGCCCAGGAGAAACCCGCCGCCATCCTGGTGACGCATGCCCATGGGGACCACGCCAGTGATGTCCCCGAGCTGGCGCGCGTGACGGGGGCGCTCGTGGTCACCACCGGCGAGCACCTGCGCGCGATGAAGATTCCCGAGCCCCAGCAGTACAGCGTCAACGTGGGCGGAGGCTTCCTCGTGGGCGACATCCAGGTGCACGCGGTGCCCGCCATGCACTCGACGGAGCCCGGGGGCAGGCCGCTGGGCTACGTGCTCACCTTCGCGGATGGACGTTCGCTCTATCACACGGGTGACACGTGGCTCTTCGGCGACATGTCCCTCATCCAGGAGCTCTTCCATCCGGACATCCTCCTGCTCGCGACCGGAGGTGGCAGATGGGCGATGGGACCGGACGCCGCGGCGCTCGCCGTGCGCAAGTACTTCCGTCCGTCGCTCATCATCCCCATGCACTACGGCACCTTCGAGCCCCTCTCCACCGAGGCCCAGGTCCGCGCCGCGTTCCAGGCAGACCGCCGCGTGCGGTTCCTCACGCCCGGCGAGCAGACCGCCCTCTGACGACGCTCAACGACGGGGCCGCGTGCTCGGGCGACGTCGAGGCTTCGGGGTGCCTCGACGCGCCTGGCTCCGAGTCCCGCGACGCGCTGGCGCCTTGCCGCTCCCGGGCCCGTCGACACTCGACAGCACCAGCTGCTTCAGCAGCGCGTACACCGGCCCCGGGTCGAACTTCGGATCCAACAGCGCCTGGAGCGCCAGTCCGTCGAAGCACGACTTGATGATGACGGCGTAGTGGTGGTCCAGGGGCTCGGGGCGCGAGGCCTCCCCGCCCCGATAGCGCGCCACCGTGCGGGCCACCTCCAGGTCTCCCTCCGCCTGCAGCTCGGCGACCGCGGAGGTGAGCTCCGCGTTGCGCAGCCCCAACGCGAACAGCTCGTAGCGCAGCCGGAACTGCTCGGGTGACGCGCGCAGGTGGCGCTCGCCCCACGCGAAGCTGGTGTCCGCCAGGTCCTCCAGCGGCGTCTCGTCCCGCAGCTTCTTGAGCTCCGCCACGTACTGCGCGCTGTGCGCGCGCGTGACGGCGAGCAGCAACGCGTCCTTGCTGCCGAAGTAGTAGTGCACCAAGCCCTGGTTCACCCCGGCCACGCGCGCCACCTCCTTCACCGTCGTCGCGTCGTAGCCCCGCTCCGCCAACACGCGCGAGCTGGCGGCGATGAGCCGCTCCCGGGCATCCGGCTCTCCCGTGAGCGCCGGCTCCGGCGGAGGGGACGAAGGCTTCTTCGGGCTGCGTGGACGGGCCATCTGTCTCCCATAGGACGCCACACACCTACCCGCAAGCACCCCGATGCCGCCCGCCCGGTCGCCTTGACATCCCCCGGACGCAGCCTTAGTTAGTCGTGTAACTAAATTAGTCGAACGACTAAAAACACGGGAGCGCGAGATGAAGGTCCAGTCGAAGGGAGTCCTGGCAGGAGTGCTGGTGGCGACGGTGTTGGTGGGTGCACCGGCGCTGGCGGACGACGCGGGCGAGCTGATTCCGTCGCGGGAGCGGGAGCGTCGGGGCTCGGTGCTGCTGGAGCTGCAGCCGCCCGCGCTGGACGCGTCGATGTACGGCGTGCGGCTGGACATCTCGCCCAGGTTCGATGGGCCGTTCTCCTTCGGACTCATGGCGCGCGCGGGCCAGTGGGGCAACGCGGTGGGCGTGCGCACGCGCTTCGAGGGGGCGGAGCTGGGCGAGGTGAAGCTCAACTACGCGGTGGGCGCGGACGCGCGCTACACGGTGACGACGTTCGCGAACGGCACGCTGCGACCCTTCGTCGGGCTGACGGCGGGCTTCGAGGAGTTCGTGGCGCGCACGGGCAAGGGGCCCTCGCAGAGCACGAGCACGGCGGCGTTCGTGGAGCCCGCGGTGGGCCTCATGTGGCGGCCGGGCGCGGGGCGGCTGGGCCTGACGGCGCGCGGAGGCCCGGGCTTCACCTTCACGGACGTGCGCACGCTGCGCATCTCGAATGGTGAACTGAAGCTGCGGCAGGTCTACCCGACAGCGTCGCTCGGCCTGCTCGTCGTCCTCTGAGCATCCGACGGCCCACCGTGTCGGGCGCGTGACAGGCAAGGCCCACCCCGTCGTGCCCACCCCCTGAGTCCCTTCTTCATCGTGGTGAGCTTTCCCTCGGACGGCCCCGAATCCCGGGCGCCGTCCTTCACGTCGTCGCTTCCGACGCGTCGCTGGAGTCCGTCTCATGAGGACGTCGTTCCTGGCCCTCACGCTCGCCCTGGGCGCCCTGCTCGGGCTCGCCTGCGGGCGCTCCCCTCCCCCGCCCGCGCCTCCCACCGCCGTGCGCATCGCCACCGTGGGCCGCGCCGGGACGACGGCGGATGCGCGCTTCTCCGCGGAGATCCAGCCCGCCACGCGCGTGGACCTGGCCTTCAAGGTCGGCGGCTACGTGGAGTCCATCGCGAAGGTGAAGGACGTGGACGGACGCCCCCGCCTCATCCAGGAGGGCGACGCCGTGCGCGAGGGCATGGAGCTGGCCGCGCTGCGCAAGACGGACTACTCGCAGAAGCTCACCGAGGCCCGCGCGGCGCTCTCCCAGGCCCGCGCCGCCGAGGAGCAGGCGCGCATCAACTTCGAGCGCACGACGAAGCTCGTGGCCGCGGAGGTGTCCACGCCCGCGCAGCTCGACGCCGCCCGCACGCAGAAGGACAGCGCCGTCGGCGCCTCGGCCGTCGCGCAGGCCCGCGTGGATGAAGCGCGCACGGCGCTCGAGGACACCCAGCTGCGCTCGCCGCTCTCCGGCGTGGTGCTCAAGCGCACCGTGGAGGTGGGCGTCCTGGCCGCGCCGGGCACCGTCGCCTTCTCCGTGGCGGAGACGCGCAGCGTCCGCGTGGTGTTCGGCGTCCCGGACACGCTCCTGCCCAGCGTCCGGCTCGGCGCGCCCCAGGCCGTCATCACCCAGGCATTCCCCGGGCAGCGCTTCGAGGGGCGCATCTCCCGCATCGCGCCCTCCGCGGACCCCAAGAGCCGCGTGTTCGCCGTGGAGGTCTCCATCCCCAACGAGGACCAGCGACTCAAGCCCGGCATGGTGGCCGCGCTGTCGCTGCGCGACGGAGGCTCCGCCCGACTCCAGCCAGAGCTGCTCGTGCCGCTGTCCTCCATCGTCCGCGCGCCCGGCAAGCCGGACGGGTTCGCCGTCTTCGTGTTCCAGCAGCAGGACGGCGAGTCACGAGTGCGCGCCCGCGAGGTGGAGCTGGGCGAGTACCTGGGCAACGTCATCCCGGTGCGCAAGGGGCTGGAGGCCGGTGAGCGCATCGTCGTCACCGGCGCCAGCCTCCTGTCCGATGGCGAGGCGGTGGAGGTGATTCCGTGACGCCCGAGCAGGCGGAGCAGGCGGAACGGGAGCGCGACGAAGCGCTGGTACGGCACAAGCACAACACCGCGCGCTACTTCACGGAGAAGCGGCAGGTGGCCTGGGTGTTCCTGGCCTTCACGCTGGTGTGGGGCGTCTACGGCTACTTCAAGATGCCCAAGGCGAAGGACCCGGTCATCGCCGTGCGCGTCGCGGTGGCCACGTGCCTGTGGCCCGGCGCGGAGGCGGAGAAGATTGAGCAGCTGGTCACCCGCCGCATCGAGCAGAAGATCTCCGAGAACGCCAGCGTCGAGAAGATCGAGTCCATCAGTCGCACCAGCCTGTCCGTCGTCTACGTCACCCTGAAGGAGGACGTCGCGGACCGGGCCAAGGAGTTCGACGACATCCAGGGGCGGCTCGACACGATTCGCGACCTGCCGAGCGGCGCCGGGCCGGTGCAGTTCCTCAAGGACTTCGGCGACACCGCGACGCTGATGCTCACGGTGGCCAGTCCCCCGGCGAACGACGTGGAGCTGGAGCTGCGCTCGCGCGCCGTCGCCCGCGCCATCGAGGACGTGCGCGCGTCCGCCTCCTCTTCCGAACCCCGGGCCACGGTGGTGGTGAGCTTCCCGCCCTCCATCAACGCGACGTCCATGCAGCGCCTGGGAGACCAGGCCCTGCGCTTCTTCGACGCCCTGCCCGAGACGGATGACGCTCACTTCATCCAGAGCCCCGGCTTCATCGGCGTGGACATGGCCACGTCCCTGGACGACGACACGCTGCTGCGACACCTGCGCGCCTTCGCCCAGGACCACCTGAGCCTGTCCGAGCTGCACCCCGACGTGTGGCGCCCCATCATCGTCCGCGACCCGAAGGACGTCCGCGCCCGGCTGACGGCGAACGCCGGAGACCGCTACAGCCACCGGCAGCTCGACGACTTCACCGACACGATTCAGCGACACCTCCAGCGACTGCCCGTCGTCTCCAAGGTCACCCGCACGGGCGTGCTGCCGGAGAAGATCTTCCTGGAGTACTCGCAGGAGCGCCTCGCCTCCTACGGCGTCCAGGCCTCGGGGCTCGCGAACCTCATCTCCGCGCGCAACATCACCGCGCCCGGCGGCATCCTGGAGATGGGTGGCAAGAGCATCACCATCGACCCGTCGGGCGAGCTGTCCAGCGAGCGCGAGCTGGGCGACATCGTCGCCACCACGAGCACCAACGGCACGCCGGTGTACCTGCGCGACATGGTGGACGTGCGCCGCGACTACCAGAGCCCGCCGCGCTTCCTGAACTACCTGGACGCACGCAACGCCCAGGGCGAGTTCGTCCGCAACCGCGCCATCACCCTCGCCGTCAACATGCGCCAGGGCGAGCAGATCGACACCTTCGGCCACAGCGTGAGCGAGGAGCTGGCGCACGTCCAGCGGCTCCTGCCCGAGGACCTGGTCATCCGCCGCACCTCGGACCAGCCGCTCCAGGTGAAGGAGAACGTGGACCTGTTCATGTCCTCGCTCTACGAGGCCATCATCCTGGTGGTGCTCGTCGCGCTCATCGGTTTCTGGGAGTGGCGGACGGCGCTGCTCCTGGCCCTGTCCATCCCCATCACCCTGGCGATGACCTTCGGGCTGATGCACGTGTTCGGCGTGGACCTGCAGCAGATCTCCATCGCGTCGCTCATCATCGCGCTGGGCCTGCTGGTGGATGACCCCGTCGTGGCCAGCGACGCCATCAAGCGCTCGCTGTCCATGGGCTGGAAGCCGCGCATCGCCGCGTGGCTCGGTCCCACGAAGCTGGCCACCGCCATCCTCTTCGCAACCCTCACCAACATCGCCGCCTACCTGCCCTTCCTCACGCTGCCGGGGGACACGGGCAAGTTCATCCGCACTCTGCCCATCGTCCTCACGCTGTCCCTGGTCGCCTCGCGCGTCGTCTCCATGACGTTCATCCCGCTGCTGGGCTCCGCCATCCTCCGCGCGCCCGCGGCCCAGACGCCCGCGTCGGAACAGAAGACGTCGGGCTTCGCCCGGAGGTACCAGCAGGTCGTCGGCTGGGCCATCGACCACCGCCTGCTCGTCGTCGGCGTGGCGCTGCTCGTGCTCATCGTGGGCGCGCTCGTGGGCAGCCGCGTCCGCTCCGCCTTCTTCCCCAAGGACCTGTCCTATCTGTCCTACGTGGACGTCTGGCTGCCCGAGGACGCCACCCTCACCGCGACGCGCGACACCGCGAGGGAGGCCACCCGCATCCTCCAGGAGGTGGCCGAGGAGTACGGCAAGGCCCACCCGAGCGACGGCAAGCCACGCCAGGTGCTCGAATCGGTCACGGAGTTCATCGGCGGCGGCGGTCCCCGGTTCTGGTTCTCCGTGGCACCCGAGCTCCAGCAGCTCAACTACGCGCAGCTGGTCATCCAGGTCCGCGACAAGGAGGACACCCGCATGCTGGTGCCCTTGTTCCAGGACGCGCTGTCACGCCGCATCGCCGGGGCACGTATCGACGTGCGCGAGCTGGAGACGGGCAAGCCCGTGGGCATCCCCGTGTCCATCCGCGTGTCCGGCGAGGACATCGCCGTGCTGCGCGACATCGCCGAGCAGGCCAAGGCCATCTTCCGCTCCGTTCCCGGCACCGCGCGCACGCGCGATGACTGGGGCAGCGACACGTTCTCCGTGAAGCTGGAGGTGGACCCGGACCGGGCCAACCTCGCGGGCGTCACCAACCTGGACGTGGCCACGTCCTCCGCCTCGGCGATGAACGGCATGACGGTGGGCCAGCTGCGCGAGGGCATCCATCAAATCGACATCGTCGCCCGGCTCCGCGCCGAGGAGCGCGCCCAACTGGGTGACATCGAGAACCTGTACATCAGCTCGCGCAGCGGACCCCAGAAGGTGCCCCTGCGGCAGGTCTCCCGCGTCGCCTACTCGCTCCAGACGGAGAAGATCCGCCGCCGCAACCAGTTCCGCACCATCACCATCTCCACGTTTCCGCAGCAGGGCGTGCTCGCCTCGGAGGTCTTGAAGGAGGCTCGCCCGAAGCTCGATGAACTCCAGCAGCACCTGCCCATCGGCTACACGTTGGAGATCGGCGGCGAGGCGGAAGAGCAGAAGAAGAGCTTCGCCAGCATGGTCGTCGTGCTCGGCATGCTCATCGTCGCCATCTACGTGGCGCTGGTCATCCAGTTCAAGAACGCCGTCAAGCCGCTGGTCGTGTTCGCGGCCCTGCCCTTCGGCGCCGCGGCGGCGCTGGTGTCCCTGGTCATCATGGGCGCGCCGTTCAGCTTCATGGCCTTCCTGGGCATCATCAGCCTGATGGGCGTCATCGTCAGCCACATCATCGTGCTCTTCGACTACATCGAGGAGGCCCACGAGCGCGGCGAGTCCCTGCGCGAGTCCCTGCTCGACGCAGGGCTCCACCGCTTGCGGCCCGTGTTGGTGACGGTGGGAGCCACCGTGCTGGGGCTCATCCCCCTGGCGCTCCACGGAGGCCCGCTGTGGCAGCCGCTCTGCTATGCGCAGATAGGCGGCCTCACCGTGGCCACGGTGCTCACCCTGCTGCTCGTCCCCGTCCTCTACACGCTGTTCGTCAGGGACCTGCGCTGGATTCATTGGGAGGAACACTGAAGCGGGCGACGGAGCGGACGCCGCCGCGCCATTGGTCAACGACAGGACGAGACTCCAGTTTCGTGGATGGAGGTTTCGTCGCGCCCTCTCGAAAGGGTGCTCGAATGGCTGGTTCCGCTCGTGTGCACGTTCACCGTCCTGGTGACGGCCACGGTGCTGGCGGGCTGGGCGACGGCCAGCGAGCGGCTCACCCGTGTGGTCTTCCTCCCGGGGGCCGGGGTGATGATGCCCCTCACCGCCGTGGGGCTGTGCTGCGCCGGCTGCGCGCTGTGGCTCCTGAGGAAGAAGCCGGGTGAGCGCCTGACCCGGGGTCTGGGGATGACGCTCGCGCTGCTCGTCGTGGCGCTGGGCGGGCTGGTGCTGCTCCAGTATGCGACGCGGCGGGACCTCGGCATCGACCACCTCTTCTTCGAGGACACCCTCGCCCGGCTGGCACCGCGACTGCCGGGACGCCCATCGCCGCTGACGGCGGCGAGCATGATGCTGCTCGGATTCGCGCTGCTGTTGCTGCACGTCAGGCTTCGCTCGGGATGGCATCCCGCCCGTCCGCTCGCCCTGCTCGTCGCGCTGGTGTCCACGCAGGCCCTCATCGGCTACGCGTATCTGGAGAAGGACCCGTTGACCGCGTTCATCGGGCTCCAGGCCTTCGGGCTCTACACACCGATGGCGCTGCACTCGGCGCTGCTGTTCCTGCTGCTCTCGGTCGGAATCCTCTCCGTGCACCCCCGACATGGACTGATGGGGGTGCTGCTGCGGGACGACGCCGGTGGGCTCATGGCGCGCAGGCTGCTGCCCGCGGTCGTCGCCCTGCCGCTGCTCGTGTGGGGACTGCGGCTGGTCAGCGAGGAGCTCGGCTTTCGGAGTGGCCCGTTCGGCACCTCGGTCTTCGCGCTCGTCACGGTGCTCGCCTTCGTGCTCCTGCTGGCTCGCAACGCGAACGCCCTGTCCCGACTGGATGCGCGCCAGCGCGAAGTGGCGCAGTCGCTGCGCATCTCCGAGGCCCGCTTCGCCGGCATCGTCAACAACGCCGCGGACGCCATCATCGCCGTCGACGAGCAGCGGAACCTCACCCTGTTCAACACCGGCGCCGAGCGCATCTTCGGCTACGCCGCGGTCGAGGTGCTGGGCAGGCCGATGGACCTGTTGCTCAGCGAGCCCCTCGAACTCCCGGCGCGGAACGCCGCCGGAACGCACCGGGGCGACGAGGAGCGCACGCCCCTGTCCGGCCGGCGCAAGAGTGGGGAGGTGTTCCCCGCGGAGGCCACGCTCGCCGACGTGCGGGTGGATGACGTCGCGTTCAGGGCCGTCATCCTGCGCGACATGAGCGCGCGGGTGCGAGCGGAGGAGGCCCGGCGCAACCGGGAGGAGTTGTTCCGCACCGCCTTCGACCATGCCCCCATCGGCATGTCCCTGGTCGGCCTGGACGGACACTTCCTGAACGTGAACGAGGCGCTGGGGCAGATGCTCGGGTACTCGCGCGAGGAGCTGTGCGCGGTGACGTTCCAGGACCTCACGCACCCGGAGGACCTGGAGGAGGACCTGCTCCAGGTGCGCCGACTGCTGGATGGGGAGCTGGGCACCTATCAGCTCGAGAAGCGCTACCATCACAAGCTGGGCCACTCGGTGTCCGTCCTGCTCACCGCGTCCCTCGTCCACGACTCGAGGGGCAGACCCCTGCACTTCATCTCCCAGGTGCAGGACATCTCCGAGCGCAAGCAACAGGAGCGGGAGCAGCGCCTGCTGGCGGAGGCCGGGCCCAGGCTCGCAAGTTCGCTGGACCCCGGGACGACCGTCACGACCGTGTCGCGGCTGCTCGTCCCCGCGCTGGCGGACTTCTGCGTCGTGACGATGATCGACGAGCACGGGAAGGTCCAACGCCGCGAGTGTCTTGCCTCCACGCAGCAGAAGACGTGGGTGATGGAGGAGCTGTTCGGCGCGTATCCGCAGGTCCACCTGCGCCGGGGACACGAGCTGGCGGAGGTCTTCATGAGCGGCCAGCCGCTGCTGCTGGAAGAGGTCCCCGCGTCGCTCCTGGAGAGCACCGCGGAGGATGCCCGGCACCTGGAGCTGCTGCGACGGCTCGCGCCCCGCTCGGTCATCGTGGTGCCCTTGAGCGCGCGCGGTCACACGGTGGGCGTCGTCGCGCTGGGCACCTCCGAGTCCGGGCGGAGCTATGGGCGTCGGGACCTGGCGCTCGTCGAGGAGCTGGCGCGGCGCGCGGCGCTGGCCCTCGACAACGCGAGCCTGCATGCGCGCTCCGAGGAGGCCACGCACCTTCGCGACGAGGTGCTGCGCATCGTCGCCCATGACCTGCGCGCGCCCCTGAACGTCATCTCGCTGAGCGCGGGGACGATGATGAAGCGCTCGCCGTCGGAGCGCGCCGCGGACTCCCGCCCGCTGACCTCCATCCAGAAGGCGGTCACCCGGGCGACGGCGCTCATCGAGGACCTGCTGGACGTGGCGCGGATGCAGGGCGGCAGCCTCACCGTGGACCGCCGGCCGGAGTCGACGGTGGCGCTGCTCACGGAGTCACTGGAGCTGCATCGCGCGCTGGCCGAGGCCCAGTCCGTCCAGCTCCAATTGGACGTCGGCCCCGACACGCCGGACCTCTTCGTGGACCGGGACCGGGTGCTGCAGCTCTTCTCCAACCTGATTGGCAACGCGCTCAAGTTCACCCCGATGGGCGGCTGCATCGTCCTGCGCGCGCGCCCGTGGGGGGAGATGGTGCGCTGCTCGGTGAGCGACACGGGCTCGGGGATTCCGCCCGAGGACCAGCTCCACCTGTTCGAGCCCTTCTGGCAGGCCCGGAGCCGCGCGAAGGAAGGCGCGGGCCTGGGGCTCACCATCGTCAAGGGCATCACCGAGGCCCATGGCGGCCGGGTCTGGGTGGACAGCCAGCCCGGACTCGGCACCACGTTCTACTGCTCACTGCCCGCCGTGCACTCGGTGGACAGTGCCCTGACCTGGCATGTCTGACGCCGCGCTCAGTGCGTCGCGGGCGTGGACCCGTTGTGGCCCGGCGCGTGACGCGGGCCGCGCTCCCGGCGCTCGGGGACCTCCGGTGCCGGCGTGCTCGCGGCGCGCTCCAGCGCGGCCTCCGTGAAGACGCTCAACCCGAGCTCCGGTCGGTAGCCGTGGACCTCCTTCACGTCCAGCTTCCGCATGAACTCCACGATGCCCGGGCTCACCTCCTGCCCCGGCACCAGGATGGGGAAGCCCGGCGGATACGGCACCACGAAGCGCGTGGACACCAGCCGCCGCCCGGAGTCCAACGCTTGCGAAGCTTCGGGCAACGACACGAACTCGGCGTTCTCCTCGCGATACGCGAGGAAGAAGGCGCCGCGCAAGTCGCCCTCCCCCACGCCGCCCGAGGGCTGGAACGCCGGATGGAACCCGCTGAAGTCCGGCAGTGGCGGCAGCTCCTCGGTGATGGCGCGCACCTTCGCGTCGAACAGCCTGCGCTCCGCGCCCGTCGCCTGCGCCAGCATCGTCTCCAGTCGCTCCGCCTCCTGCCGGAGCCCGTCCAGGAGGAACGACAGCGAGCCCCAGGTCACGCCAATCGTCGCGTTCATCAACACCGTGTTGATGGATGTGTGGTTCACCTGGATGCCCAGCCGCTCCATCAACACCTTGCTCCGGAACTCGAACCCGTTGCGCCCCGTGAGCGCGGTGAAGAGCGTCAGGCGCGTCGGGTCCAGCACGAACTCGTCCTGTGCCCACGCCCGCGTCATCTCGTCCACGCCCGCCGAGCCCGGCCCCACGTAGCGGTTCAATCCCGAGCTCCGGAACACCTCCGGCACCATCTGCTCCGCGTCCAGCAGCCGCAGGTAGCGATGCAGCAGCGGGTCCTCGCGCAGCCGCTCGCGCATCCGCATCGCCAGCTGGTAGGCCTCCTTCACCATCGCGAAGCCCTCCAGGTCCATCTGCCGGCGCGCCAGGTCCAGCGACGCCACGAGCTGGTGGTTCGGCGACGTGGTGATGTGCGTGAAGTACGCCTCCGTCAGCGGCGCGGCTGCGCGGCGCTCGAAGTCTTCGTCCCACACGTGCAGCATCGAGGCCTGACGGAACGCCGACAGCGACTTGTGCGTGGACTGCGTCGCGTACACGCGCACGCGCACCTTGTCCGGGTCCGGCAGCAGGCGCTCCTCCAACGCGCGGGCCCCCGCCACCGCGTCCCCGTCTCCGCGCCGGGCACGCCACGCCCGGTACTCCTCGCGGTACGCGCGGCTGCGCAGCCGCTCCGCCAGCTTCTGCGCGGCCCGCATCGCCGTGCGCTGACGCGCCAGCGGCATGAACGTGGCGTAGGCGAACCAGGCCTCGTCCCAGAGGAAGCAGAGGTCCGGCTTGATGGCCAGCAGCTCCTCCATCACCCGCTCCGGATGGTAGACGAGCCCGTCGAAGGTGCAGTTGGTCAACACCACCAGCTTCACCCGGTCCAACCGCCCCGCGGACTTCAGCTCCAGGAGCTTCGCCTTCAGCGTGCTCAGCGCCACGCCGCCGTACATCGCGAACTCCCGCACCGGATACGCGTCCAGGTACACCGTGTGCGCGCCCGCGAGCACCAGCCCGTAGTGGTGCGACTTGTGGCAGTTGCGGTCGATGAGCACCACGTCGCCGGGCTGGAGCAGCGTCTGGTGGACGATCTTGTTCGCCGTCGACGTGCCGTTGGTGACGAAGAAGGTCTGCTTGGCGCCGAACGTCTTCGCCGCCTTCTCCTGCGCCTGCTTGATGGACCCCGTCGGCTCCAACAGGGAGTCCAGCCCGCCCGCGGTGGACGAGGACTCCGCCATGAACAGGTTGGGCCCGTAGAACTCCCCCATGTCCCGCAGCCAGCGCGAGTTGTACACCGAGTGTCCTCGGGCAATCGGCAGCGCGTGGAAGTTGCCGATGGGGCGCGAGGCGTAGTGCTTGAGCGCGTCGAAGAACGGCGTCCGGTAGCGCTCGCGCACCCCGTCCACCACGGTGACGTTCAGCTCGTGCGCGGACTCGTACCGGTAGAAGACGCGGTCGAACAGGCGCTCGGTGTGCATCTCCCGCCCCACCAGCGACTCGTCGGTGATGAGGTAGACGTTGAGGTGCGGACGAAGACGCCGCACCCAGCGCGCCACCACGAGCCCCGCCTCATCGCCGTTGCGCTCCGCCTCCGCGAGGATGGGCTCCAGCGTGGAGCGCAGCTGCTTCACGGGCGAGCGCGATCGCAGCGGCAGGTCCTGCCGCACCACGCACACCTGCACGTCGTCGTTGACGAGCACCGCCACCAGCGCGTCCTCCACCGAGCGAACCTGGAGCAGCTCGTAGAGGAACTGATGCTCCCCGCGCTGCGCCTCCAGCATCCCGCGGTGGACCCGCTCGAAGTCCGCCGCCGCCATGTCATCCACCACCAGCGTGGTGAAGTAGTGCGAGCTCTCCGGCGCCGCCGCGCGCGTCCCGTCCAGGTCCGTGAGCAGACAGGCGCGGTCGCGATGCAGGCTCAACAGGCCCACCAGCCGACGCACCTCCTCGGCCAGCTCCTCCACGTCGTGTCGACGCGCCATCTCCGCCAGCCTCAGCAGCCGGGCCTCGCCCGGGAACACGAAGAGCCGCTCGATGGGGTGCACCTCCGCGAAGAGCGAGAGCACCTGCTCCATGTGCTCGGGCGACACCTGCCCCTCGGCGTGCCGCGCCTCCAGCCGCGACACCTCCTCCCGCAGCCGGTTCCACACGTCCAGTCGGACCTGCTCGGGATTGAAGACCGCGGACAACAGGTGTGCCTGGACACCAGACTCCAGCGAGGTCAGGGGCTCCGCCATGGCGGCACTCCATCCTTTCGTCGGCGGGCACGAGCGGAGCGCCGTGCGACACGACGTCGGACAAGGTAGGCGCCACGTCATCGACGCGAAGCCCGGACGGCGGGGAGGGTTCCCGCGCCCTCGCATGGACGCGAGGGCCTCTTCGCTCGCGCGCCCCCGGCGTTGCCGCGCGGCCCGGTGGTCCCCACTCCTCAACCACCGAAGCCGACGCGCCTGCTGTTGCGCTCGCTGGCGCTCACGTCGCTGGGAGGAGATGACATGAAGCTCGCAAGCCGCGGTCGCAGAAGCTGGTTGCTCTCCACATGCCTGCTGGCCCTCGCGGGCCCCGGTGTCGCGCTCGGCGCCGCGCCCAGGTCCAAGCCCTCCGCGTCCCAGACGACTGCCCGCCCCTCCCCCGGAGACGAGGCGATGCCGTCCGAGACAGACATCCAGCAGGCCCTCCAGAAGGCCCACACGCAGTTCAAGGGGACCAAGGAAGGCAAGAACGCGGACTACATCCCGTACCTGGCCACGGTGGACCCCAACCTCTTCGGCCTCGCGCTCGTCACCGTCGACGGGAAGATCTACACCGCCGGCGACGCCGCCTCGCCCTTCCCCATCGAGTCGCTCTCCAAGCCCTTCACGTTGGCACGGCTGATGGAGGAGGTGGGCGCCAAGAAGGTCGAGGACAAGATTGGCGTGGACGCCACCGGGCAGCCGTTCAACTCCATCGTCGCCATCGAGATGAACGAGGATCACCGCGCCGGCAATCCGCTGGTCAACGCGGGCGCCATCACCTCCGTGAGCCTGATTCCCGCGAAGACGCCCGACGAGCGCTGGAAGAAGATCAGCGGCAACTTCAACTCCTTCGCGGGCGAGCCGCTCTCCGTGAACGAGGAGGTCTACAAGTCGGAGACGGCCACCAACACGCGCAACCAGTCCATCTCCGCGCTGCTGGAGTCCTATAAAGTCCTCGGCTCCCCGCGCGAGCAGGCGCTCGACCTCTACACGCGGCAGTGCTCGGTCAACGTCACGGCCCGGCAGCTCGCCACCATGGGCGCCACGCTCGCCAACGGTGGAATCAATCCCGTCACCGGTGAGCGGGTCATCAGCCCGGACACCGCGCGGCGCACCCTGGCGCTGATGGCCACCAATGGTCTGTATGAGAACACCGGCGAGTGGCTCTATCAGGCCGGCGTCCCCGCCAAGAGCGGCGTGGGCGGTGGCATCGTCGCCGTGGTGCCGGGCCGCTACGCCATCGCGGCGTTCTCTCCGCCGCTCGACAAGGCGGGCAACAGCGTGCGCGCCCAGCGCGCCATCACCCATGTGGTGAACTCGCTGGGTGACAACCTGTACGCCGCCACGCCGGGCGGCGCGGGCACGATGGGCACCGGTGGCGCGGGCCGCGATGGCGCGGAGCAGAAGACGCCTCCCTCGCCGTAGACCACCGCATCCGCGGTTCGAGGGCGCCTCTTCCCATTCACGCGGGACGGGGCGCTCTCTGGCGTTTCGTGCCCGGAGCGCGGCATTGAGTGCACACTGCATCGCGCGACCCGCACAATGCCCGGGCAACGAAGCCCGGCAACGCGCGCCCCTCGCGGACAGGCGCGCCTTCGCGCGACGTGTCCGATGCGCGGGCACGGTGCAGCCCGTCCACGAGGACGAGGGCGCTGTCCGTCAGCCATCGTCGCGCCGCGCCCGCCGTCCGCTCGCGGATAGCGCGCGACGCTCCCGGCTGGCGCGCTCCACACGCATGCCCACCGTGCCGCTCGGCCCCTCGCGAGTCGTCTCGCCCGGGGCCGCGCTCATTCGAGGGAACAGGGCATGCGCTGGATACGAGTGGCGGCGGTGGTGGCGGGCGTGAGTGGACTGCTCGCGCCGACGGAGAGTCACGCGCAGGACGAGAAGAAGGACGACGACAAGCCCACCCTCACCGGCGGCTACGACGAGAAGAACGGCTTCCACGTCCAGTCGGAGGACGGGAACTACCTGCTCGGCATCAGCTTGCAAGCGGGCTACAAGCTCGAGCCCGTCTACCTGGATGGCAAGGCCGAGTCCCGCACGGCCTTCTCGTTCCTGCGCCCCATCATGCGCGGCAACATCTTCCGCCCGTGGATCCGCTTCTGGACGTCGCTGGAGCTGGCGGACCCGCCGCTGTACCTGCTCGACTCGCTGGTGGAGATCCAGCCCTGGGACGAGCTGGGCGTGCGCGCGGGCCAGCAGTACACGCCGCTGAGCCGTCACGAGTCCTGGGGTCCGCAGCAGATCCTCTTCCCCGAGTTCTCCACCATCGCCAACTACTACTGGACCGGTCGCGACAAGGGCGTGACGTTCTTCGGGACCATGGACCGGCTGGAGTACTACGTCGGCGTCTACGGCGGCTCGCCGCTGCGCAGCGTCCGCTCCGAGTCCGGCAAGTATCAGCTCAACGCACGCGCCACCATCTCCCCCATGGGCAAGCCCGGCTACGGCGAGCTGCCGTACATCATGTCCGGCGACAAGGAGCCGCCTCCGCTCAACGTGTCCTTCACGCTGCAGGGGGCCGCGGGCGACGTCTCCCAGGTGAAGGAGAACTTCAACCCGGAGTCCGGCGTCTTCGAAATCCTGCGCGAGGGCGAGCGCCGCTTCGTCACTGGCGGCGTGGACCTGTTCATCCAGGCGCGGCGCTTCAGCTTCTTCGGCGAGGCGTACATCAGCCGCGTCGACCCGATGAACAACGCGCGCAACTTCTCCAGCTTCGGCGCGTGGGTGCAGGCGGACTACGTCGTCTACAAGAAGACCGTGGATGTGGGCGTGCGACTGAGCTACCTCAACCCGAGCTTCGACCTGGACGACGACCTGCTCTACATCGGCGAGGCCCAGCTCGCCTGGTTCGTCAACGCGCCACATCTGGCGTTCAAGCTGCGCTACCAGATTGCGCACCAGGAGGCCGCCAACGGCGCGGAGGACGCGTCCGTCGTCATTCCGAAGGACCCGGGCACCTCGCAGCTCATCACCCTGCAGCTCAACCTGGCGTTCTAGCGCCACCGTCTGGCGGGCATCCAGGCGGCGCATGCGTTATGCCTGACGACGGCAAGGAGACGCCGCCGCCATGCTCCCCATCGACCACGCCCAGCTCTCGCGCCTGGACCTCAACCTGCTCGTGGCCTTCGACGCGCTCATGCGTGAGCGCCACGTCACCCGCGCCGCCCACCGCATCGGCCTGGGCCAGCCGGCGATGAGTCACCACCTGGCGAGGCTGCGCGAGCTGCTCGGCGACGAGCTCTTCACCCGCGCGCCCACCGGCGTCGTCCCCACGCCCCACGCCCTGATGCTCGCCGAGCCCGTGCGCACCGCGCTCGCGTGTCTCCAGGGCGTGCTCACCCAGCGGCCCTTCGACCCCGCCACCCAGGAGCGTCACTTCAAGGTGAGCCTGTCGGACGGCCTGGAGTCCTCGCTCGTGCCCGCGTTCCTCGCGCTCGCCGCGAGCGAGGCACCGGGCGTCACCCTCTCGCTGTCGCCCCTCCAGGAGTCGCTGGGCCTGGCGATGCTGGATGACGGCGCGTTGGATCTGCTCGTGGGGCCACCGCTGGAGCAGGCCCCGCACCACAAGCTGCGCCTGTTCTGCGCGGGCGGCTATCGCGTGGTGTTCGACCCCGACGCCGTGGACGTGGACCTGCCGCTGTCCCTGGAGGACTTCCTGTCCGTTCCGCACGTGCGGGTGTCGCGGCGGGCGGACTCGAGCGACGCCGTGGACGATGCGCTCGCCCGGCTCCGGTTGAAGCGCCGCGTGGCCGTGCAGACGGCGCACTCGCTCAGCGTGCCGCACCTGCTGCGAGGCTCACGACTGCTCGCCGTGCTCCCGCGTCGCGCGGCCCTGGCCAGCGCGCAGGCGTTCGGCTTGAGCATCAGCGACCCGCCCCTGCCCCTCACCGCGGACGCCATCGTGATGCGCTGGCACGCCTCGCGCGACGCGGACCCCGGCCACCGCTGGCTGCGCGAGACGATGTTCCGCGCCGCCACGCAGAGCGGCGAGGAGAACACCGCCCCACGCGTCACGGCCAGGACGCCGCCGCGCCGTCGTCGCGCCCGTCAGAAGGTCGCGATGGGATTGACCGGAGAGCCCGTGCCGCCCTCCACCGCCAGGGGCGCCACGCTCAAGAGGAAGTCGTAGCGACCTCGCGACGAGGCCGCCTTCGCCAGCGCCTCCAGGTCCGCGTTGTCGATGACGTGGACGCCCAGCGCGTTGATGAGCAGCACGTGCACCGGCACCAGCATCCCCTCCACGCCCGAGGGGATGACGTCCAGGCCCACGTCCGTCGCCACGACGGCCACCCCACGCGCCGCGAGCCACTCCACGCTCGAGGCATGCAGCCCCGGTGAGCTCGACGACACGTCCCACGCCCCCACCGCCGCGCGCCGCGCCCACCGGCCCGTGCGCACGATGACCGCGTCGCCGCTCGTCACCTTCACCTTCGTCTTTCGCTCCCACGCCTCCAGGTCCGAGGCATGGATGGGCGTCCCCGGCTCCAGGTACGGCACGCCCTTGAGCGCGGCCATGTCGATGAGCACCCCGCGCGTCAGCAGGCCGTCCCGCACCGCGTTCACCGACAACACCGAGCACCCGCTCGCATCCACTCGCGACTGCGGGTAGCCGTTGTACGTGCGGCCCTCGTCGAACATGTGGCAGAGCGCGTCCAGGTGCGTGTGGGACCAGCCATGGAAGCCCAGCCCCAGCCGGTCCGCGCTGTAGGTGGCGTCCGGCGCCCCGCCGTGGAACAGCATCTGGTGCTCCAGCGGTGACGGGACGTCGGCGGCCTCGCGCGTCTCCAGCGTGTGCGCGAGCGACACGGACACGCCCTCCCGCACGAGCTTCGCGGCCTCGCGGCGCTTGGCGGGCGTGATGAGGTTCGCCGTGCCCAGTTGGTCCTTGTCCCCCCATCGCCCCCAGTTGCGGTGCTCCTTCTTCCAGGACTGGATGGCCTCGGGGCTCGACAGGCCCTTCGCTCCGGACGTGGGCTCGGCTGCCAGCGCGCTCAGCGCCCCCACGCTCGCGATGACCAGGCCCTGGATGACGCTCTTGAACATGTGCACTCCGTGGTTCATGCCACCCCGGACATGGAGAGGCGCGACACGCCCTACCTAGCGACGTGGCCCCGCAGCGCCCAATCGAGCCCGTCGATGACGGTCATCGACGGCGGGGACTGGCCCCTGTAACGCCCCACGCTACAGACGGGCCGGGTTTGTAACCCTCCAGGCTACGCCCCTGCCTCGAGGGCGGGAGTGACCCCAGGGTGGGGGTGGAACGGCACACCCGCTGCATTGTCCTGGAGTGCCACACGGTCGGGCGCAACCCACCACGACCGTGCGCTCCGTGCAGCAGGGGGGCCGGGGGGCGGAGAGGGGGGACGCGGGGCCCGGCCGGTATCGACCGAGCCGGGCCTCCGCGGGGGCATTCACGGGGCAACCTGACGATTGGACAGGGATGGACGACCGGAACTTCGCGTCACGTGGCCATGGTATCTTGAAGCTCATGTCTGCTTCCGACCGGGCCCGCACACCACCTCCGATTCCCGACGTGAAGAATGATCCGGTCTGGAAGGTGGAGGCGCGGGAGTCCGGCGACGAGGCGCTCCACGTCACGCTCCCCTACGAGCAGGGCCGCCGCGCGTACGACGCCTCCACCGTGCGCCGCTTCCGGCTGACGGTGGTGGAGGGTCCCCAGTCCGGCAGCACGTGGGAGTCCACGTCGGACACGTGCTCGGTGGGCTCGCATCCGCTCAACGACTTCGCGGTGGATGACTCCACCGTGTCGCGCTTCCACTGCGAGATTCGCATCGGCCCCAAGGGGCCTCAAGTGCGCGACCTGGACAGCCTCAACGGCGTCATCCTGGACGGCGTCCTGGTGATGGAGGGCGTGCTGCGCAGCGGCTCGCTGCTGCGGCTGGGCCGGGTGGTGCTGCGCTTCGACTTCAGCGCGGAGAACAACCGGCTGCCGGTGTCGGAGAGCACGCGCTTCGGGACGCTGGTGGGCGCGTCGGTGGCCATGCGCGTGTGCTTCGCGATGATGGAGCGCGCCGCGTCGCGCGACGTCACCGTGCTGCTGGAGGGCGAGACGGGCACGGGCAAGAGCCAGGCAGCCCAGGCCATCCACGAGGCGGGCCGGCGCAAGGACGGTCCCTTCCTGGTGGTGGACTGCGGCGCCATCCCCGCGCACCTGCTGGAGAGCGAGCTGTTCGGCCACGAGAAGGGCGCCTTCACCGGCGCGCACCAGCGCCGCGCGGGCGTGTTCGAGGAGGCCATCGGCGGCACCGTCTTCCTCGACGAGATTGGCGAATTGCCCGCGGAGCTGCAGCCCAAGCTCTTGCGCGTGCTGGAGAACCGGGAGATCCGCCGCGTCGGCAGCAACACGTACCAGCCGGTGGACGTGCGGCTGATGGCGGCCACGCACCGCGACCTGCGCGCGGAGGTGAACGCGGGGCGCTTCCGCTCGGACCTCTTCTTCCGCCTCGCGGTGCTGAGAATCGCCCTGCCACCCCTGCGTCAGCGGCCCGAGGACCTGCCGCTGCTGGTGGAGGGCATCCTGGGCACGCTGGGCGCGGACAAGGAGCGCACCGCGTCCCTGCGCACGCCGGACTTCCTGGCCCGGCTGCGCTACGCGGCGTGGCCCGGCAACGTGCGCGAGCTGCGCAACTACCTGGAGCGCTGCCTCGTCTTCGAGGAGGCGGTGGAACTGACCGAGGACGAGTCGCGCTCGGGCAACCCCATGGAGGTGGACCCCACCCTGCCCTACGCGGACCAGCGCCGCCGCGCCGTCGACGACTTCGAGCGTCGCTACCTGCGCGCGCTCCTGGAGAAGCACCAGGGCAAGGTGGCCCAGGCCGCCGTCACCGCGGGCATGGACCGGGTGCACCTCTACCGGCTGCTGCGTCGACACGGCATCAAGCCGTGAGCCTCACCGCCGTCCGGTGACGCGGGACCAGATGGCCCCGCCACCGGGCAACGGCGCCGCGAGGAAGCCGGACTCCAGCCCTCGCAGCGCCGACTCGGTGGCCACCAGCCCACCGTCCTTCGCGTCCGCCACCCAGCCCGGCAGGTGCAGCAGGCTCGCACCCGCGCGTCCCTCCGAGCCCGGCAGCTGGTCCACGTGGACGGTGATGGCCAACCGGACCGGAGAGGCGGACTCCCGCGCGCCCTCGTCTCGCGCGCCCTCCTGCTCCAGCAGGGACAGCGCCGCCGCCAGCACCCGCTCGCGCACCGCGCGCTCGGAGGCCGCGTCATCGGGCAGCGGCGCCAGCGCCATCAGACAGCCGCTCCCCTCCAGCCGCACCTCCAGCCCCACCTCGCGGGCAATCAGGCCCGTGCGCTCCAGCAATGAGTCCATGCGCTCCAGGCTCGTCGAGTCGGGAGCGTGGGACATGCGGGCCTCCGCGTAGAGCGCCACCGCGTGGCCCGGATTCGCGCGAGGCCCCACGCCGCCCACCGCGCGACGCAGCTCCTCCAGGAACAGGGCCACGTCCGGGTAGCGCTCCTCGCGAGTCTTGGCCAGACAGCGCGACACCACGTCATCCAGCCCCGAGGGCACGGGCGCGCGCTCGGTGGGCCTGGGGGGCGGTGCGTGCAGGTGCTGCTCCTCCACCTCGTGCCGCGTGGCGCCCTGGAACGGCGGCTGCCCGGTGACGAGCTGGAACAGGAGCACGCCCAGCGCGTACAAGTCGGTGCGCGCGTCGGGCACCTCACCGCGAATCTGCTCGGGGGCCATGGACAGCGGCGTGCCCAGGGCGACCCCCGTGTGCGTGAGCGAGGAGGCCCCGGGAACTCCCGGCGTCAGCGCCTTCGCCACGCCGAAGTCCACCAGCTTCACCCACAGGGCCTCGCCGCCGCCGGACAGGCGCATCACGTTCTGCGCCTTGAGGTCCCGGTGCACCACGCCCGCCGCGTGCGCGACGCCCAGCGCGGCGCCCACCTGCTCCAGCACCTCCAGCGCCTCACGTGAGGACAGGGGCCCGCGCGCGGACAGCTCCGCGGCCAGGTCCCGGCCCTCCAGCCACTCCATGGCGATGAAGGGCCGGCCCTCCGGGAGCTCGCCGTAGTCGAGCACTTGGACGATGTGCGGATGACTCAGCCGCTGGAGCGTCGCCGCCTCCCGGCGGAAGCGGCGCAGCGCGGTGTCCGTGGACAAGGCCGACGACTGCAGGACCTTGAGCGCGGCGAGCGTCCCGCTCGTCGCATCCCGCGCCCGATAGAGGGTGGAGACCGGCCCCCGGTAATGGACTCGCTCCACGACCCAGCGCCCCACCAGCGCGCCGGGCCGCAGCTCCTCACCGTAGAGGGACTCCACGCCTCCGCTCGTCATCGACTAGCGCTCCTTGCTCGTGCGAATCGTACGCGAGCACAGCTTGCGCACGCGCTCGTCCTTCACCGGGCCGCAGGCGTCATGCAGGAACGTCGTCACCGGCTCCTTCCAGAGACCGCCGAACGGATCCCTGCACCGCTCGTAGTCGCCGTCTCCCGGCACCTCCGGGCCATCGTTGATCTCACACCGGCCCGCCCCCTGCGTGCTCCCCCAGCAGGGGCCCGCCACCTTGGACGCGCAGTTGGCGCCGGTGCCCGGCAGCGCGCAGACGCGGTGCGAGGAGTACGCCGCGCCGTTGCTCCACTGCGGGTCGTAACAGGAGTACATCCGCAGATAGATGGCGCCATCCACCACCGCGTCATCTCCCACCACGCGGTAGCGCGTGATGTCACCCTGGCGGACCTCCTCCACGTACACCTGCGTGGCCAGCGCCTTCGAGTCGAAGATGTTGCCGTAGAAGGCGCCCTCGCGAACGCCGAAGACCTCGGCCTCCGACAGCGGATAGGCCGCCACTTCGGCGGGGTCCGCGGCCACGCTCGCGGAGCCGCTCTCGTTGCTGTCATACGGCGCCGTCATCACGCTGAAGAACCCCTCCGCCGGGCAGGTGAAGCCGACCACCGGCCCCGTGGCGGAGCAGCTCGTCTCCGACTCGCCGAGCAAGGTGTCGCTGCCGGTGCCACAGCCCACCACGCCCGAGCAGACCCGCAGTGCCATGCGCGCGCCGGTCGAGGCCCCCAGCGCCGGCCCCGGACACGAGACGGCGCCGCCCGCCCCGACCCAGACCTGCGAGCCAGCCAGACAGGAGCCGATACCGTCCGGCGTCCACCCGCAGTCACGCTGCGCGCCCGTCTCGCCCGCCTGGCAGGCCGTGAAGCTCGGCAGCTTCGTCGCCGTGGTCGGGTCGTACTCCGCCGGCTGCGACACCGGCTCCAGGTAGAAGACGCTCGGGTTGCCGGTGACTTCGCCGCGGATGGACAGCTCCACGCGGCGGCCGAACGCGTTGTTGCGCGCCAGGAGGCACGCGGAGACGCGGTTGAGACACTCGGGCGTCGGGGCCGACGTCAGCCACTGCGTACACAGGCCCGCCTTGCCCTGCCACACGCCGGGGCCCGGCGTCGGTCCGCGAGGGTTGTAGTACCAGAGCACCTGGTTGGGCCCCAGCGCGCAGCTCACCAGGTAGCTCATGAACGTCTGCGCATCCGGATCATGCAGCTGCTTGCGGATGTACGCGTCCCCGCCCGATGCGCTGAACAGGTCCTGCAGCTTCTGCGTCGCCAACATCCGGTTGGCCAGCGCGTTGGTGGAGAGGGCGTTGAGGACCAGTGCATCCGTGGACAGCGAGTTCGCGATGCGAATCTCCGCCCGGCTCTCCCCGACGTCGGACGTCGGGGCGTCGGCGACGGGCACGCTGCTCCCTCCACCACAGCCGGCCAGGGCCAACAACAGCAAGGACACGACACCCGACGGGGCGCGACGGACAGTGACACCCATGGACGCTCCTCCAGTGAAAAACATGGAATTGGAGAAATACCCCCCCACTGAAGCACGCTCCAGGCCAGCCGCGCCGCCCGTCACCTTGCCGTCTGAGACCCGTCCTGGGAGGTCGTCCGCTGTAGCGTGGGAGGTCACTCCCCGGCGGGTTTGTGACGTCCAGCGCTACACCCGCCCCACCGTGTCGCGCAGGGCCTCCCAGCGGGTCCGCCAGAGCGGAGCGGACGCGATGGCGCCCTCGGCGCGGGTCAGCCACATGCGGGCTTCATCCGGGAGGCGGGAGCGGAAGGCGGACCAGGCGGCCTGGAGCAGCAGCTCCGCCTTCTCGTCGGGAGAGGCCAGCTCGCGGGCCTCGTCCTCCAGCGCCGCCCATGCGGGCGACTCATGCACCCCGCCTCCGCGCTCGGCCTCGCGCACCTGGAGCTCCACCAGCTTGCGCATGACGGCGGTGGGCGGCAGCGAGGCGGGCGGGCAATGGAACTCAATCCAGCGCAGCTGCCGGGACGCCTCCTCCCAATCGCCGAGCGCCACGCCGATGCGCGCGAGCAGCAGCGCGTCCACGGGTACCGGGTGCTCGAGGAAGAAGCGCACGCCCAGCTCATGGGCCCGGCGCGCCAACGGGAGCGCCTCCTGCAAGCGCCCCTGCATGTAGAGCACCTCGGCGAGGTTGAAGGTGGACCAGCGCTCCACCTGCGCGTGGCCCAGCTCGCGGCCCAGGCCCATCGCGCGCCGCAGGTCCTCCTCCATCCGCGCCACATCGCCCTGCCCCAGCCACAGGAGCACGCGGTTGATGAGCGTGGCGGCCAGGTGCAGCGCGTCGCCCGCCGCCTCGCAGCGGGCCAGGGCCTCCTCGAAGCGGGACGCGGCCTCTTCCGTGCGCTCGAGGAACGTCAGCGACGAGCCCAGCATGGTGAGGGCCACCACCAGCGTCTCGTGCTCTCGTGCTCGCTCGGCGCCCTCGATGACGGAGTCGAGGATGCGGGCCGCGGGTCCCCACTCGCCCTGGCGCACGTGCAACCGCCCTCGGGCCAAAGTGCAGCGCAGGGACAGGCGCGGGTCATCGAGCTGTTCGATTCGCTCCAGGGCCTCGCGAGCACAGAGCGTCGAGCCCTCCACGTCCTCCATCCAGTCGCGCGCGGTGGCCTCCTCCAGGAGCAGGTCCACGCACAGGGCCTTGTCCCCGCGGACCTCCGCCAGGACGCGCGCGGCGGCCAGGTCCCCGAGCCCCTCGTGGAAGCGCTGCAGGCGATGGCGCACGCGTCCTCGTCCCGCGAGGGCACGCGCCCGCTGCTCGGAGTCTCGGTCCGGCAGCAGCGCGAGGGCGCGGGTGTAGAGCTGCTCGGCCTCCACGGAGCGGTGCGCGCGACGTGACTCCTCGGCCAGGGCGAGGAAGGCGGTGGCGGCTTCGTCGTGCGCGCCGCAGGCCGCGGCGTGGAGGGCGCGACGATGACGCTCGACCGGTGAATCACCGGTGGTCGCCAGTCGTGCGGCGGCATGCAGCGCGCGACGCGTCACCGGAGGCAGGAGCGCTTCGATGGACTCGCGCAGCAAGGGGTGACGGAACGCGAAGCGGCCCAGGCCCACGGGCCGGAGGAGCCCCGCGCGCGCCAGACGCTGCAGGCCCGCGCCCGCGTCCAGGGAGGTGGCCATGCCCACGCCCTCCTCGGCGGGCCCGAGGTGTCGCAAGGCCGCATCCACGCGCTCGACCTCCAGCTCCGTGCCGAGCACCGCGCACAGTCGCGCGAGCCCGCCGTACGCATCCGGCAGTCCATCCAGCGCGCGACTGGCGAGGCGCTGGAAGAGCGGCGTCACCGACACGTCCAGCAGCGCGTCCGGAGCGATGTACCAACCGCCCCCGGGCGAGGCCCTCAGCGCGCCCGCGGTCCGCAGGGCCACCGCCAGCTCGACGAGAGACAGCGGCACGCCCTGGGCAAGCTGCTCCAATCGCGCGAGCACCGGCTCGGGGATGTGCTCGGCGGGGCGGAGCAGGTGCAGCAACAGCGCGCGACTGGCCTCTGGAGACAGCGGCGGCAGCACATGACGGACGGCGCTCGCGCTGCGCTCGCCCAGGTGGGGCCGCAGGCCGAGCAGCGCCGGTCGAGCGACGACGCAGACCCAGAGCGGAGCGCACGCGCCCGTGAGCGTGGCGACCTCCAGCGCGTCGAGCGTCGTCGGGTCCGCCAGGTGCGCGTCGTCCAGCAGCAGCACCCGGGGCAGCTCGCGAGCGCGGTGACGAAGCGCCTCGGCGAGCCAGCGCGCCGCCGCGTGACGTGCATCGGCGAGCGGGACACCGCTGGTCCGCGGAGATTCGGGCAGCGGCGAAGGCCCGTCGACGAGCGAGGCTCGCAGGCTCTCCAGCAACGCATCCGGCGAGCGGACGTCCGGAGCCGAGGCGCGCAAGCGGATGACTTGAGCCTGGCCGTTCGACTCCAACCGCGCGGCGAGCGCCTCGATGACCCGCGACTTGCCGAGCCCCACGTCCGCGGTGACGACCGAGAAGCCCGGGACGTTCTCCGAGAGGCTGCGGAACGCCTCCTTCGTCAGGGCCTCCAGCAGCTCCTCGCGGCCGAAGAGCGGAGGCGGTTCGGAGGAGGCGCTGGACGCCGCGCTGTCGAGCAGGCGCAGTCGCCCTGGGTCCGAGGTGGACTCCAGGAGGCTCGCGGTGTCGCGGCCCACGGCCTCGGTGGCGCTGGAGTCCAGGCGCGCGGCCGCGGCCTCCGTGACGCGCGTCTCACCGGGCACCCACGTCTGCGGCCACCAGTCCGCGGGCGAGTCCAGCGCGGGCCCCGCCAGCCGCAACGTGGACGCGCCGACGCGCACGTGCAGCTCCGCCAGATGGAGCACGGCCGAGGCCTCCGACTCCTCGAGCAGCTTCCTCGCGGCGAGCGCGCCCGCGCGCACGTTCGCCTCGGCGGTGAGCGACTCCGCGAAGGCGATGACATAACCACCGGGCCTCACGCGCGCGATGAGCCCTCCGCGAGGCTCGATGGCGGCCTTCACCGCGTCCAACGCCAGCGGCGTGTGGAGCCCGAGCAGCGCCACCTGTCGAGGCCCCGCGCCCGACGCGAGCGACTGCTGCGGCGACACGGCCTCGCCCGACGCGACGGAGCCCAGGGCGGTGGTGGCGCGACACGCGGCATCGAAGGCCGCGAGCACATCCGGCGCCCTGGCGAAGCGCTCCAGTGGCGACTTGGCCAGACAGGCGCGGAGGACGTCATCGAGCGCGGTGGGGACCTCCGCGCGCTCCGAGACCTTCGGCGGGCGCAGGCTGACGTGTCCATGGCGGATCTGCTCCGGGCTGCCGACGAAGGGCGGCGCGCCCGTGAGCAGCTCGAAGAGGACGACGCCCAGCGAGTAGATGTCGGCGGGCGTGCTGGCCAGGCGCGCGTCCAGACACTGCTCGGGTGCCATGTACAGCGGCGTGCCCAGCCGCTGCCCCGCGGGTGTCACGCCGGGCGGGAGCGCGTCCGAGTCATCCGGGTCATCGAGGTCATGGAAGCGCGCGAGCCCCAGGTCGAGGAGGCTCAGCGCGCCGCCCTCGCGCAGGAAGATGTTCTCCGGCTTGAGGTCGCGATGCGCCACGCCCGCCGCGTGCATGTGCTCCAGCGCCGAGCACAACCCACGGAGCAGCTCCCGGATGCGAGGCAGTGACGCGGTGCCCGCGCCCGGCAGCGCCGCCATCCACGCCGCGAGCGTCTGGCCGTGCAGGTGCTCCATCACCAGGAAGGGCCGACCGCGCGCGACGCCGTGCTCCAGCAGCTCCGGAACGATGGGAGCCCCCACACGCCGCAGCGCCGCGGCCTCGCGCGCGAAGCGCTCGTGATGCGGACCGTGCCCGACCTTGAGCGCCACCTCGCGACCGTCCGAGTCGCGATACGCGGTGAACACCTGCGAGAAGCCGCCACGCCCCAGCGGCGCGGCGCCGCGCACGCCGGGCACGTCCGTGAGCGTCAGTGTCCCGGCGAGCGAGCCGCCTGGAACACTCGCGCCGTGCACGGGACAAGCCGCGCCCGGAGCAAGGCGACGGTGGCAGTTCAGGCAGCGCATCGGTGAGGAGACGCTACCAGAGCGACTGCGACAGGACGATGGCGACGCCCACCAGTCCCTCGCCCGCGATGCAGCCCGCCGCGAGCGTCACCACCCGCCCTTCGGCTGTCGTGGATTTCACGTAGCTCACGACTCCGGAGATGACGCCGCCCAGGAAGAAACCGAGCGCGTACGACGCGGGCAGCAGGCAGGCCAACCCCATGCCGAGGGGTGAAGGTATCCAGCGGCCCCACCGTGCAGGGAGCAGTCGCTCGGCGAGCACGAGGAGCGCCGCCAGGAGCGACGCCCCCCCCACCGCGGCGCGGGTCATCGGCGGCAGGCTGTCGAGGCCCGAGGCGAGGATGCGCGCGACGCCCGCCGTGCTGAAGACGCCGGGCGCGGGGAAGCGCTCGCCGCCCAGCGCCTCCGGGTTCGGCACGAGCAGGAAGAACAGCGGCACCACCGCGAGCGCGCCGATGCCCGAGCCGATCAACTGCGCGAGGAACAGGCGACGGGGATTGGCCCCCAGCAGGTGTCCCGTCTTCAAGTCGGTGAGCAGGTCCGCGGACGATGACGCCGTGTTCACGGTGATGCCCGCGGTGGCGAGGTTGGCTTGCACCTGGTTCGGCAACAGCACACCGTAGGTCACCTGCGTCACCTGCCCCAGCGCGCCCACGGGCGTCGAGTCCGTCTCACCGGTGACACGACAGGAGATGAGGCACAGCACGAAGGACATCGCCACGGCGAGCGCCCCGTGCGCCACGGGAACACCGAAGCCGACGTACGCCACGGCGACGGACGCGGGCGTCAGCACGACGAGTCCCGTGAGCAACCAGCTTCGCGGAACCTGCAGCGCATCCACCGGATGCGGCCTGCGAGGCGCTCGGGAGAAGACACCGCGAAGCGCTCGACCGACGACACGGCCCTGGAGCAGGAAGTGCAGCAACGAGCCGACGACGAGCGCAGCGGTGCCGGGCCACAGGCTCCACTCGAGGTAGTTCCCCTCCTTCGCGTCGACGACGCCCGCGGAGAACACGCGGGGCGCGACGACGCCGTGGATGAGCACCGCGCCCAGCAGCATCGACGCCGTGATGCGCGGCCCCAGCAGCACGCCCGCGCCGATGGGCAGCAGGCTCAGCTCCAGTCCGAAGCCCAGGCGCTCCAGGGTGAGTCCACGCCAGGTCCCCGGGAATGGGACAGAGACAGGCAGCTTCTCCCACGCATCGCGCGCCAGCGTGACGAGTCCGGAGAAGAGCCCGCCGCCGCCCAGCAGTCGCAACCGGGACGACGCCTCCGAGTCCGTCGCGTGCATGGCGCGGATGGTGGTGGCCGCGACGGTGCCGGAAGCGAAGGGCAGCTGCTCGTGGTCCACGAGCCGTCGCTTGAAGGGCACGGCGAAGAGGACCCCGAGCGCGGACAGGAAGAAGGTCCACGCGAGCAGCATCGGACCGGAGGGATGGTGTCCGGTGACGATGAGCCACGCGCCCTGCACGGACACGAGCGCGCCACCGGTGGCATAGCCCGCGGCCGAGGCGACCGCCTGCGCGTTGCACGTCTCCAGCGGAGACAACGGCGCGCCCGCGACGCCGGGCACCAGGCGCCGGAACAAGCCATGGGCGCCCTGCGCGAGCAGCACGGCGGTGATGGCGACACCGAAGACGATGCCCGTCTTGAGGCCGACGTAGAGGTTGGTGGCGCAGGTGACCAGGCCGATGGCCGCGCCCAACAGCACCGAGCGCAGGGTGAGCTGCGGCAGTCGGTCTCCCTGGTACACATGCTCCAGCCAGTATGAATCCGTGGCCTCGGGCGAGTCCCCTGGGATGCTCAGAAGTGTCAGTGACGCGGCCGACGGCGCGAGCGAAGGCGCCGTTGCCTCGGGCGATGCTTGAGGGGGGGACAAAGCCATGGGCCCCTCCATCTTTCCACCCCGCACCCTTCCGCACGAGCCCCTCCCGTCGCTTCCAGGTGAACACGCGGTGGCCGGCAGGCCTCAGCGACGCTGCACGGCCATCATGAGCAGGTAGCGGTCCGACGTTCCGGGGCGGTAACGCTCCAGGTGGAGCGCGCCTGGACGGAAGCCCGACTCGTCGAGGAAACGGAAGACGCGATGCGCGGCCACGTCGTCGCGCAGGCCGCACTCCAGGGTGGCGAAGAGCGTGGGCGGGACCTCTTGACGCCGCGCCCCCGCCGGAGTCCGCCTGCTCGCCTTGATGCGGAACCCGACCTCTCCCGACAGTCTCCCAGCCTGGGAGTCGAGCGTCCGCACATAGCCGCTGGTGAGCACCGGCACACCGCGCTGCTGGAGGGCCCTCTTCCTGGAGGCGACCTCCGCGCGGAACGGGAGCGGAGCTTCGTCCGCGCTCGCGGGAAACCAGACGAGGACGGACGACTCGTTCCAGTGCTCCAGATGCAGCGGAGGACGCTCGGGTGTCAGGCCGCGCAGGTACTGGTTCGCGACCTGGAGCGAGAGCAGCCTCGCGGCCATCTCCTGGCGCCAAGAGGACAGCGGAAGCGCGCCTCCACGACCTGCTGGGGCGAATACGCGCGGTAGCCGTTCTCCTGCCGTTCGACGGGGACGAGCAGGCCCTTGCGCTCGTAGAAGCGCAGGGCGCTCGCGGAGATGCCGCAGCGTTTGGAGAATTGGGAAATCGACAGCATGCGCCGACATTCTCCTGGAGCTTCAACCTGGTTCAAGGTGCAGGGTGTGGCCGCATGAACATCTCCATCGTGTCCCTGGGTGGACTGCAGCTGGTCGGGCTCAAGGTCGTGGGCCGCCGCAGCGAGCTGAGCCACCGCGTCCCCCTGGCGTGGCTCGATCTCGTCGCGCGCCTGGACTCCATTCCGAACGCCGTGAATCCGGACGTGCTGTACGGCGTGTTCCCGGAGAGCGACCACCTGAAGGAGCGCGTCGACGGGGTCTACACGTACAGCGTCTGCGTCCAGGTCAGTCGTCTCGGACCTGTTCCCGAGGGAATGAACGCTCGGGAGCTTCCTCCGCGCGAGTACGCGTTGGCGACGGCGCGGGGCGATGCGACCGCCATCGGCGCGGCGTACATGAGGCTTGCGCAGTGGGAGGCGGAGCAGGAGCGAAAGACGGATGGAGGGGCGGACTGCCTGGAGCGTTACGAGCGCCGCCGACAGTGGGTGACGCCCCCCTACGAGCGCTTCGACTACGACATCTTGCGACCGTTGCTCGCCAGCACGACGCTCCAGAACGGGTGAGCGTCGAGCGCGGACCGGCTGGCTTGCCTCGTGCGGAAACGCTTTCCTAGCCTGTCCACATGAGCTCGATATTCAGACCTTTGTCCTCCCTGTTGCTGTTGAGCCTGGTGGCGGCCTGCGGTGCGCCGAGCGACTCGGAGGTGATGGAGCCCTCGCCCACCGACCAATTGGAGGCGAGCGCGCTCGCACAGGGCCCTTGGACTTCCACGCACGGAGGCATCGAGGGCTTCGGTGACGTGGCGGTGCAGTCGAGTGGACATGTGGCGTTCGTGGCCACGTCGTCCTGGGACATCCTCGTGGCGCGATTCGACCCGAGCGGGCAGCCCCTCTGGACGCGCCGCTTCGGGGACGAGAACTATCAGCAGGCCACGGGCCTCGCCGTCGACGGGGCGGGCAACATCGTCATCACGGGGGACTACTGGGGCTCGCTCGACTTCGGTGGAGGTCCCCTGCCCTGCCGTGGCGAGCCGGGCGTCCCGAGCGCGTTCCTCGCGAAGTTCGACACGCATGGCGCCCACGTCTGGAGCCGCTGCTTCGGGGACGGGGGCCAGCAACAGACGGGCTCGCTCGTCACGGCGAGCAATGGCGATGTGCTGGTGAGCGGTTACTTCGAGCGCTTCATCGACTATGGCACCGGGCCGATACCTGGCACGGCTGCGCTGAATCAGTTCGTCGCGAGGCTCTCCGGCGACACCGGCGCCCTCGTCTGGCACAGCCAATACGAAGCGGGCACGGCCACCGCGCTCACGTCACTGGCGTTGGATGCCCAGGACCATCTCTACCTCAGCAGCGGCTTCATGGACGTGCTGTCGGTCGACGGCGTGCCCTGGCTCACCACGCCGGGCTTCAACGTCTACGTGATGAAGCTGGACGCGCATGGCCTGCCCCTCTGGGCGAAGGGCTACGGCGAGCTGCGGACCCAGACCCTCTGGCGGCTGGCCGCGGACCCTCAGGGCCAGGTCGTCGCGACGGGCGCCTTCATCGGCACGGTGAATCACGGCGGCGGACCGCTCTTCAGCGCGGACGGTGACGTGTTCGTCTCCGCGTTCGACGGTGATGGCAACAACCGCTGGAGTCGGAGCTTCGGCGGGCCCGGGTTCGACTGGGCCTACGACGTGGACGTCGACCCCCTGGGCAGCCCGGTGGTGACGGGCACGTTCAGCAGCCGCATCGACTTCGGTGACGGGCCACTGACGAGCGCGGGGGGCGATGATGTCTACGTGGTGAAGCTCGGTCGTGACGGCGAGACGTGGTGGAGCCGAGGCTTCGGCGACCCGCGCAACCAGTCCGCGATGCGCGTCGCCACGGCGGGCCGACGCGATGTCATCCTGTGGGGACGACTGCTCGGCACGTTGGACTTCGGCTCGGGCCCGGTGACGGGGATGTCGTCGACGGACTCGTTCCTGACGCGCGTCTCACCGGACTAGACGCGTACCGCTCAGCGAGCCACAGGTCGGGAGGGCCACACCGAGGAGAGCTCCTCCGCGCGTGGCAGGCCCTCCACCGCGCCGGGCTTCTCGACGACCCGCGACCCCACGGCGCACGCGAAGGTCGCCAGCACCACCAGCTCCTCGCGCGTGGCGGACTCCAGCGCACGGGTTCCGCCGTACCAACGCACCAGTCCGTGGAGGAGCCCCGCGACGAAGCCATCCCCCGCGCCCGTGGTGTCCACCACGCGAGTCCGAGGCGCCGGCACGTGGACGTCCTCGCCCTTCCAGCGGAACAGCGCGCCCCGCTCACCGAGCGTCACCACGGGCAGCTTCACGCCCATGGCGGACAGTCGCGTGAGCGCCTCCTCGGGAGACTCGGTGCCGGTGACGAAGCCGATCTCCTCCTCGGACAGCTTCACCACGGTGCACAGCGGCAGCATCCGCGCGAGCAACGCCTTGAGCTGCGTCGGGTCCTCCCATGCGTGCAGCCGCAGGTTCGGATCACAGCTGACGATGCGGTCCGCCTCGCGCGCCAGGCCGAGCATCCGCACCGTCGCGAGCTGGGCATCCTCACGCTGCAGGGAGTTGGAGCCGCAGTGCACCGCGCGGGCGCGCAGCAGGAAGTCCGCGTCCACGTCGGCCTGCCCCAGCAGGAACTCCGCGGAGCGGGTGCGGAAGAAGGTGAAGCTGCGCTCCCCCTTCGCATCCAGGCAGATGAACACCAGCCCGGTGCGCGCCTCGGTCGTCTGTCTCAGGTGGCTCACGTCCACGCCCTCGCGGGACAGACTGTCCTTGAGGAAGTGGCCGAACTCGTCCGAGCCCACCACGCCGAGCATCGCCGGCTTCAGCCCCAGCCTCGCCAGCCCCACGGAGACGTTGGCCGGAGAGCCACCGGGACACGGGTGCCACGCGGGCACGTCGCGCACGCGCTTGCCCTGCTCGGAGGGAAGGAAGTCCACCAGCGTCTCACCGAAGCACACCACGTCCAGCGGCGACTCCTGTCCCTCGCTCATGTGACCTCTCTCGTATGACGGCTTCGCGACTTCGGACCCGCGTCAGTCCAGGCCCACCTGGGCCATGAAGTCCACGCTCTTGAGGCGTCGTCCCAGGTGGTGGGAGATGAAGACGTTGAGCAGGCTCCGCGCGCGGGCACGCAGGTCCGCGGGAAGCGGCGTGCGGGCCCCTTCCTGGAGCGCTCGCAGCCCGGACAGCAGCGCGGACGGGACGAGCACCGCCTCGCGCGCCCGGGCGCTGCACGGCTCGCATACCGCGCCCCCGTGGGCCTGGTCGAACCGGGGCCGCTCACCGGGCGCTCCACCACACAGCGAGCACGCATCGAAGCGAGGCATCAACCCGGCGTGGGCCAGCGCCGCCAGCTCGAAGGCCAGGAGCGACGTGGGCCCCGCCTCCTTCGCATCCAGGCGGCCCAGGTAGCCCTCGAGCAGGACGAAGAGCTCCGGGTGCGGCTCGTGATCTCTCGTCAGCTCGCGGCACAGCTCCACCGCGTACAGGGCCCGCGCGATGAGCGACAGGTCCTCGCGCGCGGCGTAGTACCCGGCGACGATGTCCGTGGAGTCCAGCCGCACCGTGGAGCCGCGCGTCTCGACGATGTGCACGCGCAGCCGCATGAACGGCTCCAGCGCGCCCGCGAAGCGCCGCTTGCTCTTGCGGGCCCCCGCGGCGAAGGCCGTCAGCTTCCCATGCTCGCGCGTCAGCAGCGTGACGAGCCGGTCCGACTCGCCGTAGTCCACGGTGGACAGCACGAGCGCATCGTCGTCGTAGCGCTCCATGGCGACATTCAACGCGCGAGCGGAGAAGGAAGCTTCCCGCTCAACACGAGGAACACGAAGAGGCCCAGCGCCAGGGCCACCAGGAGGACGGACAGCCCCACGTAGGCCCGCTTGCGGCGCTCCTGCTCCAGCTGCGCGGGCGACGGCGCCGGCACCGAGCGGTCCACCTCCTCGTACCGGAGGATGGCCTCCTCGGGAGACAGGCCAATCACCTGGGCGTAGGCCTTGATGTAGTTCACCACGAAGATGCGCGAGGGCAGCCGCTCCACCTGCCCCGCTTCGAGCGCGGCGATGAGCGTCGGGGGAATCTTGGTCTCTCGCGCGACATCCTCGCGAGACATCCCTCGAAGCTCCCGCTGCTGGCTGAGGTACTTGCCGAAGTCGACGTGGTCCACGGTGCGCCCAGATAGCAGAAGACTAGAGCTTTTCGAGCAGCCTTCGGCAGTCGTCCCTCAGCTCCTGCTCGCCCGCCTTCGCCTTGGCCTCACAGGTGGAGAAGGCCTGCCGGGCCCCTTCGGCCTGCCCCTGCTTCGCCAGGCAGACGCCCTCGCGCATGTGGGCATCGGCCGCTTCCGGGCAGTTCTCGCGGTAGCGGGAGAAGTTACGGCACGACTCGTCCAGCTTGCCCGTCTCGTCGAAGATGATGCCCAGGTTGCGGTAGCCCATGCAGAAGCCGGGGTTGGTCGTCACCGCCGCCTTGAGGCTCCCCACGGCGCGCTGCGTGTCACCCTTCTTGTAGAAGGCCCAGCCCATGTTGCCCTGCGCGATGTACGGCGTCACATAGAGCATGTCGTTGAGGACCTGCTCGTACAGCTTGATGGCCTCGTCGTAGCGCCCCTGGTCCAGGTGCACGTTGGCCAGGTTGGTGCGGGCCTCGGAGAACGTGGGGCGCACCTTCAGCGCGCGCTCGTAGTGCCCCATGGCCTCGGCATGCCGCGCGAAGGCGAGGTGCAGCAGGATGCCGATGGCGTTGTTGGCCTCCGGATAGTCGGGGTCGTTCTCCAGCGACACCTGCAGCTCGCGCAGCGCGTCCTGGACGTGGCCCTGCTGCTGGGCCTGGAGCGCCAGTTCGTAGTGGATCTCCGCCTTGCGGCGCTCCTTCTCCGTGGGGACATGGGCACAGCCGGCGAGCGCGAGCACGAGCGCGAGTGGGCGGAACGCGGAGGCGAAGCGGAGCATGGGGCGGTTCTCGACGACGGGGGTGGGCAAGACTCAGAAGGCCGCGAGGAAGCGGCCCAGGGTGGTGGTGACGTTCTTCTTCTCTTCGGCGCGAGCCTTCACCGCGGGCACCAGCGTGGGGTCCTTGAAGAAGACCGGCAGCGTCTTGAGCCACTCGTCCTGCTGCTCCGGGGGCTGACCGCGCCAGTTGGCGTCATCCATCATGAAGCCGAGCGACTCGACGAAGGCGAGCGCGTCCGACTCATCCTCGCGGTACTCGTCCGCCGTCGTGTTGCGGCGGCCGGACAGGTACACCGCGCAGTCCTCGGCCTCGGCCAGGTAGAGGTACACGAAGACGGCCGCGCCCTGCCCTCCGCGCAGCCCCACGACGAACGCCTGCGCCGGCCCCGCCTGCTTGCCGGGGATGGCCACGTGCGGCGTGTTGAGCGAGGTGTGCAGCGCGAGGATCTGCTCGCGCGTCGCGGGAAGCCCGCGGTAGCGCTCGTCCAGGTTGAACACGTCGTGTCTCCGAAAGTCTCGCCCCTCAGCGCGTGGTGAGGGTGAACTCCTGCGTGATGTCCTTCGACTCCGCCGCCGACGTCTGGAAGCGGATGAGCGGGTTGTCGATCATCACGTTGCCACCGCCCTCGTTGCCCTCGCCAATGATGACCCGGAACAGGTGCTTGGGCGAATCGCTGCGCTTGGAACCGGTGGAAATCTTCCGGGCCATCAGCATCACCTGGTTCGCCCCGGGCTTGAGGTGCTGGGTGATGTCCGCGACCACCTGGTCCTCGTTGCCACGCAGCTTCCGCAGCCACCGGGAGTTCACGTACACGTCGATGTCGTACTCCGTCATCCCCGGCACCGTCTGCTCCGTCACCAGCCAGTAGCGCTGGGTGATGCGCGCGGGCTGCGTGGCCGTGGCCACCGCCGGCTGGGCCGAGGCCGTCCCCGCCGTGGGCACCGCCTGCGCCGCCGGAGCAGCCGCCGCCGCGCCGCCCGCGGGCACCGCCTGCGCGGCGCTCGGCGTGGGGGCCGCGGCCTGGGCGGGAGCCGCCGGAGCGGGCGTCGTCACCGTCGAGACGCGGTAGCCCGCCGCCTCGATGTGGACGTTGCCGGACTCGTCGATGCGGACGGTGGCCTTCTCGAACTTCTGGTTGGTGACGCCGTCGATCAACACACCGTTGAGATAGACGGAACCCGCGAGGGTGCTCAGCGGGGCGAGCGTCACCAGGGTGGCGACGAGCGCCGCGCGCGACAAGGGGCGATTCATGGGTTCACTCCTCGGAATCTCCAACAGTCCCGGGCACTTGCAACGCTTAGCGCACCCTGGGGACCGGGACAAGGCGCACATGCCTCCGCTTGGAGCGGCCACGGCGCCACGAGATTCACACGGGGTGTATCAAGGCGTGGGGACGGCGTCCGCCTCACGCTGGGCGAGCGCCCAGTCACCGCCCAGGCCGTGGCCCTCGCGGAAGCGGCGGAAGTCGCGCCGGACGGCCCGGGGATAGCGCCGGAAGCGGTCCAGCTCGCCCTGCTTGATGGCGTTGCGGATGCGGGTGGGGCCGGCGTTGTAGGCCATCAGCGCCAGCTCCAGGTCGCCGCCGAAGCGGTCCTGCAGCGAGCGCAGGTAGCGGATGCCCAGCCGCACGCACAGCGCCGTGTCGGCCGTCACCTCTTCCCGGGAGAGGCGAAGGCCCTCCTTCTCCGCCAGGAAGTGGAGCGTGCTGGGCTTGATCTGCATCAGCCCCCGCGCGCCCTTCTCGGACACGGCCTCCTCGGCGAAGTCCGACTCCACGTCGATCAGGGCCAGCACCAGGAGCGGATCATACCCCGCCGTCCGGGCCTCCTCGGCGATGGCGTTCCCGAGCTGCCGGCGCAGGGTGAGGCCCAGGCCCGGAGCACGCCGCGCGAGCACGAGGTCGATGAGGGACGCCTCCGGAGAGGGGCTCTCGGCGACCACGCGCTCGGGCAGGACAGGCTGGACCGAGCGCTCCTCCAGCAGCGGCACCAGCCGCGCCGACACGACGAGCGCCACCCCCGCCAACAGGGGGAGTCGGGAACAGCCTGAGCTCAGAGCGTGGAGAGATTCGAAGAAGCGCGTCGCGAACGACCTCCCGCCCGTGGGGGCGGGAGAAGTCACTTACGTTGCTCCAGGGCCTGGATGCGCTCGGCCACGCGCTCCAACCGGGAGCCGAACGCCTGGAGCTCCTCGCGACGGGGCAGCTTCATCCGGGTGAGGGCCGTGCGAACCCGGTCCTCCACGTTGTGCTCCAGATCCCTCCGGTGGCCGGCCAGCCGGTCCGAGAAGGCCTGGGCCTGGCGCTTCACCTCGTCCTGGCTCCAGCCGGCCACGGACGCCACCTTCTGCACCGCGCGGGAGGCTTCCTCTTCGGCCGTGTTCACCGCGAGGAGCGCCTGACTCCAGATGCGCTCAAAAGTTTCCGCGACAGGGTTCTTCTCTCGGGGGGCCTCGGGCTTGTTGTCCAATGGGTCTCTCCGGGAGGGGGTGTACCAGACCCGTGGGCCTGAAACAGTCGAACGGACCTGCCACGTAATCACACCCCCGGGGTGAAGGAAACGAGAACGAGCCCCCTCCCCTGCGTCATGTCCACTCGTGGAGTGGGAAGGGGGCACCATGCGTCAACCACGCGTCGCTGTTCAGGCTCGGGGCGAGGAGTCCGTGCCCTTGGAGGCACCCGAGCGTCGGATGGGCTTCAAGAGCGAGTCCACCTTGCGCGACAGCTTGGACAGCTCCTTGTTGAGCTCCTGCAGCTGGGACTGGCTGGCCACGCCCACCACGCCCACCACCTTCGTCTGCAGCCCGTCCAGACGCTTCTTCAGCTCGGCGCCGGCCGCGTCCACCTTCTTGCCCAGCTCCTTCACGCGCGGGTCCGTCAGCAGCTCCCCGGCCTGGAACTTGGTCCACAGGGCCTGGGCCTCCTTCGTGGCCTCCTGGCGGCGGGCGTCCAGCGCCTTCACCACCTTGCCGGCCTCACCCTCCAGCTCCTCGATGCGCTTCTGCGCCTGAGCGAGCTGGGCCTTCAGGAAGACCTCCACGTTGGAGAAACCGCTCTTCGCCGCCTCGGCGCTCGCGTCCACCGCGGGGGTCGTCTCCTCGTGCTTCGTCTCCGCCTGCTTCGTCGTGGCCATGTGTCGTCCTCCCCTTTTCACCCGGCAGCGCCGGGCAGTAACCCAGTGAGTCAAAACTCAACGCCCAAAACATAACGCGGCGCGCCATGACCGTCAAGGAAGACGTCCAGGAAAGCCCGACTAACTGGGTCTGAAAATGAAACCGCCGCCCCGGCACGAAGACCGGAGCGGCGGGAGGACTGCACCCAGGCTCGCCCGAGGGGCGGCCTGGCGAGCGCTAGGCGGCGCCCGTCGTCTGGGTGCCTTCCGGACGGGCAGCCGGAGCGGACAGGGGCCCACCGTCGCCGTGGGCACCGGCCAGCGCGGCCTCCATCTCGTTGACCTCGTCGGTCGGGCTCTCCACCTCGATGTCGAGGTGCTTGTAGTTCGGCAGGCCCGTACCGGCGGGGATGAGCCGGCCCATGATGACGTTCTCCTTGAGGCCGCGCAGGTAGTCCACCTTGCCGTTGATGGCGGCCTCGGTGAGCACCTTGGTGGTCTCCTGGAAGGAGGACGCCGAGATGAACGACTCGGTGGAGAGCGAGGCCTTGGTGATGCCGAGCAGCAGCGGCTCACCCACGGCCGGGCGCTTGCCCTCGGCCATGATCTTCTCGTTCTCCTCCTCGAACACCCACTTCTCCACCTGCTCGTCGACCAGGAAGTTGGTGTCGCCCACATCCGTGACGCGCACCCGGCGCAGCATCTGCCGGACGATGGTCTCGATGTGCTTGTCGTTAATCTTCACGCCCTGGAGGCGGTAGACCTCCTGCACTTCGTCCACCAGGTAGCGCGCGAGTTCCTTCTCGCCCAGCACCTTGAGGATGTCGTGCGGGTTGGCCGCGCCGTCCATCATCGCCTCGCCGGCCTTCACGCGGTCGCCGGAGTGGACGCTGATGTTCTTGCCCTTGGAGATCAAATACTCCTTGGCCAGGTCCGTGCGCTGCTCGCCGTTCACCTCGGGGGTGATGATGAGCTTGCGCTTGCCCTTGGTGTCCTTGCCGAACGACACCACGCCGTCGATCTCCGCGATGGCCGCGGCATCCTTCGGCTTGCGCGCCTCGAACAGCTCGGCCACGCGGGGCAGACCGCCCGTGATGTCCTTCGTCTTGGTCGTCTCGCGCGGCACCTTGGCGATGACCTCGCCCGGGTGGATCTCATCGCCGTCGTTGACGGTGATGATGGAGCCCTGCGGCAGGAAGTAGCTCGCCGGGTTGCGGGACGAGGGCAGGTCCTTCGTGTTGCCCTGGGCGTCGCGGATGGAGACGCGCGGACGCGCCTCCGGGTCCTTCGACTCGATGACCGTCTTGCGCGACAGACCCGTCACCTCGTCCAGGGTCTCGGACATCGTCACGCCTTCGATGATGTCCTCGTAGCGCACGGTACCGCCCACCTCGGTGAGCAGCGGAATCGCGAACGGATCCCACTCCGCCAGCAGCGTGCTCGCCTCGATGCGCTGGCCTTCCTTCACCAGGATGCGGGCGCCGTAGATGACCTGGTAGCGCTCGCGCTCGCGGCCGGAGTCGTCGACGACGACGAGCTCGCCGTTGCGGTTCATCGCCACGAGCGTGCCGTCCGTCTTCTGCACCGTGGTGAGGCCCGCGAACTTCACGCTACCCGCGTACCGGTTCTCCAGGCTGGACTGCTCCGCGCGCCGCGTCGCCGCGCCACCGATGTGGAACGTGCGCATCGTCAGCTGCGTACCCGGCTCACCGATGGACTGCGCCGCGATGACGCCCACGGCCTCGCCCACGGACACCTTGCGGCCGCGCGCAAGGTCACGGCCGTAGCACTCCACGCAGATGCCGCGCTTGGCCTGGCACGTGAGCACCGAGCGGATCTTCACCTTGTCCAAACCGCTGTTCTCGATGCGGCGGACGCGGTCCTCGTCGATCTCCTCGTTGGCGCGCACCAGCACCTCGCCCGTGACGGGGTCGAGGATGTCGTCCAGGGCCACGCGGCCCAGGATGCGCTCGCCGAGCGGCTCGATGATCTCACCACCCTCGACCAGGGCGCCGATGAACAGACCGTCCATGGTGCCGCAATCGTACTCGTTGATGATGGCGTCCTGCGCCACGTCGACGAGGCGGCGGGTGAGGTAACCGGAGTTGGCCGTCTTGAGCGCCGTGTCCGCCAGACCCTTGCGGGCGCCGTGCGTGGAGATGAAGTACTGCAGCACCGAGAGACCCTCGCGGAAGTTCGCGGTGATGGGCGTCTCGATGATTTCGCCGGACGGCTTCGCCATCAGTCCGCGCATACCGGCGAGCTGACGGATCTGCTGGGCGCTACCACGCGCGCCCGAGTCGGCCATGATGTAGATGGGGTTGAACGACGGCTGCTTGCGCGACTCGCGCTTGCCGTCCTTGTCCCCGGAGGCCTCCTCCTGGGAGATCTGCTGCATCATCTCCTGGGCGACCTTCTCCGTGACCTCGGCCCAGATATCGATGACCTTGTTGTAGCGCTCACCGTCGGTGATGAGGCCCTCGAGGTACTGGTTCTCGATCTCCGCCACTTCCTTGCCGGCGTAGTCCAGGAACTCCTGCTTCTTCGCAGGGATGATCATGTCCTTCAGCGCGATGGAGATACCGGCGCGCGTGGCGTTGAAGTAGCCGAGGCTGCGGATGCGGTCCGCGAGCAGCACCGTCTCCTTCTCGCCCGTCAGGCGGTAGCAGAGGTCGATGAGGCCGCCGAGCGACTTCTTGTCGAGCACCTTGTTGATGGCGTCGAAGCCCACGCGGCGCGGCACCACCTCCCACAACAGGACGCGGCCGACGGTGGTCTCCTTGCGCTTGCCGTCGATGCGGCAGACCACCTTCGCCTGCAGGTGCACCTCGCCGTGGTCGTGCGCGGCGCGGACCTCGTCGGGCGAGCTGAACACGCGGCCCTCGCCGTTGGCGAACTCGCGGGCGCGGGTCATGTAGTAGATGCCGAGCACCATGTCCTGCGTCGGGACGATGATGGGCTTGCCGTTCGCGGGGCTGAGGATGTTGTTCGTCGACATCATCAGCACGCGCGCCTCCATCTGAGCCTCGATGGAGAGCGGCACGTGCACGGCCATCTGGTCACCGTCGAAGTCGGCGTTGAACGCCGCGCAGACGAGCGGGTGCAGCTGGATGGCCTTGCCCTCGATGAGCACGGGCTCGAAGGCCTGCATGCCCAGACGGTGCAGCGTGGGCGCGCGGTTGAGGAGCACCGGGTGCTCGCGGATGACGTCCTCGAGGATGTCCCAGACCTCGGGACGCTCCTTCTCCACCATCTTCTTCGCCGACTTGATGGTGGTGACGTAACCCTTCTCTTCGAGCTTGTTGTAGATGAACGGCTTGAACAGCTCGAGCGCCATGATCTTCGGCAGGCCGCACTGGTGCAGGCGCAGCTCGGGACCGACGACGATGACGGAGCGGCCCGAGTAGTCCACGCGCTTGCCGAGCAGGTTCTGACGGAACCGGCCCTGCTTGCCCTTGAGCATGTCGGACAGCGACTTGAGCGGGCGCTTGTTGGGGCCGGTGATCGTCTTGCCGCGGCGGCCGTTGTCGAACAGCGCGTCCACGGCCTCCTGCAGCATCCGCTTCTCGTTGCGGATGATGATGTCCGGAGCGTTGAGCTCCTGCAGGCGCTTGAGACGGTTGTTGCGGTTGATGACGCGGCGGTACAGGTCGTTCAGGTCGGAGGTCGCGAAGCGGCCACCGTCGAGGGGAACGAGCGGGCGCAGGTCCGGCGGAATCACCGGAATCACGTCCAGCATCATCCACTCGGGCTTGTTGCCGGAGACGCGGAACGCCTCGGCCACCTTCAGGCGCTTGGCGTACTTCTTCCGCTTCGCCTCGCTGGTGGTCTCGCGCATGTCCTTGCGCAGCGCCTCGGACAGCTTCTCCACGTCCAGGCCCTTGAGCATCTCGCGGACGGCCTCGCCGCCCATGCCCGTGGTGAAGGAGTCCTCACCGTGCTCCTGGTAGAGCCGGTGCATCTTCTCCTCGCTGATGAGCTCACCGGCCTGCAGCGGCGTCGACTTGGGGTCGAGGACGATGTAGCTCTCGCAGTAGAGGACCTTCTCCAGCTCCTTGAGCGTGATGTCGAGCAGGTTGCCGATGCGGCTGGGCAGCGACTTGAGGAACCAGATGTGCGCCACCGGCGTGGCCAGGGTGATGTGACCCAGGCGCTCGCGGCGGACCTTCGACTGGATGACCTCCACGCCGCACTTCTCACACACCACGCCACGGTGCTTCATGCGCTTGTACTTGCCGCAGTTGCACTCGTAGTCCTTCACCGGCCCGAAGATGCGGGCGCAGAACAGGCCGTCACGCTCCGGCTTGAACGTGCGGTAGTTGATGGTCTCGGGCTTCTTCACCTCACCGTGCGACCACTGGCGGATCTTGTCGGGCGACGCCAGCGCGATGCGAATGGCGTTGAACGACAACGGGTCCTTCGGCTTCTCGAAGAAGTTGAAAATGTCCTTCACGTTGCCTCCGAAATCTCGTGAGGCGTCCCCCATGGGGAACGCCAGCTGATTCGGGCCCCCGCCCCGGACCCGGCCGCGCCCACCCCCTCACGGGGTGGCGGGCGGCCGGTCAGGCGGGCGCACCGGCTCTAACTCAGGCCTCGGTCCCGGTCTTGCGCTCCTCGCCGTCACCACCGCCGAGGAAGTCGCCGCCGAAGCTGCGCTGCCGCTCCGGGGGGGCGCTCTCGAGCAGCTCGACGTCCAGCGCGAGCGACTGGAGCTCCTTGAGGAGCACGTTGAACGACTCGGGCAGGCCGCTCTCCAGGACGTTGTCGCCCTTGACGATGGCCTCGTACATGCGCGTGCGGCCCACCACGTCGTCCGACTTGACGGTGAGGAACTCCTGCAGCGTGTACGCCGCGCCGTAGGCCTCCATCGCCCAGACTTCCATCTCGCCCAGACGCTGACCGCCGAACTGCGCCTTGCCGCCCAGCGGCTGCTGGGTGACCAGGGAGTAAGGCCCGATGGAGCGCGCGTGGATCTTCTCGTCGACCAGGTGGTGCAGCTTGAGCATGTACATCACGCCCACGGTGACGTTCTGGTCGAACGGCTCACCCGTGCGGCCGTCGAAGAGCACCATCTGGCCCGTGCGGGGCAGCTTGCCCTCGTCGAGCAGCTGGTGGATCTCCAGCTCCTGGGCGCCGTCGAACACCGGCGTCGCCACGTGGATGCCGCGCTTGGAGCGACGGCACAGCTGGCGGATCTCCTCCTCGTCCAGCTTGTCGAGGAACGCCGCGAACGGGGTCTCCGCGCCGTAGATGACCTTGAGGCGCTCCTTGATGGCCTCCGCGCCCCAGTTGTCCTCCACGTAGCGCTGCAGCGCCTCGCCGGTGCCCTTGGCGGCCCAGCCCAGGTGCGTCTCGAGGATCTGCCCGATGTTCATGCGGCTGGGAACGCCGAGCGGGTTGAGGACGATGTCCACCGGACGGCCGTCCTCCAGGTACGGCATGTCCTCCTCGGGGAGGATGCGGGACACGACGCCCTTGTTTCCGTGGCGGCCGGCCATCTTGTCGCCCACGGCCAGCTTGCGCTTGATGGCGACGTACACCTTCACCATCTTGATGACGCCCGGAGGCAGCTCGTCGCCCTTCTTGATGCGGGCGATCTTCTCGCCGAAGGCCAGCTTCACGGCCTCCTTCGTCTCCTCCAGGTTGCGCAGGATGTCGCGCACGCGGGAGTCGAGCGGGTCGCCGACGGAGATCTCACCCCAGTACTTGTAGGGCACCGTGGCCAGCAGCGCGTCGTCGAGGATGTCCCCCTTCTTCAGGAGGATCTTCCCCTTGTCGTCCACGAGCTTGCCCTGGACCTCCTTGCCGCGGACCAGCGCGCGGATGCGGCCGATGGCGCTGTCCTGGAGGACCTTGATCTCGTCGTTCTGGTCCTTGAGGAGCTTCGCCTCCTCCATGGACTCGATCTGCTTGGCGCGCTCGTCCTTCTCCACGCCCTTGCGGCTGAACACCTTGGCGTTGATGACGGTGCCCACCACGCCCGGAGGCACGCGCAGGGAGCTGTCGCGCACGTCGCCGGCCTTCTCGCCGAAGATGGCTCGCAGGAGCTTCTCTTCGGGAGACAGCTGCGTCTCGCCCTTCGGGGTGATCTTGCCCACCAGCACGTCGCCGGGCTTCACCTCGGCGCCGATGCGGATGATGCCGGACTCGTCGAGGTCCTTGAGGGCCTCCTCACCCACGTTCGGGATGTCGCGGGTGATCTCCTCCTTGCCCAGCTTGGTGTCGCGCGCGATGCACTCGAACTCCTCGATGTGGATCGACGTGAAGACGTCGTCCTTGAGGATGCGCTCGCTGATGAGGATGGAGTCCTCGAAGTTGTAGCCCTGCCACGGCATGAACGCGACGACCACGTTCTGCCCCAGCGCCAGCTCACCCGTCTCGGTGGCCGGGCCGTCGGCGATGACGTCACCCTTCCGGACCTTGTCGCCCTTGCTGATGATGGGCTTCTGGTTGAGACAGGTGTTCTGGTTGGAGCGCTGGTACTTGAGCAGGTTGTAGATGTCGACCTCGCTCGACACGTCGCTCAGCGAGGCCGGCACGTCCGCCTTCACCACGATGCGGCCGGCGTCCACGCTCTCCACCGTGCCGTCACGGCGCGCGACACACGTCACGCCCGAGTCGCGCGCGACGATGGCCTCGATGCCCGTGCCCACCAGCGGAGCGCTGGTGCGCAGCAGCGGAACCGCCTGGCGCTGCATGTTCGAGCCCATGAGGGCGCGGTTGGCGTCGTCGTTCTCCAGGAACGGGATGAGCGACGCCGCCACCGACACCAGCTGGTTCGGCGACACGTCCATCAGGTCCACGTCCTCGGCGCGCGCCTGGACGAACTCACCGCCGCGGCGGCTGGACACGAGCGCGTTGACGAACTTGCCCTTCTTGTCCGTCTCCGCGTTCGCCTGCGCGATGGTGTGCTTCTCCTCCTCGAGCGCCGAGTAGAAGGCCACGTCCGTCGTCACGACGCCCGCGTCGACCTTGCGGTACGGCGTCTCCACGAAGCCGAACTCGTTGACGCGCGCGTAGGTGGACAAGGACGCGATGAGGCCGATGTTCGGACCTTCCGGCGTCTCGATGGGGCAGATGCGGCCGTAGTGCGTCGGGTGGACGTCGCGGACCTCGAAGCCCGCGCGCTCACGCGTCAGACCACCGGGCCCGAGCGCGGACAGACGGCGCTTGTGCGTGACCTCGGACAGGGGGTTCGTCTGGTCCATGAACTGCGACAGCTGGCTGGACCCGAAGAACTCCTTGATGACCGCCGTGACGGGCTTGGCGTTGATGAGATCGTGCGGCATGAGCGTCTCGATCTCCTGGAGGCTCATGCGCTCCTTGATCGCCCGCTCCATGCGAACCAGACCGATGCGGTACTGGTTCTCGAGCAGCTCGCCCACCGCGCGAACGCGCCGGTTGCCGAGGTGGTCGATGTCGTCGATGGTGCCCTTGCCGTTCTTCAGATCGATCAGGTAGCGGATCACCTCGAGGATGTCCCGCTTGGTGAGGATCTGCCCGTCGAGCGGCTCCTCGAGGCCGAACTTGAAGTTCAACTTGAGGCGACCCACCTTGGACAGGTCGTAGCGCTCGGGGTTGAAGAACAGGTTCGTGAACAGGTTGATGGCCGTCTCCGGCGTCGGCGGATCGCCAGGACGCAGACGACGGTAGATCTCCATGATGGACTGCTCGGGCGTCTCGAGCTTGTCCAGCATGAGCGTCTCACGCAGGTAGGGACCCACGTTGAGGTTGTCGATGAAGAGGACCTTGAACTCCTTGATGTTGCGCTTGAGGAGCTCGTCCACCTTCTCCTGCGAGACTTCCTCGTTGCACTCGAGGATGACCTCACCGGTGTTCTCGTCCACCACGTCGTACGCGGACACCTTCGTGAAGAGCTCGTCCGCGTCGATGGGCAGCGTCTTCATCTTCGCCGCCTCGAGCTTCTTGATGGCGACGCGGGTGAACTTGCGGTTCTTCTTGACGATCAGCTCACCCGTCTTCGTCTTGATGTCACGGGTGGCGCGCTGGCCGGGGAGCAGCTCCAGCTCGACGCTCTTCTCGAAGTCCGCCGCCGTCTGGAGGTAGATGGTCTCCGTGGCGTAGTAGTAGTTGAGGATCTCCTCGGTGGAGCCCTTGAACTCCAGCGGGTTCTTCTTCGCGGTGTCGCTGACGGCGCCCAGGGCGCGGATGAGCACCGTGGCGGGCAGCTTGCGGCGCCGGTCGATGCGCACGTACAGCAGGTCCTTGTGGTCGAACTCGAAGTCGATCCACGAACCGCGGTAGGGAATGATGCGGGCGTTGTACAGCAGCTTGCCCGACGAGTGGCTCTTGCCCTTGTCGTGGTCGAAGAACGCGCCCGGGCTGCGATGCAGCTGGCTGACGACCACGCGCTCCGTGCCGTTGATGATGAAGGTGCCGTTCTGGGTCATCAACGGGATTTCCCCGAAGTAGACCTCCTGCTCCTTCACGTCACGGATGGACTGCGCGCCGGTCTCCTCGTCCTTGTCCCACACCACCAGGCGAACGACCACCTTGATGGGGGCGGAGTAGGTCATGCCACGCTGGTGGCACTCATCGACATCGTACTTCGGCTTCTCCAGGTGGTAGCTGACGAACTCCAGCGACGACGTCTCGTTGAAATCCCGAATCGGGAAAACCGAGTTGAAGACACCCTGAAGTCCGAGGTCCTCACGCTTCTCCGGGGCGATATCGGCCTGGAGGAACTTCTCGTAGGACTGCTTCTGGATGTTGATAAGATTGGGAATGTCGATGATCTTCGCGATCTTCGCGAAGGTCTTCCGCACGCGGAAATTGTTCTGGATCTGCGTCGGCATTCTGGCTCCGGGGACTGCTGCTCGGGCGGGGCAAACTTCAATAACGCGCGGCGGCGCCGGGAAATTTGCAACGGTCAAATGGGCAAAGCCGGCAGCCCCCCTACGGGGAGCGCCGGCCTGCTCATCCGGTCAGGAGGCTGCTTGGAAATTCCCGGAAACCAAGCAACCCCTGTGCGACTTACTTGATGTCGACGGTGGCGCCAGCGGCAACGAGCTGGTCCTTGATCTTCTTGGCGTCGTCCTTGTTGACGCCCTCCTTGACCGTCTTGGGCGCGCCCTCGACCAGGTCCTTGGCCTCCTTCAGGCCCAGGCCGGTGATGGCGCGGATCTCCTTGATGACGTTGATCTTGTTGGCGCCGGCGTTCGACAGCACCACCGTGAACTCCGTCTTCTCCTCGACAGGAGCGGCGGTGGCGGCGGCGGGGCCGGCGGCGACGGCGACGGCGGCGGCGGAGACGCCCCACTTCTCCTCGAGGGCCTTCACCAGGTTGGCGGCCTCGATGATGGTCAGGCCGGAGAGCTGCTCAACGATTGCATTCAGGTCAGCCATGGAACTCGTCCTTCTGGGTTTGACTAACGGCCTGCGTCCCTGTGGGAGCTACGGCCGTCAAGGTTGGTGTAGAAAAACTTCTCGGATGAATCAGGAAAACTAACCCTGCGCCTTGTCCGCGTGGGCCTGAACGACCCGCGCGAGCTGGGAACCCGGGGCGGCAATCGTCCGAACCAGCTTGCCAGCCGGCTGGTTGAGCATGCCGAGCAGCTGCGCCCGGAGCTCGTTGAGACCCGGCAGCTTCGCCAGCTGCTTGACGCCGTTGACGTCGACCTTGCGGCCGTCGACCACGGCGGTGCGGATCTTGATCTTGTCCTCGAGGTCCTTCGTGAACTCGGTCAGGATCTTCGCCGGGGCCACCACGTCGCCGTAGCTCAGGCACAGAGCCACCGGTCCCGTGAAGTCATCAGCGATGACAGCCAGGTCCGTGCCCTGCGCCGCACGGCGCGCCAGCGTGTTCTTGATGACCTTGTACTCGACGCCGCCCTCACGGAACTTCTTGCGCAGCTTCGTCACCGTCTCCACATCCACCTTGGAGAACTCCGCGACGATGGCTGACTTGGTCCGCGAGAACTTCTCGTGGAGCTCCTTGATCATCTCCTCCTTCTCGCTCTTCAGCACTTTGACTCACCTCCTTCTTGGCCCGTCTTCCGACGGGCGTGATGCCTGGGCCAAAGTGGCAGAGCGAGAGAGGAGTCTCCGAGAGACACCACACCGCACCTCCAGTCTCGGCAGGGCTGACCTTGCGGCCGTTTGAACCCGACAGAGGAAGCCACGCCCCGACCGGTTGTCCGGTTCCCAACGGGGCACTTCTCCTCTGACCGGGTCCCTGCTGTCATGAACCAGGTCGAAGCGCACGCCTCATGACGTGGCGCTCCAATTGCAAAAGCCGGGGGCCTATACCCCCGGCTTCGGCAAAGATCCAGAACTTTCGAACCTGAGACGTCAGGCAGGCGGCACCTCAGACTCCCCCACTGCGGGGAAGCGAGCACCGCCCGCCTGCTGGCCGCCTAGCGGTGGCGGGCCAGAATCTCCTGGGTATCGATCTTGATGCCCGGGCCCATCGTCGTGGAGATGGCGATGCCCTTCAGGTACACGCCCTTGGCGGTCGCCGGCTTGAGCTTCATCACCAGGTCCACCAGCGCGTTGAAGTTGCCCTCGAGCTTGTCCACCGAGAAGGAGGACTTGCCCATCTTCGCGTGGACGATGCCGGCCTTCTCCGCGCGGAAGTCGACCTTACCGCCCTTGGCGTCGCGGATGGCCTTGGCCACGTCCATGGTCACCGTGCCGACCTTCGGGTTCGGCATGAGGCCACGGGGACCGAGCACCTTACCGAGGCGACCCACGATACCCATCATGTCCGGGGTGGCGATGACGGTGTCGAAGTCGAGGAAGCCCTCCTCGATGCGCTTCTGGAGGTCCTCCGCGCCCACGATGTCCGCGCCCGCGTTGCCAGCCTCGGTGGCGCGCTCGCCCTTGGCGAACACGGCCACGCGCACGGTGGCGCCCGTACCGTTCGGGAGGACCACGGCGCCACGGACCATCTGGTCCGCGTGCTTCGGGTCCACACCCAGGTTGATGGCCACGTCGACCGTCTGGTCGTACTTCGACGCGCGCGCATCCACCGTCTTCTTCAGCAGCGCGAAACCCTCGGCCACCGAGTAACGCTTCTCGCGGTCCACCAGCGCGGCGGCCGCCCGGAACTTCTTCCCATTAGCCATGACAGAAATCCTCGTCCGTAAGTGGGGCGGCGGCCTAGCCGACGACGTCGATGCCCATGGAGCGCGCGGTGCCAGCAATGGTGTTCATGCAGGCCTCGAGCGACGCGGCGGTGGTGTCCTGAATCTTCTTCTTGGCGATCTCCTCGAGCTGCGCGCGGGAGATCTGCCCCACCTTCTCCTTGCCAGGCTTCTTCGCTCCCGAGCCCTTCTTCTTCTCGGTGTGCAGGCCCGCCGCCTTCTTGATGAGGACGGCCGCCGGAGGCGTCTTGAGGATGAACGTGAAGGAGCGGTCCTGATAGACGGTGATGATCACCGGGATGATCAGACCCTCCTTGGCCTCCGCCTGCGTCTTCGCGTTGAACTGCTTGCAGAACTCCATGATGTTCACGCCCTGCTGACCGAGCGCGGGGCCGATCGGCGGAGCGGGGTTCGCCTTGCCGGCGGGAATCTGCAGCTTGACCTGACCTGTGACCTTCTTCATCGGCTGACAACTGCCTTTCGAGGGGGTGGTCCAGACGGGCCTCCAGACGGGGAGGCTCTCCCACCCATGGGACCGCGTCCTCGCGGACGCGGAAGTACGGCGAGGCGCGCTCTATCCGAGTCGCCCGCGAAAAACTAGCCGGTGGTCTTCTCCACCTGCATGAAGTCCAGTTCCACGGGAGTGGCGCGACCGAAGATGCTCACGAGCACCTTCACGCGACCCTTCTCCGCGTTGACCTCTTCCACCGTGCCGTTGAAGTTGGCGAACGGGCCATCCACCACGCGCACCGTGTCACCGTCGTCGAACTGCACCTTGGGCTTGGGCTTGAGCGTGCCCTCGGAGATCTGCGACGTGAGGTTCGCGACCTCCTTCTCGGAGATGGGCCGCGGCTGCTCGTTCTGCCCCGTCCCCGGGAAGCCGGTGATCTTCGGCGTGTTCTTCACCAGGTGGAGCGTCCGGTCGTTCAGCTCCATCTGCACGAAGATGTAGCCGGGGAAGAACTTGCGACGAGAGGTCTTCTTCTCGCCCTTCACCATCTCCACGACCTGCTCCATGGGGATGAGGATCTCACCGAACTGGTCCTGCAGCCCCTCGAGGCGAATCTTCTCCTCCAGGCTCTTCTTCGCCTGGTTCTCGAAGTTCGAGTAGGTGTGGACCACGAACCATTTCATCGCCATTACAGCTTCCCCCACAAGGCCGGCAGCCACTCCACCATCAAGTTGTACGCGACGGTGTCGATGCAGAAGAGCAGCACCGCGGCCACGAGCGAGGCGACGACCACGGCCACGGTCGACGTCCGGGTCTCAGGCCAGGTAGGCCAGGACACCTTCATCAACTCGGACGCGACCTCCATGGAGAGCGTGTGCGTCTTGGGGTGGAAGTAGCCGGCCACCGCGAGACCCACGGCCGCCAGGTAGCCCACGAGCGTGGACACCTTCCAGTCCAGACCCTCGATGAGCACCGCATCGGGCCACCCGAAGCTGGCCCACAGCGCTCCGAACAAGCGCTCCAGGAACAGCGCCAGGATGATGCCGGCGAGGAGGTAGAAGATGACCACGAGCCGCTTCGGATCCATCGCCGAGCGGTTAGCCTGCTGGCTGGCCTCTGATGCCGTCGCCATGGTGCCTCACGAGGTACTGCGAAAGCGAATTTTCACGAACTGCGGAAACACAGGAACCCCCGGTACCTCCAGGTACCGGGGGCCCCGCTCCCACTGAGACTTGGCAGGCCAGGAGGGATTCGAACCCCCAACACGCGGATTTGGAGACCGCTGCTCTACCGTTGGAGCTACTGGCCTAGAATCTCTCAGGAACTACCGACCTAGACCTTACCTTCCTTGTGGTCCGTATGCTTGCGGCACTTCGAGCAGAACTTGCTCAACTCGAGCTTGTCCTGGCTCTTCCGCTTGTTCTTCGTGGTCGTGTAGTTCCGCTCCTTGCACACCGTGCACTCGAGCGAAATGATGGAACGATTGCCCTTCGGCATGGCCTACCTCTTCAGACACGGAAGGGGAAGGTTACCATCAGGCACCTTCCCCTCGGAATCCGGTGTTTGGGGCCAGGGGGCTCAAGAGCCCCCCGGGCGCGTTACTCGATCACTTCCGCCACGACGCCGGCGCCCACCGTGCGGCCACCCTCGCGAACAGCGAAGCGCAGCTCCTTCTCCATCGCGACAGGGGTGAT
>NZ_FOIB01000019.1 GCF_900111765.1 Myxococcus fulvus
CACTGCCGCTCGTTCAATTCGTAGCGCATCACGCCGGCTTGCCTCCCTACGGAGGACAACAACCGGCGGCGGCGCTTCCATCAGACAGGACCTAGGCCCCGTACATCGACTCGATGAGCGCCGAGTGTTTACGGGTGACGGCGTGGCGCTTGACCTTGAGCGACGCGGTGAGCTCGCCACCATCCACCGTGAACGGGCCCGGTGAGACACGGAACGTCTTGATGCGCTCGAAGGACGCCAGGCCCGCGTTGGTCTCCTCGACCAGGGCCTTCAGGATGTCATGGATTCGCGGGTGCGAGGGGTCGGCGGGGATGCCCTCGCGGCCCGCCACCACGGCGAGTATCTCCGGGTCGAGCGCGAACATGGCCGTGCAGTAGTTGCGTCCATCCCCCAGCACGACGGCCTCCTGGACGAGCGGGTGTCGCTTGAGCTGCGCCTCGATCTTCAGTGGCGCCACGTACTTCCCGCCGCTCGTCTTGAGCAGCTCCTTCTTGCGCCCCGTCACCCGGACGAAGCCCTCCGCGTCGATGGAGGCGAGGTCTCCGGTCCTGAACCACCCGTCGCCATCGAACGCCTCCGCCGTGGCCTCCGGCCGGTTCAGGTAGCCCCGCGAGATGTTCGGCCCGCGCGCGAGCAGCTCGCCATCCGCGTCCACCTTGAGCTGGCAGCGGGAGAACGCGCGTCCCACCGTTCCCGGACGCACGTCCTCCCTGGGATTGATGGTCAGCCCGGGACACGTCTCCGTCAGCCCGTAGGCCTCCAGGACCGTGAGCCCGAGCGAGAGGAAGAACAGCTGCACGTCGACGCGGAGCGCGGCGGCGCCGGACAGGAGCACGGAGGCGCGGTCCAGGCCCAGGCGCGCGCGCAGCTTCGACAGCACGAGCCGGTCCGCCAGGGCCCGCTGCGCCTCCAGCCACACCGGGCGGGGCTTGCCGTGGGTCGCGGCGCGACGCCCCACGCCCAGGGCCCAGTCCAGCATCCAGCGGCGCAAGCCCTTCTCGCCCTCGATGGTGCTGGTGACCTTCGCCATCATCTTCTCGAAGACACGCGGGGCCGCGGGGAAGAAGCCCGGGCGCGAGGCGACCAGGTCCGCCGCCAGCGTGGGCACCGACGACATCACCAGCGGCGCGCCGAAGAAGGGGCCCGCGAACTCCACCATGCGTCCGAAGGAGTGCGCGGCGGGGAGGAAGAGGAACAGGCCGTGCGTGAGCACGTTGTCATCCAGGAGCCGCGCGGCGCCGACGTCCTCGAGCATCGCCAGCATGTTGTCGTGGGTTTGAATCACCGCCTTCGGCGCGCCGGTGGTCCCCGACGTGTACGTGAAGGTCGCGACGTGCTCGCGCCGGACCAGGGAGGCCCTGCGGCGCACCTCGCCCTCCAGCTCCGCCCGTCGGGCGCGCCCCCGGGCCTCGAGCGTCTCCAGGCTCTCCCAGTCATCGGCGGGAGCAAGCCCCGCCGGATGGATGACCACCACCCTGGCGCGCACGGCGAGCGCGTCGGGTGCGTAGTGCCGGTCGAAGAAGGTGAAGCCCTTGCGGAAGGCGCGCACCTTGTCGAGCTGGCTCGCGTCGTCCACGACGATGAGCTGCGCGGCGGTGTCCATGTGCATGTAGCCCACCTCCTCGGGCAACAGGCTGGCGTAGACGGGCACCGTCTTGAGGCCGACGCGCAGGGCCGCGAAGTCGACGAGACAGGACGCCATCGAGGTGTTGCCGACGAGGGTGATGCACGCGCCGTCGTCCACCGTGCCCGCGCTCAACAGCCCCGCGGCGAGCGCTTCGATTCGCGGTAGCAGCTCCGACCAGCGGTGGTCGACATAGGTGTCGTCACGTTTGACGCGGAACGCGACGCGATGCGGCGACGTGTTCGCCCGGTCGAGAATCATCTGGGGGAGGGACGGGTGGACCTCGGCCATGGGGCCTCCTCGGTGCGGTGCGGGCAGGGGAGCGGCTTGTTTCACCCAGCCACGCTAGGTGCGGCGCCACGAGCCGGCTTGTATGATTCTGCAGATGCGGAGCCACTTGTTGCTGGGCGGAGGTCGAGCGCTGTACGTCGGCCGCTTCCACGAGTTGCCCCGGCATCGGTTCGCCGCCAACGCCGTGCTCGTGGGACTGGATGATGCGTTCGAGCTGGTCGACGGTGACGGCCGCGTCGGGCAGCACGAGGCCGCCTTCGTGCGAGGGTGGCAATGGCACGCGCTCGACTTCCAGGGTGGGCGCGCCGCGGTGCTGTTCCTGGAGCCGGGCGTGAAGCTGCGCCATCAGGTCGACGCGAGCGCGGTGCGCGCGGCCGTGGAGACCGCCCTCGGTGCGCGGCACCTCCAGCCCTGGACGGAGCTCTTCCAGGAAGCGCTGCATCTGGGGCCTTGTCCACGGGAGGTCGATGCGCGCATCGCGCGGGTCGCCGCGTGGCTCTCCGCGCCCACGCGGGAGTCGGCGCCCGCGGACGCGGAGAGGCTGGCGCGGTGGGTGGGGGCTTCGACCTCGCTCGTCGAGCACCGGTTCAGCGAGCAGGTCGGTGTCCCGATGGGGGCGTATCGCGCCTGGCACCGGATGCAGGCGGCCGCGGCGCTCGCGCTCCGGGGGAGGAGCCTCACCGAGGTCGCGCACGCCGCGGGCTTCTACGACTCGGCGCACTTCTCCCGGCTGTTCCGGGGGATGTTCGGTCTGCCGCCCTCGAAGGTCTTCACCGACGGCCTCACGGGGACCGTCTTCGAGGCGCGCGTCAGCGGTGCGCCGTGAAGCGCCCTCGGGCCATGAAGACGTGCTCGTCGTCGATGAGGACCTCCGTGCCCGCGTCCTTCCGCCACACGTCGATGAGCTCGCCCACCCGCTCGGATGTGAGGGGCCAGACGTCGCCGTGGGGAGGCTTCTCGACGAGCACCCATTCGTGGACGCGCCCCTCGTCGGGCTGGGGGCCTCCCACCGCGTAGATGTCGTCGCGGTCCGCCAGCGGGGCGACGAGGTTGCTGCTGAGCAGCGCCGAGCCCTCGCGGTGCTGGTGGAGCAGGTCCACGCCCCGCGCCAGGCTCGCCAGTCGCTCCGGCGTCGCGGGGCAGTGACGCGGAGAGGTCAGCGGGGAGGTGAGGGTGCTCGTGAGCTTCCGGAGGTTCGGCTCGTTGCTGGCGAGGAGGATGACGCTGGTGGAGGCGAGGACCCACGCGGGCGGCCTCCGGGCGCGGAGCACGGGCAGGAAGCCCATGAGCGCCGCGGCGACGAGCGACACGCCGTAGTGGAACCGCCAGGACATGGCGAGGAAGCGGATGCCCAGCATCGGCAGGAGCACCAGCAGCCAGGCCCAGTCCGGCCTCAGGCGCTCGCGCCAGGCCCAGAGTCCCAGCGGGAGGAACAGCAGCACCAGGGTGCCCATGCGTGACAGGTGGGGCGGCGCCAGCCGGAGTAAGAGGTAGTGCGGCCAGCCTCCTTCCATTCCCTGGCCCAGGCGGAAGCCGTAGTCCACGGTGGGGCCCAGGAGCCAGGGGCGCAGTCCGTAGACGCCCGCGAGCCAGGCGAGTGACAGCGCGCCCACGCCTGCCGCGAGGCGCCGCTCGCCGCGCAGGAACAGCGCGAGCGTCAACATGACGCCGCCGAACGCGAACTCCTCCTTGCAGGAGAACAGGAGGACCAGCGAAGCGAGCAGCAGCGCCGGGCGGCGCAGATGGAAGGCCACGCCCGTCAGCACCCAGGGCAGCACGGACCACGTGGTGGGGTGGGCGGGGAACTTCAGGGCCTCCACCACGCTGGGGCTCAAGAGCAGGAGCGCCGCGAGCAGGACGAGGGCACGGCGGCTCAGCACTCCCTGCGTTTGGAGCCAGCGCAGGGGCGCCACGGTGAGCAACACGAAGAGGGCTTCGACGAGCAGCGCGGCCCACATCGGCGGGAGGAGCCGCGCCAGTGGGTGCGCCACCCAGAGGATGGGGTCGAAGTGGTCATTGAAGATGAACACCTGACGCGCGCTGATCCACGGGTTGGGCTCGCCCAACGACAGACGCGCCACCGCCTGGGAATAGATGCCCAGGTCGAAGTTCGGGAAACAGGCACGCGCGGCCTGAAGCCAGACGGGCGTGACGACGAGCACCCACCAGAGGAGCACCACGAGCGGCAGGGCGAGCGGTGCCAGTCGAGGTCGCGGGTGCTCGGGGTCCGAATCAGGTGTGTGGGCAACCATGGTGACGGAGCGCTTGCCCATAGCGCGTCATGAGTGGCTCCGCTAGTGTTGATGCCCTGGGGCCAGAATCGAGTGGGGACGTGCGCGAGCAGAAGTGGTTGAGGTGTGTCGTGGTGGCGGCATGGCTGGGCACCGCGGTGGGTTGTGATGACTCCGCCATCGAGCCGGAGGCCGGCGGCGAAGTGGATGCCGGTGACGAAGCGGATGCGGGGACTGGCGCGGAGGATGCCGGCGGTCCTGGGCCGGATGCGGGACCTGTCGTCCCGCGGCCTCACGTCGTCTTCCGTCTCACCAACGTCGGGGCCTGCGCGGCCAAGCTCATCACCACGGTCAAGACACCGGCTTCGCACTCCATCCGGGTCGAGCAGGGGGAGTTGCGAGGCACGGGCTTCCCGAATTGTATCTGCCCGAGCTCCAGCGCTTGTCAGGGGAACGACTACCGCCTGACGTTCGACATCCAGCCGGGGAAGACGGTGGAGTTCACGTGGGGTGGTCATCGCTACTCACCCACCGGGGGCGTCTGCGATATCCAACCCTTCCCCTTCGGTCCCGTGACGGTGACCGTCCCGTACTTCGCCCTGGCGGATGCCAGCCGGGCCTACAAGGGACCCGAGGTCAATGTCTCCCAGACCTTCGACTACGCCCCGGACACGGGCGTCGTGGAGATCCTCCTGAATCCACCGAAGGACCTCCTCGTGGATGGCAGCCCGGGCGTGTGTCCGTGAACTGACGGCCAGGCCCCGCCTGCGCCCGTGGGCAGGTCACCCACGGGCCAGGGGAGTCCGCCGCTAACGCAGCCGGCGGCGCAGGCTCAGCGGCAGGAGCAGCACGAGGAGCAGGGGCCACAGCCCGGGGCTGGCGCCGCAGCCGCCGCTGTCCTTGTCGGGGGCGCCCGTGCCAGGACCCTCATCCGGGTTCGTGCCCGCGTCCGTCATGCCGCCGCCCGCGTCGGGAGTGCCGCCGCCCGCGTCGGGAGTGCCGCCGCCCGCGTCGGGCGTGCCCGCGTCGGGCTGCTGCGTGACGGGCGCGCAGTCGCCGAGCGAGTGCTCCAGCGCCCCCAGCGTGTGGTTGCCGGAGGTGGGCCGGGGCCGCTGGCAGAAGTCCTCGGTGACGGAGGCCCTGGGTGCGGCGGCGCCCACCAGCTGCGTCACCGGGCCCTTCAGCGTCAGGTCGCCCTGGACCGGCGCCACATACCAGGACGTCCACGTGCCCGTGGCCACGTTCGTCAGGTTCGTCCCCGCGGTGAAGCGGCCGGAGTCGCGGTTGCGGATGACGGACGACAACACGTTGCCGTGGGCCTCGCCAGTGGAGGACGCGTAGCGGAAGTCCACGCCCGTCGTGCCGATGAAGGTGTTGAACAGCACCTGCGTGCGCGCGGCCCGGTTCAGGTAGACGGCGACATCCGAGCAGTTGGCGACGATGTTGTTCCGGATGATGCCATCCGAGTGCTCGGGGTCACACGGCACCGTCGCGTCGAAGGCCGGCGCACAGAACGCCGCGCCCGTGCCGCCGCCGCCGAAGGACAGGCCGATTCGCGTGTCCGAGGCCGGCCTGTCCCGGGCGCACAGGACGCGGTTGCGCTCGAAGAGCCCCCGCTTGCCGCCGCTCTTCATGAAGGCGCCGTAGGAGATGCCTCCCTGCTTGGAGAAGTCGTGCACCTCGTTGTCGCGCACCACCCAGTCGTCGCCCGTGTCGATGTTGAGCTTGTTGACGGGCGTCCCCGTCACGCGCGGGCGGGTGTCGTAGATGTCGTTGCGCTCGATGAGCCCGCGGTGCGGCATCTCGAAGACGCCGCTGGCGTTCTTCGTCGCGTTGGCCTTGAGCTGGGAGTTGAAGTCGCGCACGCGGCTGTTGCGCAGCACGAAGCCCTCCGCGTGGCCGGTGACGTGGAACGCGTGCTCGCAGTCCTGGTCCCGGGCGCAGATGCCCTCGATGGTGAGCCCGTCGAAGACCCAGGCGCGCCCCGAGACCTTGAAGCCCTCGGTGGCGTTGAAGCGGATGAGCGCCGCGTGACGGTTCGCCGCGCGCACGGTGATGGGCTGGGCGTCGGTGCCCTCCGCCGCGCAGTTCAGGTTCGCGTTCACCGTGTAGGTTCCATCCGCGAGCACGATGTCGTCACCCGCCTTCGCGGAGGACAGCGCGGCTTGCAGCTCCGCCACGGTGGTCACGTTCTTCGTGGCGGCGACGCCCGACAGCGGCAGGAGGAGGACGACGAGGGGGACGGTTCTCATCCAGGGGACTCCAAGCGAGGGGGGCCCGGAGTCTACCCCGTCACGGGGTGGGTGGTGTCGCGCGCGAACATCCGGGCGAGCCACGAGTCCCGCGCCGCGATACACGCCTGGGCCAGCGCCGATTGCGGAGCGATGTCGTAGAAGCCGTGGAAGGCACCGCCCCACACGTGCAGCTCGCACTCGCCTCCCGCCGCCAGGATCCTGCTCGCGTAGGTGACGGCTTCGTCCCGGAACGTCTCCGCGCCCCCCACGTCGATGAAGGTCGGCGGCAGCCGGCTCAGGTCCGGGGCCCGCGCGGGCGCGGAATAGGGAGACACCTCCGGGCCGCCGAGCCGGTCTCCCAGCACGGCGCGCCACGCGGTCCGGTTGCTGGTCCGGTCCCAGACGCCGACGCCGTCGTACCGATGCGCGGAGGCCGTCTCGTTGCGGTCGTCCAGCATCGGACATTGCAACAGCTGGCCCAGCAGCCGTGGCCCCTGTCTGTCCCGGGCGAGCAGCGTGGTGCCCGCCGCGAGCCCGCCGCCGCCGCTGCCGCCGAAGATGACGAGCTGGTGGGGATTGAAGCGCAGCCTCGTCGCGTTCGCCGCCATCCACTCCAGGCCCGCGTAGCAGTCCTCCACCAGCGTGGGCGCGGGATGCTCGGGCGCCCGCCGGTACTCGACGCTCACGCAGACGGCGTCATGGCGCAGCGCCCAGTCCACCAGCGGTCTGGCTCCGGCGAAGCGGGTCCCCATCACCATGCCGCCACCATGGATGTGGTAGACGGCGGGTCCGGCCACCGCGTGGCCCTTGCGCGAGATGACGGAGACGACGATGTCGTCGCCTCGATATCCCGGGATGGTGTGGTCGACGCAGTCGACCTGCGCGTCCCCGATGAGCGCCTCCCGTGTCACGTCGCTCAGCCGGCGGAAGTGCTCGAGCTGCTCCAGCGTCATCTTCAAGGGGACATACCCCGCGAGCGGGGCGAGGAGCGGGGCCAGCTGGGGGTCGAAGTCAGGGTGAGTCATGCGTGCTGCATACTCCGAAGCGGCGCGCGAGTTCATCCCCGGGATGAGCCGTCTACGGGAGGTAGCGCAGGCGGGAACCTCCGATGCCCTGCTCGTGGAGGATCTGCTCGAGCGGCGAGGAGAGATCCCCATCCGTGGAGGTCCTCTTCAGCTGCTCCTTCTGCCGCGTCTCGACCTTCGAGTTGGCTGTCACGTTCTTGCCCGCCAGGAGCGCCTCCTCGTGCTCCTCCGCGAGCCGTCCTTCCTTCGCGGTGCCCTTGCCCGCCATCGGATATCTGCCTTTGTCCGGGAGCATCTGCGCGAAGGTCTGCGTGCCGTTGGCGATCTCCTGGAGGCTCAGCACGCTGTTGAAGATGACGGAGCGGTGGCGGGCGGGCTCCGCGACCATCCACGTGACGAGCATCTCCCGGAGCAGCGGAAGCACCTCGTCGGGCACTCCACCGGGGTCCACGCCGGGGCTCTTCACCATCCGCAGCATCGCCTGGGCGACCTCCGGGTCGCTCACACCCTTGTCCTTCTGGACGGCGCTCAGGCGCGAGAGGAAGGCGGGGTAGCTGACCCTGTGCTCGGGGGCGGCGTCGCTGGGCGTCCGCAGCCCCAGCTGCTCCGGGCTCTTGTCGTGGGCGATGGGCGCGCCGTGGCCCAGGACGATGAACTCGCCTTGAGGGGCGCTGTCATTCTTGACCTTCACCCCGATGGGCACCCGCCCCGTTCCCACGCCCAGGCTCAGCAACTTGCCCCGAAGCGCCGTCTTCGCCGCCTGACGCAAGCCCATGGCCGCCGAGGCCCACCAGGCGAGTCCGTCATCGGCCGGTGTCAGCGCGTGGGTGTCGATGGTCTCCAGGGGAGGCGGCGCGACGACTTCGCCCGAGTCGACGGTCCCCTCCTCCACGGCGGTGACGCGTTTGCTCGAGTCGATGATGGGGACCTCCATCGTCCCGTCATCGGTGAGTGTCGCTGGCGTGACGTGGGCGTAGAGCCGGGCCGCCGCGCCTCCCTGCGCGAGCTGGGCCCGCTCCGGCTCCTTGGCCGGAAGCTTCGGGTAGCCCTCGTGGCGCACGAGGTGGTCCCTGAGGCTCTTGATGCGGCGCTGCAGCCGGTCGACCGCCTCCTGCGTTTCGGGGCCCACCGGGCCCAAATCCCGCTGTCCTTCCAGCCATTGCCCGAGCGAGAGGAACACGCCGTCGAGCTTGAGCTTGTAGCTCTTCATGGCGTTGGTGGTCGCGATGGGCGGGTCCTTGTTCAGCAGCTCGAACTGCGTCCTGAGCTCCTCCGGCACCAGGGAGTCTCCCGGTTGCTCCGCTTGATGATGGAAGCGGAGCAACCCGGTGTCGCCTTTGTAGACGTGGTTCGTGACATCGTTCCAGATGTCGTTCTCCACGAGGCCCGGAGGAATCGACAGCGGGTCGGGCTCCGGACCGGTGTAGCCGGTGTCCTCCGCCACGAGCCCGTCGCCTTTCTTTCGCCACTCCATCCGCTGGATGGGCTGGGCGGACGTCGGCGCCCGCGGGTTGAGCGAGGTGCCGACGTGCGCCAGCCCCCGCACGCGAGGACTCTGGTCGAGCCCGGCCTGGAGGGCCTTCAGTTGGCCGACGCGCGCGGGGGACCTCCGCGCGCGCGTCTCATGGCTGGGCGTGGCTTCCACCGAGCGCTCGTGAGAGGGCGGGGCGCTATGGGTTCGCATGCGGGGCTCCTGCCCATGTCGCGTGGAGGCCATGGATTGTGAAGGGACGCCTGGGGCGAGGGAAGGAGCGGGGACGTCTGGCGGGGGCCCGGGACTCGCTGGGGTGGGGCGGGCTCGTGGAAAGCCGCTAGCCGTGTCGTGGTTTCCCCGTGGAGGCCGCCCCACACTGACTCGCTCCTGTGTCCCGGCTCCCCCCGCATCCAGGGCGCAATGGCAGACGTCACCTCCGGTCCGGCGTCGGACCCGGTTGGAGGCATCCGACACTGGGCTGAAGAGACCTTGTCCAGGTCGAAAGGCAACCACAGCCTGTGCGCAGGGCTCACTGACTCGAACCCAGGTCAGCGATGCGCTGAACACACGAAAGAGAAAGGACTTCCTCCATGCATCAGCTCCCTCTCGAGAAGGCGGGGTTCCACGCCGGGCACGTCCACGAATGGCGACTGCGCCCCGCCGCGAACACGCTCGCCTCGCTCTCGGCCGGTGACAGGCCCGCCTCCTACAATCAGGAGAAGCACTTCGCGGCCGCGGTGTCCGCCCGACAGGAGCACGTCTCGGAGGACTACTGGATTGGCCTGTCGTTCCGGATCCCCGGCCCGCTCGACCTGGCCGCGCTGGAGGCCGCGCTCCTGTGCTTCGTGAAGCGGCACGAGGTGCTGCGCTGCGGGTTCGAGCAGCTCATCGCCGGGGACCTCCGCTGCGACGTCATGACGCCCGCGCAGGTCCGGTTGGAGCGCACCGACGTCGGGCACTTCGCGTCGGGGGAGGCGGTGACTGCCCACATCCAGGGCACGTTCAACCGCGACATCGACACGCTGTCGTGGCCGCTGTTCGTCATGGGCGTGGTGGTGGAGGCGTCGCAGGCCACCGTCTACATGGGGTTCGACCACATCCTGTGTGATGGCCTCTCCTTGGTGTTCGCGGTCGAGGACGTGCAGCGCGACTACGCCGCCCTGACCACGGGCCTGCCCCCTGCCCCCGAGAGCGCGGGGAGCTACCTCGACTTCGGGGATGTGCAGCGCCACCGGTACTCCCAGCTGACGGCGGACAGCCCCGAGCTGGACTACTGGCGCGCCTTCATCGCGGACGCGGGGGGCCTGTTCCCGCACATCCCGCTCGACCTGGGCCTCGAGTCCGGCCGCATGTACCCGGCCCTCAACAGCACCGTGCGGTTGCTCGATGACGCGGGGGCGCAGGCGTTCGAGCGCCTCTGCCAGCAGCGCGACACCAAGCTGTTCATGGGGCTGCTGGCCGTCGTCGGCATGGCCCTGCGGGACATCTCCGGCAGTCAGGTGTACCGGGGCTTCATGCCCATCAGCGAGCGGAAGGACCCCCGCTGGCGCAAGTCCTTCGGCTGGTTCGTCAACACCCTGGCCATCCGCTTCCCCATCGCCGATGGGATGAAGTTCCCGGAGGTCGTCGAGGGGGTGCGGGAGGGCTTCGAGCGGCTGTTGCGCAGCGTCGACGTGCCCTTCGTGAAGGTCTGGGAGTTGCTCGCACCGCAGTACTTCCACCTGCGGACGTGGCCGTTCCCGGTGAACTTCTTCTCCTTCCTCGACTACCGGAAGCTCCCTGGCGCGGACATGCTCGACGTCTGGCAGCCGAGGACGATGCCCGAGTCCTCGCACTCCAACACGGGGAACATGTGGTTCTTCCGCAACGCGGAGGGGCTCTTCCTCAACTCCATCATCTGCGATGTCCCCAAGAGCGTGGACGCGTTCGACCGCTACCGCGCCGCCATCGCCTCCACGCTCGAGGAGCTCATCCGCGGCACCGTCCGCGGTGGCGTCACGCCCCGGAGTGGAGACGCGGTGATTCCACCGACGGCGCCTCAGCCCTCGTCCTCGTCGTAGCAGACGCCGATTTCGCGCAGCTCGACGGTGGACCACTCGGCCGCGGGACACTGGCTGGCGATGGCGAGCGCCTCTTCCCGGCTCGCGCAATCGAAGAGGACATAGCCTCCGACGACCTCCTTGGACTCGGCGAAGGGGCCATCGCGCAGGGTGCGCTGGTGGTCGCGGACCTCGATTCTGACGCCCTCCGAGACGGACCGGAGGGAGTCGCTGCCCTTCCAGAGTCCGCGCGCCTGGAGGTCCTGGACGAAGCCCACCATCCGCTCCATCTCGCGGCGTCCCTCCTCCGGTGTCCGGCTCCGCTTGCGCTTGCTCTCCTCCATGACCAACAGCATGTACGTCATCACCGACTCCGTTCGTGTGGGACGTCCAGCGTCCTCCATCCGCCGCCCGGGCTGAAGCGTTTCCTGGCGCTGGACTCGGGAGCGGCCCGAGGGCCAGGCTCGAGGGATGCCCCTCGAGAACCTCATGAGCATCCACGACCCGGAGTCCCTGGCGAGAGGAGAGCGGGTCTTCAGCCCCGAGTTCGCGGCGATGAGCCAGCGGGTGCTGCGCGTCACCGCGCTGACGTCGCGCCTCAACGTCCTTCCCTTCGAGGACGAGGCGGACAAGGCGGCGCTGCTCGAGCAAATCCTCGGGCGGCCGCTCCCCAAGCGGGTCACCGTCTATCCACCGTTCTACACGGACCATGGGCTGCGGCTGGAGCTGGCCGAGCGGGTGTTCATCAACCAGGGCTGCACGTTCCTCGACTACGCCGGCATCCGGCTGGGCGAGGGGGTGATGGTCGGCCCGAAGGTCACCTTCATCACCGTCAGCCACCCGGTGGACCCGGGGGACCGGCGGCTGTACCTCACGGGCGCGCCCATCGAGGTGGCCCAGAACGCGTGGATTGGCGCGGGCGCGACGATTCTGCCCGGGGTCCGCATCGGTCGCGACGCGGTGGTCGCGGCCGGGGCCATCGTCTGCGACGACGTGCCGGACGCGAGCCTGGTGGCGGGCCCGAAGGCGACCGTCCTCCGACGGTGGTGAAGGCCTGTCCGTGTTCGAAGGACAGGCCTCGGTCCGTCATGGGCCGCGCATGCGCGTCACTGTCTACTCGAAGGTGATGATGAACTGCTCCCACGCGCCCACGGTGGTGCGGTCGATGTTCACGATGTCGCCGCCGCCGAACTCGGCCACCATGTAGTAGGTGGTGAGCAGGCCACCAATCTCCAGGGCCACGGAGTCCCCGGTGTTGATGGGGGTCAGGATGTTGCCGGAGCGCTTCGTGATGCGGAAGCCCTCATAGGCGCCCGGCGCAGTGGAGGAGGCGTTGATGCGCGAGCCGCCACCATTCACCGCCATGATGTAGCTGCCGTTGTGCGTCTGGAGATTCACGGTGTCGCCGGACATCAGCGAGTCACCGTTGCGGTCCACCAGCCGGATCCGTTCCCATTCACCCACGGCGGTGCGGTTGGCGTTCACCGTGCCGCCGCCGCCGTTCTCGGCCACCACGTAGTTGCCGTTCGAGGCGCGCAGGCTGATGGTCCGCGAGTACATCCGCGCCACGGAGGCCGCGTCGGTGATGCTCAGCGCGTCACGCTGGCCGATAGCCTGCCCGCCCAGGGTCTCGATGGTGGGCTGCCCGTTGCTCGAGAACGCCGTCCTCGAGTAGTGCATGATGGAGCCGTAGTCGTAGCCGAGGATGTCGTCGCCGTCGGCGATCTGCTGGTTGAAGTTGAACTCGTAGCCCGGGGTGACGTTCTCCAGCCGGACGCGCACGTAGTTGTTGCGGTCCTCGCGCGACTGCTCGTGCCAGAGCCCCAGGGCGTGCCCGATTTCATGGATGGTGTTGCCCGTGCTGCAGCCGTCGGCCAGCCAGACGCCTTGCGCGCCTCCAATCCTCCCCACGTTGGCGCTGCAGCCGCCGCCGGTCTGGAAGCGGATGTAGTCAGGATACAGCGCCGCGTTGAGCACGGTGCGCAGCACGAAGCGCAGGTGCGTCCGGGCCTGCCAGTGATTGATGGCGTCCGTGATTCGCCCCTGGTTCGGCACGTTCGCGTCGATGGTGTAGGGCACCAGGGAGTTGGGCCAGCGGAAGTTGGCACCCGTGATGCCCACGCCCTGGGCGTGGACCCCCGAGCCGTCGATGCCTCCCCGGGCCAGCACCTCGCGCTTGCGCGCCTCCATCTCCTCCACCGTGCCGAGGACCATGTCTCCCTCATGGATGGCCAGGCCCTCCACTTCGGCATACTTCACCGGCGTGAGCTTGCCCTTCGGAGTCCAGGCGTAGCCCTCGCGGAGCGGGGCGTCGGCGGACACTCGCGCCTGCTCCGGGTCCACGTCGGGACGCGACTGCGAAACTTCATCACCGCAGGCTGCGAGCAGCAGACAAGAAACGACCAGACCTGCCAGGACAGGCTTCGAATTGCTTCGCATGGTTGATGCCCCCCATTGACTGAGTGCACTTGGATGGTGCGGAAGGACTCATACCATTTGTGAAGTATTGTTCAATGTGTCTTTGGTGTGATTCGACGCGGGTAAGCCCGCACCCGCGGGAAGAAAGTCTGGCTCGCGCGTTTGTTTGTGTGGAAAAGACGAAAATCTTTTTCTGGAGCTTCACGTCCATCCTGGATGTGAAAATTCCAATCTCGATTGACGACATGGAGGACAAGACCATGAAGCGAGCGTCCATCATTCTTTCGACGGTGATGATGTCGGTTGGGTTCGCCAATACGGCCCAGGCGGCGCCCATCACCGTGAATGGCTACGTCTGCGCGGCGACGTACACCCGGCAGCCCAATCTCACCTACGGGCAGGGTTACGTGGTCGTGCAGGTGTACACCGCGGCGAATTGCACGGGGAGCTTCGTCGGCAACTACTACTACCTGGGCGCGAGCGCTTCTTCCGCGGGCTACCAGTACAGCGAGGCGGAGCGTCTGGGATTGTTCGAGCGAGCCACCCAGGCCGCCACCCAGGGCACGCGGGTGACGCTCTACGTGGAGGGTTCCGGCGTGGGCATCCTCGACACGACCTACCGCGGCAACTGACGTCGGGGGGGGCCGCCGCGCGCTCCGACCTGCGCGCGGTCAGGCCCGCTCGGTGAGGCGATTGAGGAGGTCCAGGTCCCCGGCGCTCAAGGAGAGCGAGGCGCTCGCGAGGTTCTCCCGGAGGTGGGTGAGCGAGGACGTGCCCGGGATGAGCAGGATGTGGGGCGCGCGGTGCAGCAGCCACGCCAGGGCGACCTGCATCGGCGTCGCACCCAGGCGCGAGGCCACGTCGTTCAGCGTGCTCGACTGCAGCGGGGTGAAGCCGCCCAGCGGGAAGAACGGCACGTAGGCCGTCCCCGTGGCGGCGAGCTCGTCGATGAGCGCGTCGTCACGCCGGTGCGCCAGGTTGTAGTGGTTCTGCACACAGGCGATGTCGACGAGCTTGCGGCCCTCGGCGACCTGCGCCGGGGTGACGTTGCTCAGGCCGATGTGGCGGATGAGTCCGCGCCGCTGGAGCTCCGCGAGCGCGGTGAGGGGTGCCTCGATGGCGCCTTCCACCGGGCCCTCGGCGCTGAACATGACCCGCAGGTTCACGAGCTCCAGCACGTCGAGCCCGAGGTTGCGCAGGTTGTCGTGGACCGCGCGCTCGAGGTCCGCGGGGGAGGACGCGGGCTCCCAGGAGCCCTGGGGGCCGCGCACCGCGCCCACCTTCGTGGCGATGACCAGCCCGTCGCGATAGGGGTGCAGCGCCTCGCGGATGAGCTGGTTCGTCACGTGCGGGCCGTAGATGTCGCTCGTGTCGAGGTGGTCGACGCCCTGGTCGATGGCCTCGCGCAGCACGGCGAGGGCCGCCTCGCGGTCCCTGGGCGGACCGAAGACACCGGGACCGGCGAGCTGCATGGCGCCGTAACCCACGCGGCGGACGGTGCGGGTGCCAAGGCGGTACGTGTTGGAGATGGAGGGCATGGTGGAGGTCCTGAGGGGTTCGAGGTTCCCCCTTTCTCTACGGAGGGCACCGCTGCGCGACAATCGGTGGTAATGAGCACGGGCTGTGCGAGAATCCGCACAGTGATGGATGAGTTCTCGGACCTGACGGCCTTCAGGGCGGTGGCGCGCGAGGGGGGATTTCGCGGCGCGGCGCGAGTGACGGGCAGCAGCGCCTCGCGGCTGGGGGACGCGGTCCGCCGGCTGGAGGCACGGCTGGGTGTCCGGCTGCTCCATCGGACGACGCGCAGCGTGACGCTGACGGACGCGGGGGCTCGGCTGCTCGAGCGGCTGGAGCCCGCGCTGGGCGAGGTCCGCTCGGCGTTGGACGTGGTCAACGACTTCCGTGGCCGACCGGCGGGGCGGCTGCGGCTCAACGTCCCCATCGCGGCGGCGCGGCTGGTGTTGCCGCGCATCGTGCCGCCGTTCCTGGCGAAGTACCCCGACATCCGCATGGAGGTCATCGCGGAGGAGCGGCTGGTGGACGTGGTGGCCGAGGGCTATGACGCGGGCATCCGCTACGAGGAGCGGCTCGCGCAGGACATGGTGGCGGTGCCCATCGGTCCGCGCGTCCAGCGCTTCGCGGCCGCCGCCTCGCCCGCGTATCTCGCGCGGCGTGGGCGCCCGAGGCATCCGCGTGACCTCCTGAACCATGACTGCCTGGGAGGCCGGTTCACGAAGGGACCGCTGCACGCGTGGGAGTTCGAGCGCGACGGGGTGACGCTCCACGTCGACCCGAAGGGCCCGCTGATTGTGGGCCTCGGGACGACGACGGACCTGGCGGTGGCCGCGGCGGTGGCGGGGACCGGAATCATCTACGACTTCGAGGACTGGCTTCGTCCCCACATGGACCGGGGCGAGCTGGTCCCCGTGCTCGAGTCATGGTGGCCGAGCTTCTCTGGTCCGGTGCTCTACTACCCCGGCCGTCACCACCTCCCGACGCCGCTGCGGGCATTCATCGACTTCATCCGCGCGATGAAGCCCTGAGGTGAGCATCCGCGCGATGAGGGCCGCCCGCGACTGCACGCCGAAGTGGCGATAGAGCACCTTCGTGTATTGGTTCACGGTGAAGCGGCTGATGCCGAGCCGGGCGGCGATCTGCTTGTCTCCGAGGCCCTGCAGCAGGAGCGTCAACGTCTGTCGCTCGCGGGGGGACAACGCCGGGGCGGGCGGGGCGCTCCGCGGTGGAGCCCGTGGCTCGAGCATCGCGCCGCACTCGGTGTGGAACAGGTGCAGCAGCTCCCGGTCCGCGACATCGAAGGGGCGAGCATTCCGCGCGCGATAGATTCCGATGCCCCGCGCCGCTCCTGTCGTCCCGGACCAGCGGCTCGAATAGAGGGAGTCATCGAGCCCCGTGGGGCGCAGGTAGCGGTCGACATAGGGCGCGCCATACCAGGTGCGGTCCTCCACCAGCTCCCGGCGCGTCGCCGTGACGATTCCCTCGGGAGCCGACGCGCCGCGCTCCCTCAAGGAGCGGATGGCGGGATTGCAGCCACTCCCCAACCGCCGGAGCGCGTCGAGGGCCGCGACCGCCTGCCCGTCCCATCCCTCCAGGACGAGCGCCGCGAAGCCCCTGCGTGCTCCCGGTCTGAAGTCTGGCTCCAGGACACACGCTCCCGCCTCCGCCTCCAGGATGCGACAGATTCCACGCAGCAGATGCCGGGAGCGCAGCTCCGCCGCCGGCGGCAGCTCATGGGCCTCGTTGAGCAGGCGAACGAGTGCATGCACTTGCGAACTTCGAAGGGTGCCACCCCGCATGAGGACCTCCGGTTCTCGCCATCCCCATCATCTTCCCTGCTTTCGTCGGATTTCCAGTAGTGCCGGGCTGGGCCGCCTCGGCGCGGTGCATGCCGTGGCGCGTTTGCGCATCAGCCCGGGTGATTCCCGCCGGAAGCCGGACGCCTGTCCGCCTGGCCTGCACCCGGCGAATGGATTGCAGCCGGCATCCCCGGGGCGTACCTTCGCGCTAGATACATGGGCTCCCATATAAAACGAACCGCCAGCGCGGAGCAGGGCGAGGTGCGGGAGGTGATGGACGGCATCCGCCGTCTGGTGCGCCTGCTGCGGGTGTCGGCCCGGGCCTCCGAGCGGGTGGTGGGCATCAGCGGCGCGCAGCTCTTCGTGTTGCAGCGACTGGCGGAGGCCGGCCCCTGCTCCATCAACACGCTGGCCGAGCAGACCCTCACCCACCAGAGCAGCGTGTCGGTGGTGGTGGCGCGCCTCATCGAGCGAGGGCTCGTCACCCGCAGGCCCTCGCCGGAGGACGGCCGCCGGGTGGAGGTCTCCCTGGCGCCCGCGGGCAAGGCGCTGCTGCGCGAGGCGCCGCCCCTGGCCCAGGTGCAGCTCATCGCCGGGCTGCGGAAGCTCCAGCCCGGGGTCCGTGAGGGATTGGCGCGCGGCCTGTCCGCGCTGGTGTCGGAGCTGGGGCTGGATGGCGACTCGCCGCCGCTCTTCTTCGAGGAAGAGAAGAAGCCGCGCGGGCGGCGCAAGGAGAAGCGGGATGGAACGGCCTGAAGGAGAGCGCGTCGAGGAGGGCCAGGGACACGGCCCCCAGGCGCGGGAGTCCCTGCCGGTGGCCCCGTCGATGGGGCCCGCGCTGGCGGACGTGCGCACGCCGCGCGCGCTGGAGCCCGTGGACCGGCGCGTGGTGTTCATCAGCGCCATCGCCGTGGTGGTGGCGCTGGCCGCGGGCCTGGTGGCGCAGCTCTTGGGCGCGCTCATCGAGCTCTTCACGAACATCGCCTTCTTCGGCCGCTTCAGCGCCAGTCCCGTGTCCCCGGGGGATAACACCCTGGGCCCGTGGGTCATCGTGGTGCCGGTGGCGGGCGCGCTCATCGTCGGCGTCATGGCGCGCTATGGCTCGCGCGCCATCCGAGGCCACGGCATCCCCGAGGCGATGGAGAACGTGCTCTACAACCAGAGCCGCATCCCGCCGCGCATGACGTTCCTCAAGCCGCTGTCATCGGCGGTGGCCATCGGCACCGGAGGCCCCTTCGGCGCGGAGGGACCCATCATCGCCACGGGTGGCGCGCTGGGCTCGCTGGTGGGACAGCTGCTCCACGTCACCGCGGACGAGCGCAAGGCGCTGCTGGCCGCGGGCGCGGCGGCGGGCATGGCGGCCACGTTCGGCGCGCCGGTGTCCGCGGTGCTGCTCGCGGTGGAGCTGCTCCTGTTCGAGTACCGACCCCGCTCGGTCATCCCCGTGGCGCTGGCCACCGCCACCGCGACGGGCGTGCGCCTGGCCTTCGTGGGGGGCGCGCCCGCGTTCGCCATGCCGGACCTGCTGCCGCCGAGCGGCGCCGCGCTCGCCTTCTACGTCGTGCTGGGCGCGCTGGTGGGCGTGGCGTCCACGTGGGTCACCCGCGCGGTGTATGCCATTGAAGACGCCTTCGAGAAGCTGCCGGTGCACTGGATGTGGTGGCCGGCGCTGGGCGCGGTGGTGGTGGGCGTGGTGGGCTACTTCTCCCCGCGCACGCTGGGCGTGGGCTACACCAACATCGAGGACATCCTCTCCGGCCGCTTCGTGGGCACGGCGATGCTCTTCTTCTGCGCGATGAAGTTCATCTCCTGGTCGGTGGCGCTGGGCAGCGGCACCTCGGGCGGCACGCTGGCGCCGCTCTTCACGCTGGGCGGCGGCCTGGGCTCGGGACTGGGGTTGTTGGCCATGCACCTGGCGCCGGGGCTGGGCGTGGACGTGCGCGTGGCGGCGCTGGTGGGGATGGCGGCCATCTTCGCGGGGGCGTCCCGAGCGCTGTTGGCCTCGGTGGTGTTCGCCTTCGAGACGACGCGTCAGCCCATGGGGCTGTTGCCGCTCCTGGGCGGCTGCGCGGCGGCGTATCTCGTCTCCGCGTTGATGATGCGTCACTCCATCATGACGGAGAAGCTGGCCCGGCGAGGCGGACGCGTCCTCACCGAGTACGGCGTCGACGCGCTGGGGCAATCGCTGGTGCGCGACGTGGGGCTCAGGCCCGTGGTGTCGCTGGAGGCCGAGCGTTCGTTGGAGGATGTGCGCGCGTGGCTCGCCTCCGGCGCACCGGGCACCACGCACCAGGGCTTCCCGGTGGTGGATGAAGGAGGGCTCGTCGGCGTGGTCACCCGCCGAGACCTGCTGGATGGCCGCGACGCGACGGGCCGGCGTGTGCGTGCGCTGGTGAAGCGTGCTCCGGCGGTGGCGTACGCGGACAGCTCGCTGCGCGAGGCGGCGGACTTGATGGTGGAGGAGGGCGTGGGCCGACTGCCGGTGGTGCACCGCGACGCGCCCACACGCGTGGTGGGCATCCTGACGCGCAGCGACCTGCTCGGTGCCAACAGGCGGAGGCTGGAGGACTCGCGGCGGATGGAGCGGGGCGTCGGAGGCCCCCGGCGAACGAACGCTCAGCCGGCATGAAGGCCATGCAATGAGAGTCGTCGAGCCGACGCCGCGGGTACGCTACCCTCGCTCGCCACACCCCTGGAGTGTTGCGAGGAGCAGGACATGACCATCACCATCACCGCATTCGAGAACTCGCCGGACGGCGGCAGGGGCCTGGCGCGGGACATGCGGGTGCGCTGGGCGCTGGAAGAGGTGGGCCAGCCCTACGACGTCCGACTGCTGTCGTTCGCGGCGCTCAAGGAGCCCGCGCACAAGGCGCTGCATCCGTTCGGTCAGATTCCGACCTATGAGGACGGCGAGCTGGTCCTGTTCGAGTCCGGCGCCATCCTCATCCACCTGGCGGAGCGGCACGGTGGCCTGCTGCCGAAGGAGGGGAATGCCCGGGCGCGTGCGATTGCGTGGATGTTCGCGGCGCTCAACACGGTGGAGCCGGCCATCTTCGACCGCAGCCTGGTGACGATTCTCGAGCGCGACCAGCCCTGGTTCGAGCATCGCCTGCGCGCGCTGGATGAGCTCATCCGCAAGCGGCTGGGTGACCTCTCCGCGCGCCTGGGCGACGCGGACTGGCTGGACGGCGCCTTCAGCGCGGCGGACATCCTGATGGTGACCGTCCTGCGCAGGCTGCACGGGACGGGCCTCATGGAGGCGTATCCGAACCTGGTCGCCTATGTCGCGCGCGCCGAGGCGCGGCCCGCCTACCAGCGCGCCTTCGCCGCGCAGCGGGCGGTGTTCGACGCGGCCCGTTGAGGTGGGAGGGTCGCGTGGGAGGCCGGGCTGCCTGGCGGCCTCCGCGCGAACGGGCTGAAATCCCACGGCGTGCGTGCTAGACAGGGCATGCGCTGGTCCTGCCAGCGCTACCATGGCCTAGGTCACCCCAAACCCCATCGATTCGAGGACGCCCGTCGTCCTCTCGACCGCGCCGCACACGTCCGCCGTGTGCCGTCGGGTTTGAAGTGCCTCACCCCCCACGCCGCTTCAGGAGTCATCGCCATGCATGGCCGCATTGCGCACGAGCTCGTGCACCCACCTCCAGGCATCCTCGCCGAGGTCCACGCCTTCCTCCACGGGCTCGGTGCGCCCGCGTATCGCTACCACCAGTTGGTGACGGCCTTTCAGCGCGGCGCGCAGGGGTTCGAGGAGGTCCGAGACCTGCCGGGAGACCTCCGGCGGCAGCTCGTCTCCCGCTTCGGGCCGACGGTCCTCCCGCTCGAGGTCGAGTCCGTGCGCACGGGAGAGCAGGTCGAGAAGGTGCTCTTCCGCACGCGCTCGGGTGCGCGGGTGGAGACCGTTCTGTCTCGCTACCGCGCCGGCTGGGCCTCGGTCTGTGTGTCCACCCAGGCGGGCTGTGGTCTGGCGTGTTCGTTCTGTGCCACGGGGGCGCTGGGGCTCGAGCGCAACCTGAGCGCCGACGAGATTTGCGCTCAGGTCGTGCACCAACGGTGGAGCTCGGGGCCTGGGGGGGCTCCGAAGAGCGTCGCGTTCATGGGGATGGGTGAGGCGCTCGCCAATCCGAACGTGCTCACCGCGCTGAGCGTGCTCACGTCGCCGGGATTGGGCGGACTGTCACCGCGTCGAATCACCGTCTCGACGGTGGGCCTCGCGCCGGCGCTCCAGGCGCTCACCGAGGCGCACCCGCAGGTCACCCTGACGCTCTCGGTGCACTCCGCGTTCCCCGAGCAGCGCGCGCAGCTCATCCCGCTCGAGCGTCGCTACTCCCTGGAGGAGAACCTCGCCATCCTGGACCGACACGTGGTGCGCGCGCGGCGGAAGACCTATCTGGCGTACCTCCTGATTGAGGGTGTCAATGACTCCGAGGACCACCTCGTCGCGCTCGGGCGGCTGGTGCAACGCAGGACCCGGCCCGAGCTCTTTCACGTCAGCGTCATCCGCTACAACGCGGCCTTCGGGGCGGACCCGTCGTTCCGGGCCCCGGTGTCGTCGAAGGTCGACGACTTCGTGGCGGGGCTGCACCGCCTGGGCGTCTCGGCGACGCGACGACAGCAGTTCGGGGCGGACATCGATGCGGCGTGCGGACAGTTGCGTGCCGAGTCGATGGCACGCCTTGGCCGCCGCCGCCCCACGGGCGACCCGCTGGGATGACCCTGGTGGGGGCCGGGGCGCCGGGAACTTTCGTGCGCCTCGGGTTCCCAGGAATCGCGGCTCGCGCATTAGCCGCTCCGAAGCGACATTTCTCGGAGGCAGTGCGCATGCGATTCCGTGGTCTTGCAGCAGTCCTTTCCCTCATCCTGTCCGCTTGTTCCTCGGGCCCCGTGGACGCGCCCGCGAGCCAGGAGTCGCTCGCCGGTGAGCACCAGTCCCTGGAGCCGGGCGAGGTTTCGCTGTTCCTGGATTCGGCCCGTCCCACCATCGCGATGGACAGCGATACCGCGGCGGTGGAGCTGGGGATGAAGTTCCGCGTGACGGCCCCTGGCACCGTGCGGGGCGTGCGCTTCTTCAAGGGTGGGGCGCAGAACGTCGGTCCCCACCGCGTGAGCCTGTGGAGCCGGACGGGCACGAAGCTCGCGGAGGCGACGTCCACGAGCGAGACGACGACGGGGTGGCAGACGGTGCGTCTGGCGTCCCCCGTCACCGTCACCGTGGGGACCACCTATGTCGTGTCGTACTACGCGTCCGCCGGGCGGTATGGCGCCACCGTGGGCGGCTTCAACGCGGGCAAGTCGCGCGGCCCCATCCAGGGGCTCGCCTCGGGCGTGGACGGGGTCAACGGCGTCTATCGCTACGGGGGCGGCTTCCCGACGCAGGGCTATCAGAACACCGACTACGCGGTGGACGTGGTCTTCCTCCCGGACACCACGGAGCCCACGCCGGACACGCAGGCGCCGACGGCTCCCTCCGGGCTCGTCGCTTCCGTGGTGTCCGCGAGCGCCATCAACCTGAGCTGGGGCGCCTCCACGGACAATGTCGGTGTCGTGGCCTACGACGTCTTCCGGGGGGGCGTGCAGCTCGCCTCCACGTCGAGCCGCACCTATTCGGACACGGGCCTCACGGCGGCCACGGCCTACAGCTACCTGGTGAAGGCGCGTGATGCGGCGGGCAATGTCAGCGCGAACTCGAACACCGTCACCGCGACGACCCAGTCGGCCCCTCCGTCCGGCGGCTTCCCGAACGCGAGCACGACGGGGGTGCCGGCGGGGACGCAGCTGACGCCCTACACGGGGCCCTGCACCATCACCGTGGCCAACACGGTCATCGACGCGAAGACGGTGAACTGTGACCTCAACATCCGCGCGGCGGGCGTCATCATCCGCAACTCGAAGATCAACGGCAGCGTCGCCACGGACGAGAACTCCACGGGCTTCTCCTTCACCCTCACCGACTCCCACGTCGACGCGGGTGACCGGTACGCCACGGGCGTGGGCGCCGTGAACTTCACCGCCATCCGCGTGCACGTCGAGGGCGGCAATCGCTCCATGCACTGCTGGCACGACTGCGAGATTCGCGACTCCTACGTCCATGGCCAGATGACGGACGAGACGGGGATGGCGCACGAGTCCGGCATCCGGATGGGCCGCAACGTCACGCTCCGGCACAACACCATCATCTGCGACGCGCCGAACATCCCGCCCGACGCGGGGTGCTCGGCGGCGCTCACCGGCTATGGTGACTTCGCGCCGGTGGAGAACAACCTGGTGGAGAACAACTACTTCCCGGGCACGACGGGCGGCTTCTGCGCCTACGGCGGCTCGTCCAGGGGCAAGCCGTACTCGGACGCGACGAACAACATCCGCTTCATCGGCAACGTTTTCGGTCGCGGTGAGAGCGGGCGCTGTGGCTGGTACGGCGCCATCACCAGCTTCGACACCTCGGAGCCGGGGAACGTCTGGTCCAACAACACGTGGGAGGACGGCACCGTCCTCCCGCCGTCGAACTAGCGAGGCGTCCCGGAGGTCTCAATCGTGTCGCTCGATGGGGACCTCCACGCCCGTGGCCTCCCAGACGTTGCCCGCGGCGGACAGCTGCGTCTGGGTGCTCACCAGCACGGCGCAGTCGTAGATGGTCCGCGCGCCGAAGACGTTGTTGCGCACCGCCATGCCTTGCAGGCTCGCGCCGCCCGCGTGGCCCAGGTTCACGATGCAACTGCCCCGGTCCAGGCGGTTGCGCTCCACCCTCACATCGCGCGTGGGGCCGGCCTCCTGGTTCACGAAGATGGCCGCGCCGACGTCCTCCCCCGGGCCATGCACGTTGCTGTCGTAGATGCCGATGTCGCTGCCCCCGAAGACGCTGATGCCGTACTGGGCACCCACCGGGTCCAGGGCGTGGATCCACGTGGACTCCACCCGCGCGCCGGAGCGCAGGCTCATCCCCACCACCACCCCGTGGATGTTCATCCGACGCGCGGTGAAGCCTCCGCCCACCACCCCCCACTGCAGCGTGGACGACTCCTCGGCGAAGACCTCCACGTCCTCCATCACGACCCCTGTCACCCCGGTGACGTTGATGATGCCGTCGATTTCACGCGGCACCGGCGCATGCACCACGCAGCGGCGCACGGTGACGTCGTTCGCGCGGATGATGAGCCGGCCGTGGATGTCCCGGTCCTCGAGCACGGCCCCCGGCGTGTCCACCACGAGGTCTCCCTCATGTCGGACCAGGACCGCCCCCGCGGGCACGCCGGTGTTCCTCGGGCCTGGTAGGCCCGGGTTGGCGCGGCAGGAGACGTTGGCGGGGCAGGCCTTGCACGCGCCGTCCTCGCAGCGGAAGCCATCCGCGCATTCGATGGGCTCGGAGCACGGAGGCTGTGAGAGCCCCAGGTCCTCGAGCGCGGAGAGCTGACCGAAGCTGCGAGTGCCCTCGCTCCAGGCTCCGGCCATCGGCGCCGGGAGCCCCGCGCGGGTCATCCGCACGAGCGACGCGGGGCCACGGTGCCCCGGCGCCGACTCGGCGCGCATCTCCACGCGCGCGGGTATAGCGAGTGTCCTCCCGGAAGGCTCCAGGGCATAGGTCGCTCCCACCGACCAGTCCCGTGTCCCCTGTTCCTGGAGCGAGACAGTCTCCTCGCCCGCGAGCGCCCCCGGTGGAATCGTCACGCGCACGCGACCATCACGGGAGGTGACAGTGCCTCCCTCGCGCCCGATGACACGCACGTCGGGACGGCCGCGCGCATCGAAGAGCCCTTCGCCACACGCGAGCAGGCCCAGCGCCGCGACGAGGAGCCGCTTTCGCATCAGAGTCGGAAGCCCAGACCGGTGACGGCCTCGAACGCGGGTCGCAAGACTCCGCGGCCATTCAGCCGGAACGAGGCGAGCTGCGCCTCCGCCTCCGAGACCCAGGAGAACCGCCCCCCGAGCGACAGCGAGTGGGAGAGCACCACTCCCGCGCGCCCCCGGAGCGTCGTCCCCTCCGACGTGCTCGCTACCGACTGGCGGACCGCGTCCGCGCCCAGCCTGCCGCCGGCCTCGAGTCCCCGGACGGGAAGCCGCCAGAGCCACGCGACATCCCCACCCATGCTCCGGAGCGCATACGGCAGCCCGGCATCCTGGCCGCGCCCAGCCTGGTACCGCGCCCGGATGCGCAGCGTCTGGGAGGTGCCCATCGTGACGTCGCCCCCCAGCAGCAGCGCGGGGGCGAGCCCCATGCCTCGCAGCAGCGGCGTGTTGAGTCCCACCGAGGCGAAGAGCTCCAGCTCCCGGCCAATGGCCTCGCCTCCCTTCGTCCCGCGCTCCGCGAACGGACGCGGTGTCAGCGTGACGGTCGTCGCCGTGCGCTCCTCTCCGCGCGTGAGCGCGAAGGCGCCGGTCCAGACATCGTCCGCCGTCGTCCGGATGAGCCGGTAGCTCCCGGCACGCAGCGCGAGCCGCTGTGGCTTCACCGGGTCCTCGCGGAGCTCCAGCACCTCGCCGAGCCCCTCGTCGCGCACGACGAGCCAGCGCCTGTCGGCCCGTGTCCCCGGGGCGAAGACGAGCCGCGCGTCCGCGTGGCGCAGCTCGGCGAGCACGATTTCTCCCTTGCCCTTCAGGTCCAGGGCGTACGTCGGACGCTGGGCGACGCCGGAGACCTCGGCCGTGTGGGAGACCGTCTTCGCATACGCATAGCGATACGCCTCCTGGAGGGTGATGCGGCTGTCCGAGTCCGCGTCCGCCGCGCCGCGAAGCCCGGCCGTCAGGTGGTGCGTGAAGAAGCTCCCCCGCAGCTCCGCGCTCTCCAGCGCGTTCTCACCAGGCCCCGAGGACGCGAGGATGGCGGTCCCATCCGGGGACTCATCGCTGGTGACGTCGAGCGCGAAGCCGCCGGGCACGGCCTTCGCCCCCTTCGGGCTGACGAGGCCTCCGGACTTGCATGCATCCACGAAAGCCAGCCGCACGTGCGCCCGCGAGGCGCCGAGCAGCTTCTTCAGCTCCGCGAAGGTGAAGGTCTCGCTCCCCAGCTCCAGGCCCTTCTCCGTGGCATGTCCGGACCAGTAGAGCAGCAGGAGGCTTCGTCGCGAGGAACGACTCGCCGCCTCGGCGATGCGCTGTTCGAGCGCGCGCGCCTCCACGAGCAGCCGCGCGCGGGTGGGCTGATGGAGCACGCGCACGTCCTCGCCCTGGAAGCCCCCGAGCTCCTTCAGCGTGTCCGCGAAGCGTGACGCATCCGCCTCCGCGAAGCGCAGCCGCGCATGGCCCGCCGCGCCCACGTTGCCGCCGACCACGAGCGCGAACCTGCGCTCGGGCAGCTGGGCCCGCGCGGACGCCGCGAAGAGCAGTACGACCAGCCATGCCAGCCGGCTCATGGCGCGCCGCGCTCCAGCAACACCGTGGAGGTCCGGGCCCCGGGGATGTGGACCGCGGTGGGGTCTCGCACCGGGCTGCCCTGGAGGGCCTGCTCGACGACGGTCCAGCCCAGGGGCTCGGGTGAAATCACCGCCCAGATGCGCTCGGGTCCCTCCGCCGCATCCAGCACCGCGCTGCCCGGGAGCACCTGTGTCCCGTCCACCGCGAGCGGCGTCGTCCCTTCGGCGGGCACCAGGCGCGAGACGGCGCCCGTGGCGTCCACGGAGGCAATCCAGACGAAGGCCGCCGCGCCCGGCGCCACCTGGAAGCGGAGGGACTCTCCTGGCCGCACGTGCTCGCCCTGGGTCGCGGCCCGCGGTGCTCCCTGGCCTCCGATGTAGACGGTGAGCTCGTCGCCCTTGGTCGCGTAGCGTGGGAGCTCTGGGGAAGGGGCGTGGAGGAGGACCAGCGCGACGGCGGCGAGCGCGGCCGTGGCGAGCAGCGGCGCCCAGCGCCTCAGCGGCGAGGGGCGGGCCTTCGCCATCCAGCGAGGGTGCTGGCGGGCGAAGGCGCCAGAGGCCTCGGCGGCGGCCCGCTCCCAGGACTGGCAGTGGGCACACCCGGTGATGTGTCGGGCGGTGGCGGGGTTCGGTCGGAGCAGGTGCTCCTCGAGCGTGAGGTCGCTCGGGCATTGCGACGTCCGTGCCGCGTTCATTCGAAGACCCCTCGGCGGGCGTTCGCCAGGAAGAGTTGGATGCGCTTGCCGATGGTCTTGCGTGAGAGGCCGAGCAGCTCCGCGGCCTCCTCCTGGGAGTGGCCGTCGACGAGCACGAGCCACGCGACCATGCGCTCGTGCTCCGTGGCGCGGGAGAGCGCCTCGCGCGCCAGCTGCCGGTCGGCCACCTCCGTGAAGCTGTCGGTGGGCGCTGGCGCGTCGTGGTTCAGCTCCGCGCCGCTCGCCGTCTCCCAGGCATCGTCGCGAAGCTGGGCGAAGCACACCCGCGTCGCGATGACGTAGACCCAGCGCAGCTGCTCGGGCTCCGGAGGCAGCCGGGCGCGATGACGCACCAGCTGCATGTAGACCTTCTGGCAGGCGTCCGAGGCCTCGTCCGGGTTGCGCAGAATCTTCAGGCAACGGCGGTAGATGGCCGGTCCGAGTCTGCGGCAGACCTCTTCGAGGGCATCACCGTCGCGCATCAGGGAACCCGACGAGGAGAGGAGGACGTCGACCGCGGCGCCCCCGAGCGTACACCCAGCCCGCGCGTCAAGGCGACCCCGTCGCAGCCCGGTCGACGATTCGACCTGGACCGCCGCGTCACGCGGACCGGGGGGCGACGGGTCACCCGAGCGTGGGGCCGCGTGAAGACAAGGGCGGTGTCTCGCGGCAAGAGTGTCGACCATGTCCTGGCGTATCATCCTCGTCTTCTGTTTCTTGTCGCTGTCATCGCCCCGAGCGGTGGCCCAGCCGCCGCGTCCGGGTGGGAAGTCCGTGCTCCTGCTCATCCCCGAGGACACGGCGCTGCCCGCCATGGCGACGCTCGTCGCGAGCCTCCGTTCCTCCTTGTGGGAGTCGCAGGGGGGACCCGTCACGCTGGATGTCGAGAGCCTGGACCTGGGCTGGGCCCGCGGCGCCACCTATCCGCAAGCCCTCCACACCTGGTACCTGACCAAGTACCGGGAGCGTCGGCCGGATGCGCTCATCGCCTTCCGCTCGGACGCCATCCAGCAGGCCCTGCAACTGCGCCAGGCGCTGTGGCCGGACATCCCGCTGGTGGTCCTCTCCGAGGATGAGCGGCTCTGGGAGCAGCAGCCCCGCCCCGAGCGCGTGGCGGGCCTCTGGCTGCGTTATGACATGCGCGCCACCGCGGAGCTGGCCCTGCGCCTGTTGCCCCGTACGCGCAGGCTGGCGCTCGTCAATGGCGCCAGCCCCTGGGAGCGCGCGCAGCAGGCGCTGTTCCTGCGGGAGCTGCGGCCGCTGCTCGAGCGGCGGGGGCTGGAGCTCATCGACCTGAGCAACCTCGCGCTGTCCGAGCTGCTCGAGCGCGCGGGGGAGCTGCCGGAGGACACGCTGGTCCTCACCGCCAGCTTCATGACGGACGCCAGCGGCAGGCCCTTGGTGGGACGTGAGATCGCGCGCATGTTCCTCTCCGCGAGCAACCGTCCCGCCTTCGCCCTCCATGAGACCGTCCTGGGGCTGGGCGTCGTCGGCGGAGCGCTCGTCAGCTACGAGGCCGTGGGCCGACAGCTGGGGCTGCTCACCTGCCGCGTGCTGAGCGGCGCGCGGGAGGAGTTCCTCGCGCCCCTGAAGCCCGCCGCCGTGGACACGCTGACGCTCGATGCCCGCGCGCTCCTGCGCTGGGACATCCCCCGTGAGCGGGTGCCCGATGGGGTGCGGCTCGCCTTCGACGAGCCCACGCTCTGGGAGCGCTCCCGCTGGTGGGTCCTGGGCGCGCTGACGGTCATCGGCCTGCAGGCGCTGGTGGCCGGAGGGCTCGTGGTGGAGCGCCGCAGACGCATGCGGGCCCAGGCCGAGCTCGTCGAGCGCCAGCGCCTGGAGAAGCTCGCGGAGCTGGAGGCGCGTCGGACCCTGGACCAGCTGGCCCACATGAGCCGGGTGGCCGCCCTGGGCGAGCTCGCCGCGTCGTTGGCGCATGAGCTCAACCAGCCCCTGGCCGCGATTCTCAGCAACGCGCAGGCCGCGCGTCGCCTGCTGAGCGCCACCCCCGCGGAGCTGGAGGAGCTGAGCGAGGCGCTCGGGGACATCGTCTCCGACGGCAAGCGCGCGGGTGAGGTCATCCACCGCATGCGCGTGCTCATCAAGCGAGGGGAGCCGAGGCAGGAGCTCCACTCGCTCAATGACCTGGTGCGCGAGGTGGCGCGCCTGCTGGTCAATGACATGCGACTGCGCGGCGCGGACCTGCACCTGTCACTGGCCCCGTCGCTCCCCATGATTCAAGGGGATGGAATCCAGCTCCAGCAGGTGGTGCTCAACTTGCTCATCAACGCCCTGGACGCCATGGCCGAGCTGCCCGCGGGCCAGCGCCACGTGCGGGTCGACACCGTCGCGTCCGTCCCGGGGCAGGTGGAGCTGCGCGTGCAGGACTCGGGGGGCGGCATCGAGCCGACCCGGCTGGCCCGCGTCTTCGAGCCCTTCTTCTCCACCAAGGAGCACGGGCTGGGCATGGGGCTGTCCATCAGCCGCTCCATCGTCGAGGCGCACGGCGGACGCCTGCAGGCGGAGAGCCCTCCTGGACAGGGGGCTCTGTTACGGTGCGTGCTTCCCGCGGCCCACCTGGAGTCCTCGCCATGACACAAGCTCCCGCCACCATCTTCCTCGTGGACGACGATGCGTCCGTGCTGCGGGGATTGGGGCGGCTGCTGCGGGCCGCCGGGCATGACACGAGGCCCTTCGCCTCGCCCGCGGAGTTCCTCGCGCAGGTGTCCGGTGACACGCCGGGCTGCGCCGTGCTGGACCTGCGGATGCCGGGGCTGAACGGGCTGGAGTTGCAGCAGGCCATGGAGTCCAGGGGCTGCCATCTGCCCGTCATCTTCATCTCCGGGCACGGGGATGTTCCGGCGAGCGTGCGGGCGATGAAGGCCGGCGCGGTGGACTTCCTCCTCAAGCCCTTCGACGAAGAGCAGCTGCTGGGCGCCATCACCCAGGCCCTGCTCAAGGACGCGGCGGCCCGCGCCGACCGCGCGCAGACGGCCTCGCTGCGGGCGCGTCATGAGGCCCTCACGTCGCGCGAGCGCGAGGTCTGCGCGCTGGTGGCCCAGGGGCTGACCAACAAGGAGATCGCCCAGCGGTTGGGCACCACCGAGAAGACCATCAAGGTGCACCGCGCCCGGGTCATCCAGAAGCTGGAGGTGGATTCGGTGGCGGAGCTGGTGCGGTTCGTGGACCGGCTGGGCCCGGGCGGAGGGCCCCACGGGGCATAGGCACTAGGTCCAATATCCCGCGCAAGGGCCCCGGTGTAGTGGTGGCCGCGCCGACGTGCCCCGGTTACCTGCTCGGGTCGCTGGCCGTCCTGGCGTCCCCTTGTCATGAGCCTTGCGCTCCCCATCCACGGCGCCCCTGTCGGGCGCCCTCCGAGGAAAGTTCATGTCCCAGTCGTTTTCGAGATGGCTCACGGCGCCAGCCGCCACCTTGCGCGTCGCCCTGGTGATGGGGCTGGTCGCCACCACCCTCGGCGCCTGTCGCGACGATGATGACCCGACGCCGGGCACGCCGCCGGTCGCGCGCGATGTCTCCCTGCAGACGGCCGAAGACACGGCCCTCGAGGTGCAGCTGCCCGCGAGCGGCGACGGGACGCTCACCTTCGCCATCGTCGATGCACCAGACCACGGCACGCTGGGGGCGGTTCGCGCCAACGGCTCCGTCACCTACACCCCGGGCGCCGACTACCACGGCGAGGACGCGCTGGTCTTCCGCGTCACCAACCCCCGGGGCCAGAGCGCCCAGGGGACGGTGAGCCTCACCGTCACGCCGGTGAACGACGCGCCCACGCTCTCCGCGGTGTCTCCGCAGACTCTCGCCGAGGACAGCTCGACGGGCGCGCTGGCGTTCACGGTGGGCGACGTGGAGACCGACGCTGGCAGCCTCGTGGTCTCCGCCACGTCCTCCAACACGGCCCTGGTGCCGGAGAGCGCCGGCCATCTGGTCCTCGGTGGCTCGGGCGCGAGCCGCACCCTCCAGGTGGTCCCCGTCGCGAACGTCAGCGGCACCACCACCATCACCCTCACGGTGAGCGATGGCGCCGCCACCACCTCCACGACCTTCACGGTCACCGTCACCGAGGTGAACGATGTCCCCACCCTCTCCACCGTGGTCGACCAGCGAATCCCCGCGGGCGGCTCGACGGGCGCGCTGGCCTTCACGGTGGGCGACGTGGAGACCGCCGCGGACGGCCTCACGGTCATCGCGACGTCTTCCAATGTCGACCTGGTGCCCAATGACTCCAGCCACCTCGTCCTCGGTGGCGCGGGCTCCAGCCGGACGCTCGACGTCGTCCCCGTCGTCGGCGCCAGCGGCACCACCACCATCACCCTGGCGGTGGGTGACGGCTCCGACACCACCTCCACCTCCTTCACCGTCGAAGTCACCAGCCCGGCGCGCGTCTACTGGGTGACGGCCGCCGGCTCGCTGTGGCGGGCGGACGTGAACGGCGCGAATGCCGTCGAGCTCAAGACGGGCCTTGGCGGGACGTCGACCCTCGCCACGGACCGCGTCGCCCGCACCGTCTACTACAAGCGCGACGCGGCCATCGTTCGCATGGACAGTGACGGGGCGAACGCGGTGGATGTCGTCGCGAACGGGGGCTTCCCCAGTGGGATCACCGTCGATTCGACGAATGGCAAGCTGTTGTGGTCCGACTTCAACGGCCGCCGGGTCATGGTCGCCGGGCTGGATGGCAGCAATCCCACGCAGCTCGTCGGCGGCATCGACAGCCCGTCCGCCCTCGCGGTCGATGTCCCGAATGGCAAGGTGTATCTCATCACGTACAACAACACCGTGCTCATGCGCTTCAACCTGGACGGCACGGGTGTGGAGACCGTGGCCACGGGCCTGGGCGGGCAGGGCGTGGGCCTGGCGGTCGATTCGAGCGGCGGGAAGGTGTACTTCGCGACGCGCGGCAGCAGCATCTATGTCGCCAACCTGGACGGCTCCAATGTCACCGCGCTGGTGGCCAACCAGAGCACTGTGCATGGGATTGACATCGATGTCACGGCCGGACGGCTGTATTGGGCGGATTGGCTGGGGACCCGGGTGCGGAGCGCGAACCTGGCCGATGGTGGGGACATCCAGGACGTGAACGTGGGCAGCGCCAGGAACCTGGCCCTGGCCTGGATGCCCGCGCCGTAGCCCGTCACTGCGCCCGGGCCCGGGTGCTTGTATGCTCGGGCCATGGGTGTGCATGACTATCGTTGCAGTGTCTGTGGTCCACCGACGACGTACGTGTGCGGTGAGAAGACAGGCGAGGAGTGCGAGGAGGACGGCATGGGGGACGACCATGCCGTCCTGGACCTGTTCTTCTTCGCCTCGGGGGAGGCACCCACGGGCGCCCACGACTTCGAGCAGACGCGCGGCCGCGCCCGTCGCACGGAGACGCAGGCGTATGGGTATGACTGGGGAGACTGGGAGTTCGTCCCCAGCCTCAACTACCGGGACCTCTTGATGGGCGTCGGTGACGACACGGGCATCTGGCGCATCGCGCCCCATGTGGAGGGCTCGAGTGATGGCAGTCCCGTCTCGTTGGAGATGGGGCCGGACGAGCAGGTCTGGGTGGTCAACTACTGCTCCCTGTGCCATCCGGTGTTCGTGCAGGGCAGGGCTCCGGACGCAGAGCCTTGTCTGGAGCACCTGCGCGCGGTCGCCGAGAACCTGGGGCTGGACTTCGAGCACGTGCGAGGGAGCGTGGACAAGCCCGCCTTCATCGAGGCCGTGCGCGCGAAGGTCGCCCTCCGTCGCCCGGTGCCTTGAGAGGACAGCGTCAATGAGTCCTCCGGAGCAAGAAGACGCGAGAAGCATCGAGGAGCTCATCCAGGTCGCCCTGACGGGAGACGAAGAGGATGAGCGCGCCTGGAATGCCATCCATGCCCTGCATGCGCGAGGGACGCGAGAGGTGCTGGACGCGGCCATCCAGTTGCTGGGTGCCTCCTCCGCGAAGGCGCGGGGACGGGGGGCGGACATCCTGGGTCAGCTCGGCGCTGGAAATCCTGTCCTCCGAGCGGAGCGTGGGGACGCGCTGGTGGAGCTGCTTCGGCGGGAGCGGGAGCCCGGAGTCCTCCTCTCCGTGGGGGTTGCATTGGGGCATCTGGTGGAGCCCCGTGCCCTGGCCGAGCTCATCGCCCTGGCGAACCATCCCTCGGCCGAGGCGCGGTATGGCGCCGTGCACGGGCTGGCGGTCCTGGACGCGCCCGAGGCGGTGCAGGCGCTCATCCAGCTCACGGCCGACGAGGACCGCGATGTCCGGGACCGGGCGACCTTCGGGCTGGGGACGCTCATGGAGGCGTGTGACACGCCGGAGCTGCGGGATGCGCTCGTGGCGCGCCTGGGCGATACGGACCCGGAGATCGTCGGGGAGGCGCTGGTGGGGTTGGCGACTCGCGGGGACGCTCGCGCGGTCGAGCCCGTGCGCGCCGCGCTGAAGGGCGAGACGGTGAGGGTGTACGCGCTCGAGGCCGCCGCGGCCCTGGGAGACCCGAGCTTCCATCCGTTGCTGCTCGCCCTCCGTGAGGCTGGCGGCCCTTCGGAGGGCTACTTCCGGAGTGTCCTCGAGGAGGTCATCTCCCGGTTCGAGCAGAAGCCGGCCTGAGGTGCGTCACGGACAGAATGCCGGCAGGCTCGCCCGGAGGTCCGTGAGCTCGCTGAGGATGTCGTTCATGGCGGTGACATCGGAGGCTGTCGGAATCACGAACGGCAGGCCTGCCTGGACCTGGACGATGGCGCCTCGCATGTCGCCCTGCGTCTGCAGGCGGACGGCGACCTCGGTGTCGACGTTGAACGCCTCGGCGAGGACCTCGGCGTCGAAGCCGGAGAAGATGTTCATGGCCGTGGCGTTGACAGTCAATGACGCGAGGTCGCTGGTGGCCTGCAGGAGGTTGAGAGGGCTTGGCGCGGCGACCGCCGTGAGCGTGGAAGCGACCGAGGCCTGCGCCGAGCCCACGTAGTTGTCGACCACGGTGAGCCACGTGCCCGCGGTCGAATTCGCCGGGACGCACTGCTGGGCCTGGGCCGGCGCGACATGGAGGACCACGGCGAGCACGGCGACGGACAAACCGCTCATTCGAAATGACATGTCTGGATTCTCCTGGGATTGGCTGCGGGAGGACGACGAGACTCTCGCCTTGTCGTCACTCGGGCGTCAATCAATGACAGTCATTCATGGGGGTGACTGTGTTTTCGTGGACACAGTCATTGGACGTTCCGCCACCCTCGCTCAGAAGATGCCTTGTCCCGGGGTGAGGACGTGGTCCGGGTCGTAGCGTCGCTTGGCGTGCGCGAACCGCTCCCAGTGTGGATGGAAGTGGCGGCGCCAGTCCGCGGGGCTCAAGGGCACGGCATCCACGGGGTAGATCTTCCCGCCGACCGCCGTGAGCCGGTCGACGATGGCGCGGTTCTTCTGCACGAGCGAGGCGACGTTCTCGGGCGTCGGGGGAATCGCGGTGCGCAGCAGTGAGAAGAGGAAGACGTGTCTGTCGTTGGGCGTCCGCAGGAAGGGCGTGGTCAGCGCCGAGGCGCGGAAGGGGTAGAGGAGGATGGGCCCCTGTCCCATGTCGGCGTCGGTGGTCTGCGAAAGGACCTCCTGGACGAAGTCCTCGGCGCACCGGGCGGGGACGAACATGTCCAGCCAGGGGTGGGGGAAACCCCAGACGCCGAGCTGCTTGAGCAGCTCGATCAGGGGCGCGAGCCGGTTGGCGAAGTCGAAGTAGCTGCCGTCCGTCACCTGGAGTGTCCCCGGCTGGAAGCGCAGGCCCGCGAGCAGCCGCGAGTCCTGGGGCTCCGAGCCCGGGGTGAAGTACTTCACGACCTCGAGCTGATACGCCCGGCCTCCGTTGGAGGAGACGACGGAGCCCTCGACGTAGTCGAAGCGGCCGTCCTCGATGAGCCGCCGCTGGTCCTCGAGGAATCGGTGGAGGTCGTCGTACAGCGCGAGGTAGGTCCGGGCGCGGGGCTGCACGTCGACGAGCCGCACCCGGGCGCGCACGATGATGCCGAACTGGCCCAGGCCCGAGCGCACGGCGTCGAACAGGGGCCGCTCGCGCCAGCGTGAGCACCGCACGAGCTCGCCTCGGCCCGTGACGACGTCCATCTCCAGGACGTTGTCCACCTGGAGGCCCCAGCGGAACGCCTGTCCGCCGATGCCTCCCGCCGACAGCGTCCCGCCGATGCTCAGCTCGATGTAGTCGGTGAGCACCGGGGGGCTCTTGCCGCTGGGGAGCGAGGCCTGGAGCAGCTCGTGCCACCGGACGCCCGCATCCACCCAGGCGCTGTCCGCGTCCAGCTCATGGATGGTGGCCAGCGCGGACATGTCGATGACGATGCCCGCGGGCACCTGGGACTGGCCGAAGGTGCTGTGGCTCTCACCCAGGCCGCGCGCGGCGGCGATCTTCAGCCCCTGGCGGCGCGCGAAGCGGACCATGGCCACGATGTCCTTCACCGAGCCGGGCACGAGCACCGCCCACGGCGTGTGGTGGCGGATGTGGCCGAAGTCGTCCGAGGCCGCGGTCCGAGAGGCTTCGTCGAGCAGCAGCTCGCCATCGAGTGGGGGAAGGGGGACCGCGCCAGCCTCCAGCGTGGAAGCCCAGCTCCGGCTCGTGGGATTGAAGGCGACCGCCACCAACGCACCTTGGAGCAACGTCCTCCGGGACACCGTTCGACTCGACATTCACTCCTCCTTCGATGTCGAAGACTTCTAGCCCGAGGCCAGCTCACCAACAATTGCCCTCGCGCTCTGCCTACGAGCGCGGTGGCCAACCCTCCGCCCCAGCGCCGTGCTCCTGCGCGAGGAGGATGAGCTTGGCGCGGCTGGGCACGGCCAGCTTCGCGTAGACGCGCTTCAGGTGCGTCTTCAAGGTGTTCAGCGAACTGTCCATGTCGTCCGCGATGGTCTGGTTGTCCCAGCCATTCAAGACACGCTCCACCACGTCCATCTCGCGCGGCGTGAGGCGCTTGCGCCACTCCGCGGGAGCCTGCGCGCCGTGCTGTACCTCCTGGAAGACCAGCGCCCAGGGCATCCTCCCGGACTGCCCCGGCAACCGGAGGAAGGTCACCTTCAAGCTCCTCCCCGGGCGCCGGAACGTCAGCACGTCCGGCCCGGAGATGCTGCGACGGAGCCCCTCCAGTGCGTCCAGCAGCACCTGCGGCAGGCCGAAGCGGCCACAGGGCGCATCCGGGAACCAGCGATGCAGCAGCGCCGTGGAGCGGGGCGTGCGCATCAGCTCGGTGGTGGGCGGGCTCAACACGATGCTGTCGAGCCCCGTGTGTCGGAAGAGCTGCTCCAGGAGGTCTCCCTGGTGCGCCAGGTCTTCCATCATGCGGCAATTGCGAACCGTCCTCGCCAGGATGGGCGTCAGCCGCTGCAAGAACGAGCGCTCCTTCTCCGTGAAGGCCTTCCGGGTCTCCCGGTACAGCGTGAAGCCGCTGTGCCAGCCCAGGCCCAGGTCCATCAACACGGACAACACCCGCTCCACCGGCATGTGCATCTCCCGGCAGTACGCATACATGGCGCTGTCGTGCATCTGCCGGCGCGACAGCATCTCGGTGTCCCGCAGCACGGTGTTGGGCCGCCGAATCACCGCCGAGCTCACGAAACACGCGTCTGATATCTCTGGATAGCGGTCGAAGAAGACCTGCGGCATGTCCTGGACCATCGGCCAGTCGTATTGGCCGGGCGCCCCTGGATTGGACACACACAACCCTCCGAAGTCCGCCGCCAGCACGCGTGACAGAATCCGGTGGGACTCCGAGAAGGCTTCCTTCAGGTCGAGCGAGCTGCTCAACGCCGTCATCACCTCCAGGAGCACCTGCTCCCCCTGCATGGAACCCGGCTGACGCTTCACGCGCATGACCTTCCTCCCGGTTGGATTCGAGTGTCGGCACGACGTCCGGGGTGTTTCTACCATGCGCGGCAACGACAGCCTTTCTCACGCCCCTGGGTTCGGATGACGTCACCCCTATGGGTGATGCCGGCGCTCGCTGCGACTCCCGTATGTTCCTCGAGCCCTTTCGCCGTGTCTGTCCATTCGCTGGAGGTCCCATGTCCCCGCAGCCGTGCTTGCTTCGTCTCACGTCGAGGATGTCATTGCTCGTGCTCCTGGCCGCCCTGAGCGTCGTCACCTGGGGCGCGCCGGCCCAGGCTCGAACGCCCGGAGGCATCATCGGCGTCGGGTATCATGGCCATCAGGGTCCGCCGCCGTGGGTGGATGCCGCGTGCCGGTTCACGGCGGTCCACAAGCCCTGTGTCTGTGCACTCCCCGCCGTCGCCCCGCTCGATGAAACCCTGGGCTGCTCGAACACGAGCCAGGCCTGGGCCGACCTGGACGCGACGAACACCTGCACCCGGCTCTGTACGCATCCGGCGAACAACCCGTCCGACACCGGCGGCACCGTGGCGCGCCCCGGGGGTTCGGCGGAGGGCGAGGTCCTGTTCAGGGGCGCCGGCACCGTGAGGCGCCGGCAGTCGGGCGGCTATGTGGGGTTCGTCCCGTACAGCGAGGCGCCCCTCGGGTACGGCCTGGAGGTGGAGTGGGTGGCCTCGGCGCTGGTGGATGCCACCACCGTGCCCTGGGTCTTCCTGGAGGACATGGGCCCGGCCATCCAGTGGGATGACGCGAAAGGGAGCGCCGCCTTCATCCAGGCCTACGCGAGCGAGCGCGGCGCGCCCCAGCCCATCGGGACCTGCCGCCACGTCCTCCAGGTCGCCTGCCCGCTGCGGGACGTGAAGCTCGGTGACCGCCTCCAGGTCTGCTCGGGACAGAGCGAGGAGGACGCCAGGCGCATCGCCCAGATGGGCTGCGCGCCGCTGCGCTACGAGGTGCTGAGCCGCTCCTGGAGCCCCTGGGCCCTCTATGGCGCCCATGCGGAGGCGCAGTTCCTCGCGCCCTCGGCCACCGTCGTCGCCGTGGGGCCCCGGCAGTTCGTGGGCTACGTCCCGTCCAGCCTGCAGGTCGTGGGCCTCCACGATGACTGGACCCGGCTGGCCGAGGCACTGCTGGAGCGCACCGGCGGTACCACCGTGTGGCTCGCCGGCCCAGCGGAGTTCTACGCACCCAAGGGGGAGTAACCCACGGGCGGGCCCCGAGGAGTTCAGCCCGGCGCGTACCGCGGCGCCACCACGCCCGCGCCGAACTCCTCGCGGCCCACGAGCTTCAGGTCGACGCGCTCCGACGCCCGCGTGGCACAATCACGCGATGACTCGTTACGCGCTCCTGCTCCGAGGCGTGAATGTGGGCACGAAGAACAGCCTGCCGATGGCCGAGCTGCGCGCGATGCTGGCGCAGCTCGGCTGCGTCGACGTGAAGACCTACGTGCAGAGCGGCAACGCGGTGTTCGCCACGAAGCTCGGCGTGGCGGCGCTCACGAAGGGCATCGAGGACGCGCTGGAGCAGTACATGGGGCGGCCCATCGCCACGACGCTCCGGACGCTGAAGCAGCTGCAAGCCATCGTCGACGGCAACCCGTTCGCGGACGTGGCGACGAACCCCTCCTTCCTGTGTGTGACGTTCCTCTCGGACGCGCCGACGAAGGCGGAGCTGGCGCCCCTGCATGCCCAGGACTGGGGGCCGGAGCTGTTCCAGGTCGCGGGCAAGGAGATCTACTCCTGGTACCCGAACGGCCAGGGGAAGAGCGCGTTGGCGGGCGCGCTCGGGAAGCTGGCCTTGCGCGGCACGGTCACGACGCGCAACTGGAACACCGTGCTGAAGCTGCTGGCGCTGCTCGGCTAGGCTCCGAGAGGCGAGGGCGACCGCATCCATGTGGCCGCCACGCGCTTCCTCCCCTGCGACTGAGAGGGTCAGGCCCGCCGGGGGGACTCCGGAGCGCCGTGCTCCATCACCCAGTCGAGCGCGCGGCGCGCCCGCGTGGAGAGCTGCTTCCGTGAGGGATAGACGGCGAACAGCTCTCGCGGCTCCGGGGTGCGCCCCTTCACGGTGAGCGGCACGAGCTTCTTGCCATGCGCGGCGACCAGCTCCCTGGCCGCGCTGACCACGCCCAGGCCCGCCAGGGCGGCCGCCACCGCCACCTGGGTGTCGTTCACCGCGACGCGAACCTCCATCGGTCGGACCTCCTCCACGCCGCCGTCACGGCGGCGCAGGCGCCACACCCCGCGAGGCATCGCCATCACCGCCGGCACCTTCGCGAGCGCCTCCCGGGTCAGCTGCGTCTGGCCCTTCAAGGTGTCCTGCACGAAGCGAGGGGAGGCCGCGAACACGGACTCGATGCTCCACAGCCGCCGCGCCACCAGCTCGGCGTCCCGGATGGGGCCCACCCGGAAGGCGAGGTCGAACCCCTCTTCCACCAGGTCCACCACGGCGTTGGTGAGCGTCAGCTCCACGGCCACGCGTGGATGCCGGGCCGCGAAGGAGAACAGCAAGGGGGCGATGCGCTGGCCTCCAGAGGTCACGGGCGCCGTCACCCGCAGCCTGCCGGCGGGCTCTTCCTCCCGGTCCACGGACTGGTCGAGCACCGCGCCGAGCTGGTCCAGCAGCGGCCCCGCTCGCTCCAGCAGCCGCGTGCCTTCCAGCGTCAAGCCCACGCGCCGCGACGTGCGTTGGAGGAGCCGCGTCCCCAGCGTCTCCTCCAGGAGCGCTATCCGGCGACTGACGGTGCTGGTGGACATCCCCAGGCGCTTCGCGGCCTCCACGAAGCTCAGCTGCCGGGCCACCGCCACGAAGAGGCCCAGGTTCTCGTCGACCAGCGTTCCATTCATGGGATGGAGCTTTCCACATCATCCCATGGTTGCAACCCTGGCCCCGCGGTAGTCCTGGGCCATGACCCTCGAACAACAACATGTCGTGGTGGTGGGTGGTTCCTCTGGCATCGGGTTGGGCGTGGCCCGGGCCGCGCTGGCGCAGGGCGCCTCCGTGACGCTCGCGAGCCGTTCCTCCGAGAAGCTGGCGCGCGCCGCGGCCCTGCTCGACAGCCCCGGGCGCGTGCGGACCTGCCCGGTGGATGCCACGAGCGAGGACTCGGTGCGCCAGCTCTTCGAGGCGCTCGGGCCGGTGAATCACGTGGTCGTGACGGCGGTGGAGGCGCGCTACCTGGGCATCCGGGGGATGGACTTCGCCGCCGCGCGCCGCGTCTTCGACTCCAAGCTCATGGCGGCGTTCCATGTCGCCAGTCATGCCCGAATCGCGCCCGGCGGCTCGCTCGTCTTCACCACGGGCATTGCCTCCCTCCGCCCCAAGCCGAACGGCTCGGTCATCGCGGCGGTGAATGGCGCGATTGAGGCCGCGGTGCGCGCCTGGGCCCTGGAGCTGGCGCCGGTGCGCGTGAACGCCCTGTCACCGGGTTGGATCGACACCCCCGTCTGGGACGCCATCGCGGGTGGGGCCAAGGACCAGTTGTTCGAGCAGCACGCGCGGCGGCTCCCCGTGGGGCGCATCGGGACGACCACGGACGTGGGGCACGCCGCGCTGTTCCTCATGAGCAATGGGTTCACCACCGGCGAGGTGCTGCGCGTGGATGGTGGCCATCCCCTGGTCTGACGGTCAGCCGCCCCGCGGCTCCGTCGTCGCGACCGGGGGTGGAGGTCCTGTGCAGGGGCCGTCGTCGACTCAGGGCGAGGCGGGCGTGGGCCGGGACGGGGCCTCCGCCCGGGGCTCGCGGTGGTACACCTTGGCCACGATGCGCCACCTGCCGTCCAGCTTGAGCAGGGAGATGTAGTCGATGAAGTCCCACTTCGCCGTGCGCACGGACACCTTGGCGACCGCCGCGCTGCCGGCGATGTCCACCTGGAGCACCGAGTCCTCGCGCCCGGTGAACGGGCTCTTCACCGCGCTCGCCACGTAGTCGGTGCCCGCCCACGTGGCGAGCGCCCCGTCGGGGCCCACGGAGAGGAGCTTCGACTCGGGATGGAAGGTGCGCTCCAGGCGGGCCCGGTCGCCGGACTTCACCCCTTCGGTGTAGTCGGCGACGGCCGCGCGGATGGCCGCCAGGTCCTCGTTGGGGGTGGATGACAGCCAGACGGCGAGCAGCGTCGAGGCGATGGGAGAGAGAGCCATGGAGTCCTCCGTGCGGTGGTGGCGCCACTCTCGTCCTCCGCCGACGTGCCTGGAGAAGTCTTCGGCGAGTGGTGGCCGCGCTCGGTGAGTCGCCATGGGGGTCGGTGAGCGGGGAACTGGACCGACGGAGGTCCAGGACCGACAGGGGGCGCCGGTGAAGCTGCGCGTGCTGCTTTCGAGCAGGCGGTCCCGAGGGGTCTGCTTCTCGGGGAGTCCTAGATAGGCCATGATTCTCCCTCCCCCTTGTCGTGAAGGAGTCGCCATGCAAGCCAAGCGTCTCGCCGTTTCCCTGTTCGCGATGTGCAGCCTGTCCCTGATGGCCTGCGGTGGTGGAGCCGAGTCCGAGGTCGACGCGCCGCAGGGCGAGGTGATGGCGAGCACGGAGCAGGGCATCGGCATCCCGCCCAACTGCCCGAACAACGACCTCATCTACTGGTTCGAGAACATCCGCGCCTGTGTGGTGAAGTGCGGCGCTTCGCGCATCCAGGCCACCCCCGCCACGCAGTACGCGGGCTGTCAGTCGAACCTGCCCGCCTCGCGCACGCTCATCAACGTGAACTACTGCATCCCCGGCTGCGACCTGCAGTAGTCCGTCCGTCCCAGGGCCGGGACACAGGCTGTTCGCCGTGTCCCGGTGGCCCTCGGGCCGGGCCGTTCTGTCGCGTGGCGCGTTTGTCCGTGCGACCTGCGCCGCCGGGCTCCGTTATGGGGGCAGCACCCCACCGGGCTTCTCCGGAGAGGGGGGCTTCTTCCTGTGAGGGGGCTTGTGAAGCACCAACGCGTTCGTTCGTACCTGAGATTCTCGTCCGTTCCCTGGCTCCGGGGCTCCGTCCTGCTGCTCTGCGTGGCCCTGGCCGCGTGTGGAGGAGGGGAGGACAAGAAACCACCCGCTCCTCCTCCAACGGCCAACACGGCCCCGTCCGGGCACGACGACCTGCTCGCCACCGATGAGGACACCGCCCTGGTGATTCCGGGCGCGTCGCTCGTCTCCAACGACGTCGACGCGGAGGGCGACTCGCTGACGGTGAGCGCCGTCGGCAAGGCGACCCACGGCACCGTCGCGCTGGTGGGTGGCACCATCACCTTCACCCCGGAGGCGGACTTCTTCGGAACCGCGACGTTCGAGTACACGGTGGGGGATGGCCGCCTGACGGACGCCGCGCTGGTCACCGTCACGGTCAACGCCGTGAACGATGCCCCCGTCGCGGTGGATGACAGCGCGAGCACGGACGAGGACGTCGCGCTCGTCATCCCGACGGCCACGCTCGTCACCAACGACACGGATGTCGACGGTGACGTCCTCCTGGTGACGGGCGTCGGCGCCGCGACGCATGGCACCGTGACGCTCGCGGATGGCAACGTCACCTTCACCCCGGAGGCGAACCACCACGGGAGCGCCAGCTTCGAGTACACGGTCAGCGACGGGCTGTTGACCCACACCGCCACGGTGGCCGTCACGGTCGACTCCGTGGACGACCCGCCGGTCGCCGTCGCCGACACCGTGTACGCCGGGAAGAACACCTGGCGGTACATCAAGCGGGAGGAGCTCACCGCGAATGACGACATGGGCGATGGCGCCCTGCTCATCCTCGCCGGCGTGGGTTCGGCGGTCCATTGCACCGTGAAGATCGACGGCGGGGAGATCGACTTCCAGCCGGAGGAGGACTTCACCGGGTCGGCGACCTTCCAGTACACCGTCAGGAACCTGACCGGCACCACCAGCGCGATGGTGACCGTCATCGTGGGCGAGCCCCCCGATGCCGTCGCGGACACCGTGAGCACGAACGAGGACACCGAGCTGGTCATCCCGACGGCCACGCTCGTCGCGAACGACATCGACGTCGACACCGACACCGACGACCTCCTGGTGAGGGCCGTCCACTCGGCCACGCACGGCAGCGTGACGCTGGAGGGACAGAATGTCCGCTTCACCCCGGAGGCGGACTTCGTCGGGACGGCGACGTTCCAGTACGAGGTCTCCGACAGGGCCGGCTTCGACTTCGGGATGGTGCGCGTCACCGTCAACCCGGTCAACGACGCCCCCGTGGCCGTCGCGGATTCGGCCATGGCCAGCGCGGAGGTCGCGCTGCGCATCCCCGTGGCGATGCTCCTCAGCAATGACCGCGATGTGGATGGGGATGCGCTGGCGTTGACCGGCGTCTCGAATGCGAAGAACGGCACGGCCGAGCTCGTCGGTGACGCCGTGCGATTCACCCCCGCGTCGGGCTTCGTGGGCGCCGCCGGCTTCGACTACCAGGTGGCCGACACCCATGGCGCGACCGGGACCGGCTCGGTCGAAGTGCGTGTGCGTGGCTACGCGGTGAAGTCCGTCTTCGCCGGGGTGGGCACCACCTGCGCCGTCTTCACGGATGGGCGGCTCAAGTGCTGGGGGGAGAACAGCAGGGGGCAGTTGGGGCTCGAGCACGTCGTCAATCGAGGAGGGGGCCGTGGCTCCATCCTGATGGACAGCCTCCCCTTCGTTCGCGTGGGCACGGGCCTTCGGGTGTCGGCGATGGGGCTGGGGAGTGGTTTCAGCTGCGCGCTCCTCGAGGGGGGCTCGGTCAAGTGCTGGGGTGACAACGAGCAGGGCCAGCTGGGGCTCGGCGACCTGCAGCGCCGCGGAGACAACGCTGGCGAGATGGGTGACGCGCTGCCCACGGTGAACCTGGGCACGGGGCGGACCGCGAAGGCGCTCGCCGTCGGTCTGTCTCACTCGTGCGCCATCGTCGATGATGGCTCGGTCAAGTGCTGGGGGAACAACGGCTCGGGGCAGCTCGGGCTCGGTGACACGGAGCACCGCGGGGACAGCGCTGGCGAGATGGGGGATGCGCTGCCTGTCGTGAGTCTCGGCGCGGGGCGGACCGCGAAGGCGGTCGTCGCGGGAGAGTTCCACACGTGCGCGCTCCTGGATGACGACTCCGTCAAGTGCTGGGGGAACAACGGTTCGGGGCAGCTGGGGCTCGGTGACACGGATTTTCGTGGAGATGGCGCGGGTGAGATGGGCGATGCACTGCCCACGGTGAACCTGGGCACGGGGCGGACCGCGAAAGTGCTCGCCACCCGTGGGTCCTCCACGTGCGCGCTCCTGGATGACGGCACCGTCAAGTGCTGGGGCTCCAACACGTATGGCGCGCTCGGGCTCGGCGACAGGGTGCGCCGGGGCGATGGCCCGGGTGAGATGGGTGACGCGCTGCCTCGAGTCAATCTGGGGACGGGACGGACCGTGAAAGCCATCACCCTGGGCGGCAGCTTCGCGTGCGCGCTCCTGGATGACGGTACCGTCAAGTGCTGGGGCAACGGCGACCGGGGGCAACTGGGGACCGGTGATCCGGAGCCCCGCGGAGGTCTGCCGGGCCAGATGGGTGACGCGCTGCCTCGGGTGGACCTCGGCGCGGGCCGCGTCGTGACCGCCCTCTCGGCGGGCTTCATCCACGGTTGCGCCACCTTCGACGATGGCAACGTCAAGTGCTGGGGCTCCAACGCCAGCGGCCAGCTCGGACTCGACGACGAGGACGACCGCGGAGACCACCTGGGCGAGATGGGCGAAGCGCTCCCTCCCGTCGAGCTGTAGTCACACGAGGACGGCGCGGACGGGCGAGGTGGGCCCGTCCGCGCCTGCTCAGGTCTGGCAGTAGTCGGGATGCTCGAGGTCCGCGAGCAACGTCGGTCCGGTGGGTTGCCATCCCAGCACGGCCCGCGTGCGTTCACTCGCGGCCGGCATGTCGGACAAGGCGAAGTTCGCCAGCCAGCCGAAGTGCTCGCGGCCGCGCGACTCGACGGGCACGCCCAGGCGGCGGCCGATGGCGTGCGCGATGTCGCGCAGGGCGACGCCTTGCTCCGCGACGGCGTGATAGGCGCGCTCGCTCACACCGCGCTCCAGCGCCAGTCGATACAGCCGGCCGGCATCCGACACGTGCACGGCGGACCAGCGGTTCGTCCCCTCGCCGAGGTACGCCGAGACGCCCTTCTCGCGCGCCAGTCGAATCAGGAAGGGGACGAAGCCGGAGTCGCCCACGCCATGGACGGTGGGCGGCAGCCGCACCGTGGCCACGCGGACGCCGCGCTCGGCCAGCGCGATGGCCGTGGTCTCGGAGCGGCGCGGGTAGTCGGGGTGGTCGACGGGCAGGTCGGCCTCGGTGGGCACGCGGCCGGGCGTCAGCCGTGCCAGGCCGGAGGTCACCAGCAGCGGCTTGTCCGTGCCCGCCAGGGCCTCACCCAGCACTTCGATGGCGCGCTGGTCCTGTCTGGCGTTGTCGGCGAACTTCGAGAAGTCGTGGTTGAAGGCGAGATGGATGACCGCATCGGCCTGTCTGGCCGCTTCGGCCAGCGGCCCCAGGTCATCCAGGGTGGCGTGCAGCACCCGGGCGCCGGTCCGCGCCAGCCCGGCCGCCTTGTCCTCCGAGCGGGCGAGCCCCAGCACCTGATGCCCCGCTGTCAGCAGCTCCTGCACCACCCGGGAGCCGACCCAGCCAGTGGCTCCAGTGACGAACACGTTCATGTGCATCTCCTGTTTGCGTGAGGCGGAGGCACTGTGAGGGCGTTCGCCATCCTGTTAAAGTCGAGAGGTTATCCAGGTATATCGACCAACAGGATGGGCTCATGGCCAACGAGACTCCGCTGGGTGCCTATTTGAGGGAGCGGCGGACCCGGCTCGACCCCGTCGCGCTGGGCTATCCGGCCGGTCGGCGGCGCACGGCGGGGCTGCGGCGCGAGGAGGTGGCGCAGCGGGCCAACATCAGTCCCACCTGGTACAGCTGGCTGGAGCAGGGGCGGGGTGGCGCGCCCTCGGCGCAGGTGTTGGACCGCCTGGCGCAGGCGCTGATGCTGACCGACGTCGAGCGCGAGCACCTGTTCCTGCTGGGGTTGGGGCGCCCGCCGGAGGTGCGCTACCGGCCCGTCGAAGGTGTCACGCCGCGCTTGCAGCGTGTGCTGGATGCGATGGGCGCCTGCCCGGCGATGGTGCACACCGCGACGTGGGACATCGTGGCCTGGAATCGCGCCGCGACCGTGGTCCTGTCCGACTACGGCACGCTGCCGCCGGACCGCCGCAACGTGCTGCGCCAGATATTCCTGAACCCGAAGGCGCGCGAGCTCAACTTCGATTGGGAAGCGGTGGCGCGGTTCGTGGTCGGTGTGTTCCGCGGCGCCGCGGCGCGCGCCGGGGCGGCCGAGGCGGTGCAGCCGATGGTGGATGAGCTGTGCCGGGACAGCCCGGACTTCGCGGCGATGTGGCGCGACAACGACGTGAGGAGCTTCGGCGAGGGCGTGAAGCGGTTGCGCCATCCCGTGCTGGGCGCCATCACGTTGGAGTACTCGTCGTTCTCCGTGGATGGCCGGCCCGACCTGTCCATGCTGGTCTACAACCCGATGGAGGAGGCGGACGCGGTGAAGATTCGCGGGTTGATGGATGGGCTCACGTCGCGCTGAGCGCGCCCCAGGGCCGTCAGACGCGGAAGGGGAATCGTCGCGCCAGCCCGAGGCGGAGCAGGCGTGCACGGAGTGGCTGACGAAGCGACCGGAGCCCGTGGGGCCCGGGCTTCAGCTGATCAGCTCCGTCGCTCGGAGCTCGCCGAGAAACCCCTGGGGCGTCAGGCCTGTGAACGCGCGGAACTCGGCGATGAGGTGCGCCTGGTCGTAGTAGCCGGCGTCGGCGGCGATGTTGGCCCAGTGGGCATGTTCGTCCTCGGACGCGGCGCGGAGCGCGCGATGGAAGCGGACGAGCCTGGCGAAGGCCTTGGGGCCCACGCCGACGGTCTCGCGGAACACGCGACGCAGATGTCGCTCGCTCACCCCGATGTCACCCGCGACGTCGTTCACCGTGCCGTTCGCGAGCCTCTCGGCGGCGTCCAGGGTGAGTCGAGGAGGCGCGCGGCGCCCGCCCGTGCGAGCGAGGCGTTCGGCGATGGCGCTCTCCAGGATTGCCGCCGCCTGGGCGGTGTCGTCGGTGTCGCCGAGCCGCTCGAAGAGCCGCTGGGCCGTGGCGTCGCCCCACAGGTCCTCGAGTGCGACGATGCCTCCGACCAGGGCGGAGGCCGGGACGCCGAGCACCGCCTCGTGCGCGCCCAGGTGAAGCCGCGCCGTCACGGTCCGCTGGCCGCTGTGAATGCGCTTGCGACGCACCCGCTGTGTTCCGCCCATCGCGTGGGCATCCAGGCCCCTTCGCGCCGCCGGCCCGAACCGAACGACGAGATGGACCTCGGGGCGCGGAATCAGGAGGCCCCGCACGTCATGGTCACGCTCGTCCACGAACAGCGCCGCGACGGCGGACGCGACCGAGGCGCCTGGTGCGATGTGACTGCGATGGACGAGGCCCGCATGCATGCGCTGACTCTGGCTCGCGCTCGACGGTGGCGCAAGCGTGGGTGCACGTGTCCGTTTTCTCCAATCTTCGCCGCGCCTCGGCGGGCAACGTTCGGCCCATGAAAATCCTTGTCACCGGAGCGACCGGAAAGGTCGGAAGCCGACTCACCCAGCGACTGGCCGAGCGTGGCCACGAAGTGCGCGCCCTCGTCCGCGAGCCATCACGTGCTGTCTTCCCGAAGGCGGCGCGGGTGGAACTCGCCCGGGGCGACCTGCTCGACGCGGGCTCGCTGGCGCCCGCCGTGCGCGGCGTCGACGCCGTGGTCCACTGCGCCGCGTTCTTCCGCGGAGCGACGCCCGAGCAGGCGCACGCGGTCAATGACCTGGGCACGCAGCACCTCGCGGCCGCCGCCCGTGCCGCATCCGTGAAGCGCTTCATCTTCACGAGCACGGGCCTGGTCCATGGCTCGACGGGGGGGCGCCTCGTCGGCGAGGACGACCCCTGTGCGCCGACCGTGGCCTATCCCGTGAGCAAGCTCGCCGCCGAGCGCTTCCTGCTCGGAGTCGAAGGGCTCGACGTGCGGGTGCTGCGCCTGCCGTTCGTGTACGGCGATGGGGACCCCCACATCGCGGAGGTGGTGCCGATGATGCGCGGCTTCCCGGCGGCCCAACGCATGTCGATTGCCCACCACGCCGACATCGCGCAGGCCGTCGCGCGCCTGCTCGAGGCGCCTTCGCCCAAACACCACATCTACAACGTCGTCGACGACGAGGCGCCCGACCTCGCCACGCTCTTCGCATCGGTGGGGGAACCGCCGCCCGACGGCTCGAATGCTGACTTCGCGCGCGCTTTCGACGTGCTCCTCGATGGGCGCCGCATCCGCGAAGACCTGGGGTTCAAGCCCGGGTTCCCCCGCCTCGCCGACGCGCTCGCGGCGGGTGCATAGAACCGATAGCCGAGCCGTGAATCAGGCCGGGGATGCCGTCGGGAGTACCTGGCCCAGGAAGAGCTCCGCGGCTCCCGAACGTCCGTGGGCCGCCGCCTCCCGGTGGTGGAAGGCCTGGAGCATCGGTGCCACGCCCTCCGCGCCTCCGAACTGGAAGCCCAGCTGGGTGCCGTAGCAGAGACAGCCCTCCAGCTTGGTCGTCAGGTGCGCCGTGATGTCCACCGCGAGGGGCCGCTGCTCCCGAGGGAGCGCCGGGTCAGGCTTCGCGTCTGGCTGACGCACGGCGTAGGGCGTGTCCCGGTAATACCAGACGCGGTGGGACGGAATGCCCAACCCCCGCACCGCGCGCACCACCTGCACGTGGTCCACGTGGCTCCCCAGCGCCTGCGGCACGAAGACCCGGCTCGGCGTCAGCTCCCACAACACCGGCTTCAGCCGCCGCGCCACCTCCGCCTGGATGGCGTCATCCGCTCGCGGGGGCTGGAACAGCGCCTCCGCGCTCGCGTAGCCCCGGTGCGGCGCCTCCTCCAGGTCCCCCCAGGCCAGGACGTCCACGCCCAGCCGCTTCGCGAACGCCCGGTCCTCCTCGCGCCGGAGGGCCATGTAGTCCACCTCTGGCCCCAGCCCCTTCGCTGTCTGGCATTCCAGCGCGAAGCCCTGGGGCTCCGCCACCGAGCGTGTGAAGACGGTGATGAGCGCTACCGTCCACCCCTTCGACTTCAAGGCCGCCAGCGTCCCCCCACACGAGAAGGCCACGTCGTCCAGGTGCGGCGACACGAAGAGCGCGGTGCTCATAACAGGTGCGGCGCCGCCCGGAACCTGCACGAGGGGTCCGCGCTCTGCTGCGTCGTCGCCGGGTCATACAGGCGGGTCCACCGCGTGTCCGGCTGCGTGCCCGTCAGCGCCGTGTACACCCCCTGAATCTGTCGTCCCACCGTCCGCCACGAGTACAGCTCCCGCACCTCGCGCAGCGCCGTCGTCGCCAGCCGCCTTCGCAGTGGCGCGTCGTCCATCAGCCGCCCCATGGCCTCCGCCAGCGCGTCGCTGTCCTTCGGCGGCACCAACAGCCCGTCCCGCCCGTCCTCCAGACAGTCCACCACCCCCACCGCCCTCGTCGACACGATGGGGAGCCCGGACGCCATCGCCTCCAGCAACGTGTTGGAGAACCCCTCCGAATACGTGGGCGACACGAACATGTCCCCACTCCGGTACAGGTCCGGCGCCTGCGCGTAGGTGGACACCCCCGTCAGCTCCACCGTGCCCCGAAGCCCCTCCGCGTCCACGCGCGCGCGCACCGCCGCCACGTCCGGTCCGATGCCAGACACGCGCAGCCGGAACCGGCGCCCCTCCGCCACCAGTCGCTTCGCCGCGTCCAGCAGCTCCATCACGCCTTTTCGCGCGTCCACCCGGCCGTGGTACAGCCACACCGGCACGTCTTGCGGCTCCCCCAGCCGCGACTCGTTCCGCGGATGGAAGCGCTGCGTGTCCGTGGCGCCCGGGACGATGGTGAACCGCTCCAGCGGCGTCCCATGGTGCCCCCGCACCTCCTCCGCGAAGGACCGGCTGCCAATCAACAGCGCCCCCGAGTGGCCCAGCACCGCGAGCATCGCCTGCTTGTGCGTCCCACAGCACGTCCCCACCCAGTGTCCGTCCCCGCCCTGGATGGAGACGACGTTGGGCAATCCCAGACGCCGCGAGGCCTCCAGCGCCGCCAGGCCACAGGGATAGCCATACTGCGCGTGGATGAAGTCGAAGGGCCGGCGCCGGTGCTCGCGAACCACCGTCTCCACCAAATCCTCCACGTCCTGCTCGAAGCTGGCGGGCTGCCCCTGGTTGATGCGTTGCTCGCCCCGCGATTCGCACCCCAGCACGTGCGCGCCCGGAATCCCCGGCGGTGGCCCGCCCCCATACACCGCCATGCCCGCGGCGTCGTTGCGGTACTGGCTCACCATCGTCACGTCATGCCCGCACGCGACCAGCTCCCGCACCAGATTGAGCGCATAGACACTCATCCCCGAGATGGCTGGGAAGAAGCGCCGGGAGATGAAGCAGATTCGCGCCGGGCTCACCGTGTTCACGCCGCCACCTCCGCGCCCGTGGGCAGGTGCGCCTTCAGCCACTCCAGCGCCCCGGGCACCATTTCGTGCGCCCGGTGCGCGTCGCGGGACAGCTCCACGCACACCAATTGCTCGTAGCCCGCGCGCGTCAGCTCCCGCAGCACCGACGGCACGTCCACGTCGCCCTCGCCGAACGGCAGGTGCTCATGCACGCCGCGCTTCATGTCCTCCAGCGCCACCGTGCCCAGAACCGGCGCGAACTCGCGCACCGCCTCCGCCGGCGCCCGCTCGCCGGTCACCAGCAGGTGCCCCACGTCCAGGGCCAGCCGAACCGGAGGAGCGCCCGTCGCGACCACCCGCGTCTGCAGCAGGCCCCAGCCGTCCACGGTGTCCACCAGCATGCCCGGCTCCGGCTCCACGGCCAGCACCACCCCGCGCGCCGCCGCGTACTCCGACAGCCGGGCCACTCCGTCCACCAGCCACGGCCAGGCGGCCTCCTGCGTCACCTCGGCGCGAGGCACCCCCGCCCAGAAGGACACCGCTTCACCCCGACACGTCGCGCACACGTCCACCGCGCGCTTCAGGAACTCCAGGCGCCGGGCCCGACCCGCGGCGTCCGGCGTGATGAGCGTGGGCTCATGCTTGCGCCGAGGGTCCAGCAGGAATCTCGCCCCCGTCTCCACCACCAGCCCCAGCCCCAGCCGCTCCAGCAGCGCGGCCAGCTGGCCGCTCCTCTGTTCGAAGTCCGGCGCGAACGGGTCGAAGTGGTGGTGGTCCAGCGTCAACGCGACGCCGTCGTAGCCGCTGTCCGCGATGAGGCGCAGCGCGTCCTCGAAGCGATGGTTGGACACGCCGTTGGTGTTGTAGGCGAAGCGCAGCGCCATGGCTCATTGCCCCCCGAAGCGACGGCTCGCGAGCATCGCGTGCACCGCGTGGCGGTCCGGCTCCCGGTAGAGGGGATACAGGCGGCCCACACGCGCCTCGGCCAGCCGCGCGTCGAACCAGGCGGGACCGCCCAGCCGCTCCTCGGCCTCCGGGGTGAGCCGCACCGGCTGCGCTCCCGGCGGCGGCGCGCCCAGACCCACCAGCGGCTCACGGCGCTCCAAGAGCCGCGCCACGTTGCGCTCGCCCAGCCGGGCATAGGTCATCGTCTCCACCTCCAGCCCCGGCACCACCACCTTCACCACGTGCACCGGGTGGCCCGGTGGCGACAGGTCCGCGACGAGGATGTCGAAGCCCGCCGCATGGAGCTGCTTCACCACGTGGTGACACCGCTGAGCGGGGTCCTCCATCCCCGGCACCCGGGGCAGGTCCTCGAAGCGCTGGGTGCGCCGGCGCAGCAGCGTGCACGCGGTGAGCTCGCGCAGCGCGGAGGCCGGCAGCTGGGACCACTCCGCCATGGCCTGCAGCGCGCGGGGCTCCTCGGAGGCGACGTCCACCAGGGGGACGAACTGCTCCATGTATTCCCGGGGCGCGACGCGGGCCACCTCGCTCATCGGGCCGTGTGAGACGGCCTTGCGCGCCCGGGAGCCCGCGAACTCCAGCAGCGCCTTGCGCAGCGCCCTGTCCCGGTCCGGGTCCGTCGCCTCGCCGCAGCCGGTCACCAGCAGCGGCTGGTTGCCCACGGACAGGTCGCGGCCCACCACGTAGACATTCACGAGGCCGAAGTCGGTGCTCGCGAGCTTCGCCAGCACCTCCACGCCCGCGCGCTGGTAGCGCCCCAGCAGCTCCCGCACGTCCGCGTCCAACGCCGCGCCCTCCAGGTCCAGCACCACGCCCTGGTCCATGGCGCGGAACTGCAGCCCGTTGCCGTCGCGTTGCAGCAGCTCCAGCAGCGCGTGCGCCAGCGCCTGCTCCTGCGTGCGTCCCGCGCCCCGGCCGTTGGTCAAGGGTCTGGCGAGCGGCGTCTTCCCCACCAGGTTCCCGGGCCGGACGGCGATGAACTCCTCGGGCACCAGCACCCGCTCGCCGGTGGACAGCCGCTTCATCTCCCCCCAGACGAGCGGCATGTCGGGCCGGTAGGGGCTGCCCGCGGGCAGGCTCAGGGTGAGGGGATTGACCACGGCCGCGGCGCCGAAGGTGCCCACCAGCTCCGCGTAGGTGCCGTGCACGCGGGGCATGCGCAGCAGGGCCTGGTCCGCGCAGACCTCCTCGGCGAGCTCTCCCAGGGCCCCGACGCGCGCCTCCTCCTCGGTGGCGCCGTAGCCGTTGGCGTGGATGATGTCGCCGGGGCGGTCTCCCATCCGCAGGCTCGCGGAGACCACCGGCACGCCCAGCCGGTCCAGCGGGTCGATGCGGAAGATGGGAAACGTTCCCGGAGGCATGACACGGAAATAGGCATCCAGGGCTTCGGTCAGGCTCATGACAGCTCCTCCAATGGAATGGGACGGGTGTGAGGCATTCCCGCGAGCAGCCGGTCGAACAGCGCCAGGGCATGCTCGCGGGTGACGCCGCGCGCGAACTCGAACGGAGTGAAGACGTTCTCGAACGGGAGCTGCTCGAGCACCCCGCGGTAGCGGCGCAGCTCCGCGTGGCTCAGCGGAATCGCGTAGTGGAAGCCCTTGTGACACGACAGCGCCGTGGGGCGGCCGTGTGAGTCCAGCTCCACCTTGAGCGCGTCGCCGCAGAACAGCGAGCGGGTGCGCGCGTCGTACAGCACTGTCTGGCCTTCGTAGTGCCCCGCCACGCAGTGCAGCGTCAGGCCCGGCGCCAGGGTGTGCTCGTCATCCACCGGCCAGCGCACCTGGAAGGCCTTGCTGTAGCGGACCGCGTCCCGATGCAGGACGAGCAGCGGGTCGAAGCGCTCCTGCAACTGCCACAGCGCCCCGAAGCCGTGCGGGTGCGACGCGGACAGCACCTGGAGGCCGCCCAGCGTCTCCAGGAACTCCAGCGCCGGCCGCGAGTACCAGGGCGCGCCCTCGAACGCGACGTTGCCCTCGGGGCGGTGGAGCAGCCACCCCGTGGAGCCCAGGCCGAAGCGCGGCGCGCAGGAGAAGCCCCAGATGCCGGGCAGCGCCTCCTCCCAATGCGTGCTCAGGCGCTCCGACACCTGGCCCGTCGTCTGGAACTCCCAGCCGTCCGGCGGCAGGGCGTTGCGCACGTCCAGGCAGGTGGGGCAGCCCGGGGGCGGCTGGCGGGGGAACCCCGGCTGCCAGGTGCCGCAATGGGTACAGGCGTAGCGCGTCAGTGACATGGTGGAAACGCCTTCCCGGCGTGGAGCGCCACAGACAGGAGACCCACGAGGCGCACGTCGCGCTCCGGGGCGAAGGGCTGCGGACGGCCTTCCAGCACGCACTCGGAGAAGGCCTCCACCTGGTTGCGGAAAGGGCTCTGGTCCTCGTCCGGGGACAGGGGGAGCCACGTCTCCTCGCCCGTCGTCGCGTCGGTGAGCGACAGCGTCCCGCCGGGGGTCTGCCCCATCGTCTTGTACGCCAGCGCCCGCGCGCGGGTGCCGATGAGCTCCAGCGTGCGCCGGGGGTACGCGTCCGGGCAGTTGTAGGCCACCTGGAGGACGCCGAGCGCGCCGCCGCGGAACTGGCCCATCAGCACCGCGCCGTCGTCCACCGCGTAGTCATGCACGCGCCGCTGCGTCATCGCGACGAGCGACTGCCATTCATCCCCCAGCACCACCTCCAGCAGGTCCAGCCCGTGGGGCGCCAGGTCGATCATCGCGCCGCCGCCGGCCTGCTCCGGGTCGATGCGCCAGTTGTTGGGTGCCCAGTCCGCGGGCAGCCAGCAGGCGTAGTGGATGCGCGCCTGGGTGATGGTGCCCAGCACGCCCTCCTTCACCAGCGTGCGCAGCTTGCGGTGGGCGGCGTGGTGGCGCTGGTCGAACGCGGTGGCGTAGTGCACGCCCGCGCGCCGACACGCGGACAGCATGCGCAGCCCGTCCTGCGCGGTGATGGCCATGGGCTTCTCGCACAGCACGTGCTTGCCCGCCGCCGCGCACGCCTCCGTCATCGCGGCGTGCAGGTGGTTGGGCGTGGCGATGTAGACGGCCTCCACGCTCCGGTCCGCCAGCGCCGCGTCGAGCGCGGTGTGCCGGACGACGTCGTCCGCCTGGATGCGCATCAGCGCCTCCGCGTCCGGGTCGCACAGCGCCACCAGCCGCGCGTTGCGCGCGCCCTGGAGCGCCGGGATGACGTAGTCCCGCGCCACCAGACCGCACCCCACCACCGCCCAGCCCAGCGTGTGGCCTCCTGGTTTCGCCCCGGACATGTCACCACCTCTCAGGAAGGTTCAGGAGCCACCGCCGCCTCACGAGGGCGGCCTGCTGCTCGGGCGTCGCGTCGGTGGCGGCCCGCCGCAGCAGGGCCGCGTCCTCGGGCACGTCCGAGCGCAGGTAGTGGGCGCTCGCGTACTCGGCGGCCAGGCCCGGCGTGGGCCACGCGGGGCGCACGCGGCCATCGCGCGCCTCCAGCAGCGGATTGAGGCTCAGCCTCGCCCCCGGCACGGCCACGCCGAAGTCGATGGACCTCGAGCCCGGCGTCGGGGGCCAGGCGAAGCTCAAGGCCTCCGCGCGCTCCAGCTCCGCCAGCGGGGTGTCGGCCACGGCCCCGCCGTCGAGGAAGCGGGTGACGAAGGCGGCGTCGTCGTAGCAGGCGGCCCCGGGCATCAGCGCCGCGTATCCGGCGGGGTCCAGCGGCGTGCCCCCCACGCCCCGCTGGTCGACGTGCCGGTTGTGGGCATGGCCCACGAGCACCCGGCCGGAGGGCCCCGCCACGCGGCGCAGCTCCGCCAGCGCGCGGGCCTTGTCCGGCAGGAAGTAGAGCGCGTCGTGACACAGCACGGTGGCGCCCTCGAGCGGCGCGAGGGGCAGGTCCGCGGCCGCGTCCGCGCAGAGGAGCGCGGCCTGGGGCACGATGAAGTGACGCGCGAGCCACAGCTTGGCGAACACCACGTCCACGCCCACCACGGGGGGGCCCCGGAGGGACACCTCGCGCAGCACCTGGCCGATGCCACACGCCAGCTCCACCACGCACGGCGGCGCGTCCCAGTGCTGCGCCAGCAGGCCCAGCGCGCTCAGGAAGGTGGGCGCGGATTGCCGGTGCGCGAAGTAGGGCGCCACCGGTCCGAAGCCCAGGTGCTCCATGGCCTCGCGAAGTCCCATCGTCCCCGACTCGACGCCCGCCACGACGGCGGCGGTGGCGGAGAGGGGCGGGGGCGGCAGGCGCGCATGGTCATCCTGGTCCCGCAGCAGCAGGGCGCGCGCGTGGTGCCGGTCGCTCCGCTCCAGCGCGCTCACCACGGCCTCGCGCAGGGCCTCGCGGCCGGTGCGCAGGAAGGGGATGCCGTCCACGACGGGCCAGCGGGTGGCGCCATCCGACCAGAGCTCCGGCGACACGCGCGTCAACGGCAGGCCCGTGAGGGGATGGCGCGGATGCGGTGGCGGCGCGACGGTGTCCCACGGCTGCCTCATGGCCACACCGCCGCTTCACGAAGGACGTCGTTGCCGAAGGCCTGCAGCGGGCCGGGGTGGAGCAGCTCCAGGTCCTCCAGCGCCTGGCGCAGCGTGAAGGCCGCCGCGCGGGCGTGGGCCTCCAGCTCCAGCACCCGGTCCAGCGTGTCCGCGGCGTTGAAGGCGCGCGCCTCCGCCGAATCCACGTTGCCGGTGAGTGTCAGCGCCTGGCGCACCGCCTCGCGCAGCCGCGGCGAGAGCTGTGTCAGCGCCGCCTCGGTGAGGCGCTTCATCAGGGGCTCGAGCAAGTCCCCCAGCAGCGTCTCGCCGCTGTAGCCCGCGTCCGGCAGCGTCGCGTTGAAGAGGTGATGTGACAGGCCCGCCAGGAAGGGCAGGGCCGGGGCCGCGCCGAAGTGGGGGGACACGAGCACCGCCCCCACCGCCACCGCGTAGCAGTGGTCGGCGTGGCTCTCCTGCGGTGGCACGACCAGGCGTGCCCGGCCGGGGAATGTGGCCCCGGCGCGGGGTTGGAGCACCAGCCGCTCCACGAACGCCGGCGGCGTGCCGTGGGGGGCCTCGGAGGAGGGCATCAGCGCCAGGGACAGCTGCTCGCGCAGGCCCGGGTCCAGCGCTCCCGCCACCGCGTCCAGGCCCCGGCGCAGCACCCGCGTCGTGTCCAGCGGGGACAGCCCCGCCCGCTGGAGCAGGTCCGCGTCCAGGCCGCACAGCCGCACCGCCGCCACCGCGCGCGCCGTCTCCTGGAGCGCCACTTTGCCGGGGTCCATGCCCGCCGCCAGGGCCGCCCACGCGCGACGGAAGCCATGGGCCGCCAGGCCCTTCGGATGGTCCGGAGTGCGGGTGCGCTTGAGGTCCATCAGCTCCGACAGGAGCGGACGCAGCTTCGCCAGGCGGCCCGGGGCCGCCGGCGTGTCACGCGCGGGTGTGTTCATGGTGGTGTCAGCCCCTGATGCGCTCGGGGGCGGGCTCCGTGCGCGGCACGCGGCCCTTGGACAACCACGTCATCAGGTTTCGCTGCTGCTCGGCCATGGCGTGCTCCACGGGCTGGCCGTCCCGCGACATGGGGGCCTTGAAGAAGCACCCCAGCGCGTCGATGACGCCGCCCTCGCCCCGGCGCCTGGCCAGGTCCAACGTGCGCGCCAGCTCCACCACGAGCGGCGCGGCGAGGATGGAGTCCTTGCAGAGGAAGTTGAGCTTGAGCTGCATGGGCTGCCCGAGGAAGCCGGTGACGTCGATGTTGTCCCAGGCCTCCTTGTTGTCCCCGCGCGGGCGGTAGTACTGGATCTGGACGATGTGGTCCTGGACCTTGTAGCCGAGGATGCTGTCCAGGGCCGCGCCCTTGGTGTCGAGCTTGTTCTGCTTCGACGCCGGGTCGTTGAGCGCCTCGCCGTCGCGGTTGCCCAGGATGTTGGTGGAGTACCAGCCGTCCACGTGCAGCGCGCGGTCCCTCAGCGCGGGCGCGAGCACCGTCTTGAGCAGCGTCTGCCCCGTCTTGCCATCCTTGCCGGCCACCGGCGCGCCGGTGCGCCTGGCGAGCGCGAGCAGCGCGGGCACGTCCGCGGCGACGCTGGGCGTGAAGTTGGCGAACGGCACGCCGTCCACGATGGCCGCGTACGCGTAGAGCATCGCGGGCCCGATGTCCGCGTCGTTCGCGTCCAGGGCCTTCTCGAAGGACTCCGGCGTGGCGAACTGGGGCCGGGTGAGGTCCACGCTCTTCTCCGTGGAGGCCAGGTTCACCACCACCACGCGGTCCAGCTTCTCGTCCTTCTTGAAGCGGGTGAGGTCCTCGCGGATGGCCTGCACCTGCTCACGCAGGGAGCGGGCCTTCTTCGCCGTCGTGTCGACGATGTTCTTGCAGAACCTCGGGTTGGAGGCCGCGGCCCAGGGGCGCATGCGCTCCAGCGTGGGCGTCACGGCCGCCAATTGGGCCTCCGTCAGCACCGCGTGGTTGCGCGCCGCCTTCGCCAGGTCCTCATCGAACAAATCCCAACCGCCGAACGTGAGCGCGTCGTACTCCACGAGCCCCAGGCCCTTCACGTCCGCCAGCGGCAGACCTCGCGTGTCCACGCGTCCCCGGCGCAGCAGCTCCATGCCCGCCACCGCCGTGGTGGCCACCGCCCCGCCCAAACCGACAATCGCCACTCCCAGCCGCTCGTTGCTCGCCATGTCTGATGCCCCCAACCACCGCCGCACCCTGGGACTCGCGGCGGTGGGTCCGGGAGCGCTCCGGGGTGTCGGGCGCCTCCGGTGTCCCGGATACTCCGGGGACTCACACGCTGCGAGAGTTCCGGGAAAATCGGCACATGGGCGGGTGCTTTCAACTCTGCCTCCGGGGCGTGCCGAATGTCGGATGCCAGCGGCGTGTATCAGACGTGTCGAAGCTTCCACCCGCCCCTGCGGAAGAGGGCGGCGCTCGTCAGGCCCAGCGCGCCGTAGGTGATGGCGATGGCGACGAACGCGCCCGTGGGGCCCCAGCCCAACGGATGGCAGAGGACATACGCCAGGGGCAGCTGGAGGCCCCAGGAGAAGAGGGCGTTCACCACGGTGGGCGTGGTGGTGTCCCCCGCGCCGTTGAAGGCGTGGGGCAGCACGGTGACGAAGGCGTAGAGGGCCAGGCTGCAGCTGACGATGCGCAGGCAGCGCACGGCGTGCAGGGCCACCTCCGGCTCGGAGGTGAAGCGGTGGATGAGGGGCTCGGCGAAGACCAGGAAGCCCACGGCCACCACGCCCAGGAAGCCGAGGGTGTAGAAGCTGGCGCGCCACGCGGCGCGCTCGGCCCGCTCGGTGTCGCCCGCACCCAGGCTCTGCCCCACCAGCGTGCCCGCGGCGTGGGACAGGCCCCAGGACGGCTGCTGCGCGAAGAGCAGGATGCGCATGGCCAGCGTGTAGCCCGCGAGCGCCGTGCTGCCGAAGGTGGCGACGATGCGCATCAGCACGAGCCAGCTGGACATGCCCAGGAGCGACTGGAGGATGGCGCCGCCGGACAGCTTGAGCATCGAGCGCAGCGTGGACGGCTCCACGCGCAGGTGACGGCGGCGCAGCTCCAGCCGTCCGCTGCCCTGGAGCAGGCGGTACAGCTGGTACAGCACGCCGGTGCCGCGGCCCACGGTGGTGGCCACCGCGGCGCCGGTGACGCCCAGGGCGGGCACGGGGCCCAGACCGAAGATGAACAGGGGCGCGAGCACGATGTTCACGGAGTTGGCCAGCCACAGCGCGCGCATGGAGGTGGCCGCGTCCCCCGCGCCGCGCAGGATGGCGCTGATGAGGAACAGCAGCATGATGATGGGGAAGCCGCCCAGCATCAGCCGCGCGTACCCCAGGCCGTGCGTCACCACGCCGGGGGATGCGCCCATCGCGGTGAGGATGGGGCGCGCGAAGAGGGCGCCTGCCAGCGCCAGCGGCACGGACAGGGCCAGTCCCAGCCCCAGGGCTTGAACGGCGGTGCGCGCGGCGCGCTCGGGGTCCTTCTGGCCGATGCGGCGGGAGACGAGCGCGGTCGCGGCGACGGCGAGCCCCAGGGGCACGGTCCGGAAGAGCGTGAGCACGGCCTCGGTGAGGCCCACGGTGGCGATGGCGTCCGCGCCCAGGCGGGACACGAAGAGCACGTCCACCAGGGCGAAGATGGACTCCATCACCATCTCCAGCACCATGGGGACGGACAGCAGCAGGAAGGCGCGGTCCACGGGCCCGGTGGCCAGGTCCTCGGTGGAGCCGCGCACGGCCAGCCAGCAGGAGGCGAGCAGGCCCTTGCCCCCCGAGGCGGCGGGGGAGACGGCGTCGGGTGGGGGTTGCGTCATGGATTGGGCGTTGCAACGGGACGTTGCGTGCCTTTCATCCCGCGCGGCTCCCCGCCTGCCGGTGCTGCGGGGATGGGGCGCGCGAGCAGGCGTCCCACGACGGCTCGGCCTGGAAGGGGCCTGCTCGGAAGTCCGGTCGCTCGAGGTCCGCCCTCATCGCCGGACAGCGCGCTCCCGCCCGCTCAGGGCTCGGACGGGAACGCGGTGGCTGCTGGCTACTTCCGGGAGATCTTCCCGTCCTTGATGAGGATGTTCGCGTCACCCTCGAAGGTGATGGTGTGGCCCTTCAGCGTCACCTTGCAGGGCGAGGAGCCCTGGATGGACACCGAGGACGTGGTGCTGGCGGAGAACTTCACCGGGTCCTGCTTGCTGCCGCTGCACACGGCCTCGGCGGCGTACGCCTTGGAGTCCTTGTTCTCATAGCGGAGGGTCAGGGACGCCGCGGCGGAAGTGGACACGAGCAGGGTGAGGGCTGCGATGGCGGTCTTCATCGTGGAGGGCTCCGGGTGTCGTCGAACTGGGAGCATCTTGACCCATGCGTCTGACATTTCGACCCCCGTCAGTCGGTATCGCCAGACGTATCCCGAACGGCGTCGGACAGCTCACGCACGGGCTTGAGCAGTTCATACAGCTCGACGGTGGTGCGCGGGACGGCGATGACCTCCACCGTCAGGACGCCGTCCTGGATGGCGAAGTGCTCGAAGGCGCGGGCCAGGTTCAGCAAGGGCTGCCGCATCTCCGCACGGAGCAGGAAGGCGCGGGCCTTGGGCGTGACGTTCCTCAGGTCCAATGCGTTATCAAGGCTGGCATCTCCCACATCCTCGTCCTTGTTGCCAAACAGCCGGAGGACCGTATCGCCCAGCGTCTCGGGCCGGATGGTCACCTCGCGCGGAAAGCCGTTGCCCAGCCCATGCCGGACGATGGTGAAGATGTTGAAATGCTTGCCGTGGCCCCGGTGCTCGGTCTCCACGGTGATGGACCGCCCGGCGTGGCGGCCCTTCATCTCCATCGTCCCCGCGGAGTACATGAACCCGGACCTCGCCATGAAGGACCAGCCGCGAGTCTTCGCGAAGCCCTCCCAGCTCTGGAGCTGCTGATTCCAGTGCCTCCAGCGGATGTAGCCGAGGAGGATCGCGACCCCCAGGCCGACTCCGAAGACGCTGGCGAAGATGCCCAGCTGCACCCCGGTCATTCCTGGAATCATCCCTCCTCCACGCCGAAGTCGCGGACCCAGTGCGCCCTCAGGATTCGCGCGAAGCTCTCACGCTGCCTCGCGCCGGAGCGACGCAGCGGGTCCTGCGCGGAGAGCCAGAACGCGTTGAACCGCCTCGGGTCCTCGAGCAGCACCTCGGCGAGCGCCTCGAGGAAGTGCCGGACACGCTCCGGCTCCCGTCGCGCGGAGGGCGGCACGAGGTTCCATTCCTGCTCCTCCACGTTGGAGATGAAGCCGTCCTCGAAGGTGACCACCCGGAAGACGATGGAGAGCGATTCGTCGGCCTCCTGCTGGGTGTCCACCCATTCGAGGCGCGTGGCGTTGGTCTCGCGCACCGCCTCGAGCGGCGGCAGGCCCTCGAGACAGTCCTTCAGCGCCCGGGCCGAGAGCGCCTCTCCGGGAAGGAACGGCTCCGTGACGGTCTCCTCGGGATGGAGGTCGAGCGCCGGCAGGTCGGGCGAGCCCGTGGAGGAGAATCGCACCGAGCTGAGCCGTCTGCCTTCGCCTCCGACGAGGGTGGAGAACAGGTCGAGCCGACGTGCCTCCACATCGAAGACATAGACATAGGCCACGGCACCCGTCTCCTCCGGGCCGACGCGCAGTCCCGGCTCCTCCTCCGAGAGGCGTTGGCCCTCTGGCTTCTCGGGGCCCGGCATGCAGAGCGACCAGCCCCAGGGCGCCTCATCGATGAGCTGGCGCACCACCGCCCCCAGGTCCCCCTGCGTGCGCTGCGCGCGGTACAGGAGGTGTTGCCCGAGGCCGGTGGGGTAGCCATCCCAGTGATGATAGACGCCACGCCAGGGACGCTCCGAGACGTGCTCGGGGATGCCCGAGCCCGACGTGTACACAGCGATTGCACCGGGAGTCGACATGGGATGGTGAGTGTATTGTCTCCATCCCCAGGCTGTGAAGGCTTCGCATCCGCTGGCGCTGGGTGGGTCTACCCGCAAGGCATTGAGCCCCTGGGGGAAACCCATGCGAATCCGCCAAGGCTTCGCCGTGATGCTCCGGGCCTGGGCCTCACAAGTGTGTCACCAGAAGCCGCGAGGCAGGTCCCACTCGACGCGCGTATAGCGGGCGGTGGCGGCTTCCAGCAGCGACCGGTGCCTCGCTCCGAGCCGGCGCCGGGAGTGGAGGCGGAGCGCGTGGACCCCGAAGCCCGCCGCGGCACGGAGGGCTTCCGCCAGGGCCGCGCAGTGGGACTCGTGCTCCAGGGTGGCCTCGATGGGCACTCCCGCCGTCGGCGCTACCGTGAGCGACCACTCACGCAGACTGGAGGCCTTGAAGCGCTCCAGCCGCCGGGCCAGCGGAGAGCTCGCACACAGGAGGACGTCCTGGGGTTCGGCCTCCTGGACCTCCACCCAGGACAGCCGGGGCAGGGCGGCCAGCCCCATGAACACGTCGGGTGCTTCGTGGGCAAGCGGCCCCGTCAGCTCGAGCCGTCGCACGGGGAGGGGATGCTCGCCCAGCCTCCGGGCGATCCTGACGTTCACCTGCCGCAGCACCGTCACCTGGCCCAGGTTCGGGTGTGCGAGCCATTCGGCCTGCGCGCCGTACCCGCTCCCGCTCCAATCGATTTCCCGGACGGTGCTCCAGAACGGCCCGGGAGGCGGCAGCAGGCGCCAGCTGGGGCTCATCGCGACCGTGACGGCCACCGGGAAGGCTCGCTCCAGGCGCACGAGCTGGTGCACGACGCAGGGCCCGAGAGGCGCGGCCCACCGGTTCCCGTGCACCTCGAGCAGCCGCGTGACGCGGGCCTCGTCCCGTTGGGGCATGCATTGCAGCGTGATGAGCTCGCCCAGGGGGTCTCCCTGCTCCATCAGATGGTCCGCCAGGACCTGCCGTGGGCTGTCGTCGTCCGGATGGGCGGTGACGCGGGCCAGGAGCGCCTCGCGCAAGGGCGCGCTCCGGGCCGTGGCTTCCTCGCGCCGGGTGAGGGCCTGCTCGAGTGCGTCGCACAGGGTGGAGGTCTTCGTGTCGAGCGGGGAGATCTGCTGCGAGGCGATGCGCTGGAGGGTGACGTCGAGCCTGTTCGTGGACCGGGTGTCGGGAGGCAGGGTGGCGCGTAGGGCGTGGAGTGGCTCGAGGCCGCGCGGGTCCCTCACGATGTCGAGCAGGTCGCAGACGTGGTCGAAGATCCTGCCCGGGCCTTGCTGGGCCACGGGCATGGGCGCGAGCGCGAGCAACACGGGGGTGAGGCGGGGATCCGCGGGCCACTTCCCGGGGTCGATGAGCTCGGTGCTCAGCACGCGAGGGTACTTGTGGTTCGCGAGCAGCAGGAGGTCCTCGACCAGCAGCGGCAGGTCGATGGGGCCCGTGAGCGGAGCGAGCCAGGCGGGGAGCAGCACCGACATCCGCTCGATGAGCCAGGCGAGTCGTTCGGAGCGCGACTCGCGCCAGGCCGACAGCAGCTGTTCGAGGGCGTCCTCGCCTTCGTGGCGCTCGAAGGCCGCCAGCGCGCGCTCGAGGAACTCGGACTGGGAATCGTTCACGGGGAGGGAGTCTATCTCGCCGGGGCGCGGTGACCCTGACCAGGGCAGGATGGAGTCCGACAGGGACTGTCCTCCGATGGAATGAACGGCCCCTTCCTTGCTGCCCCCAGCGCGGCGCGCGATATATAAGTGAAGGATGTCTTTGAATGCCAACGAGTTGTCCGCTGGCGTGTTCGTCCGCGGGCTGGCCAATCTCAAAACGCAGCTGACGAAGGCGGCGGAGCATGCCGCCGCCACGGGTTGTGGTGACCAGGCGTTGCTGGACGCGCGACTCTCGGGCGCAGGTGCGGGTGACTCGCCAGCGGACCTGCACCAGTACACCCTCGCCGCTCATGTCCACTGGGCCGCGGAGGGCGCAGTGTTGGCGATGGCGCGGTTGCTGGGGGAGTCACGGGTCCCGGCCGCGAACGAGGCGAGGCGTTTCGCGGACCTCCATCACCGGCTCGATGCGACGATGGCGTATCTGCGCGAGTTGTCTCCAAGCGACCTTGAAGCTGGCCTCGAACGAGAGGTCGTCATCGAGCACCGCCGTGGCTCGGTGCGCTCCAATGGGAGACAGTTCCTGGTGGCCTTCGCGATTCCCCACTTCTTCTATCACGTGACCACGGCCTACGGCATCCTGCGCAATCAAGGTGTGCGACTCACCATGGGCGACTTCCTGGGCAACTGGGGGGAGCGTTGAGCGGGACTTCGCCCGCGCCGGGGTGACGTCGCGGTCCCCATCTCCCCTATACTGGGCGCCTGACGCTGTGCGGCTCCATCGTTGTCGTCCAGGGGGAGGCCTGCTCCATGTTCGCGTTCGACCAGAAGCCGCGTCCGTCGTCGGCGCATGCTCCTGCCCCCAAGCGTGATTCGCGGCACCCGACTGTCGGGCCCGTCGCTGCGGAAGCGGGAGGCGAGGTGTCGTCGCCGGCCACGCCCGGTTCCCAGTTCGACTTCGCCCGCATCGCCATCACGCCGCCACGGCTTCAGCGCGAGCTGACCATCAGCGCTCCGGGGGACCCATTCGAGCGCCAGGCAGACGCCGTGGCCGACCAGGTCATGGGGACGCCGCGACCGACGACGCTCGGCTCGGGGCTGCACCGGGGGAATGGTGACGTGGGGGCCTCGCGCGCGCTCGCGCCGCCGGTTGTCCATGAGGTGCTCGCTCGGCCCGGGCGTCCGCTGGAGCCGGCCGCGCGCGACGCGATGGAAGAGCGCTTCGGTGGCGCCGACTTCTCTTCCGTGCGTGTGCATGACGACTCGCGGGCCGCGCAGAGCGCCCTCGCGGTGGGCGCGCACGCCTACTCCGTCGGCAGTGACGTGGTCTTCGCTCCCGGGCGTTACGGGCCGGGGACGGCCACCGGGGACCGGCTGCTGGCGCACGAGCTGACGCACACCCTCCAGGGCGGTACGAGCACACTCCGCCGGCAGCCCTTGGACACGCCGCTGCTGGGGGCCGACACGGACGAGCCGCAGTCACTGAAGAACAGCGTCAGCGCCTCGAACCCGCAGGCCGCCCGGCTGGAGATCGCCAGGATTCACCGCTGGCTGGCACGGCAGCCCCCTGGGGCCGACAACGCGACGATCCGCCATCTGCGTGCCGAGCTCGCCCGCCTGGAGGCGCTCGTCGGCCCGGCGTCGCCCCAGACGTCGTCGGACGCGTTCACCTCCCTCTTCAACGATGAGTTCGCGGACGTGCTGATTGGGTTCGGCGTGCCGGCCGCTCCGCTGACCACCGCGAGGCTCCAGGTGCTCTTCACGAGCACCCAGCGCCAGAAGCTGCGGAGCTTCATCCTCACCCGGCGCATCCCCGAGCGCCTGTTCAATGGCTCCGACCGGGGGGCGACCACGGCGCAGCAGCGCCTGCTCCTCTCGGCCCACATCCTCGCCAAGGGCATCTACCAGCCCGGCTCGTTCGACCAGCGGGTGCATGCGCAGTTCTGCTTCCACTGGGTGCAGATCGTCCACCACTACGCCGGCGCCACCCCGCCCGGGTCTGGCTTCTCCGGAGGGGTGATGGGGTCCTTCGACCCGCTGGGCGCCGCGATGCTCAACACGGGGAGGTCGATTGACGTCACGAGACAAGACCGGGTCTCGAAAGACAAGCTCCCCCTCGATGAGGCCGAGGGCGCCGAGATGCCCCCGTCCTGCGGCGCCGGGCACGCTGGGGCGGCGCAGGCGCCCGTGACGACGACGTCCGAGGGACTGGGGCCGCTGCACGAGGGAACGAAGCAGGCGGAGGCGGCGGAGAAGGCGGCGGCGGAGAATCCCGGCAAGGGGTCGAAATACTACCGGCAACGGCATCTTCCCTTGGCGAAGCTCGACGATATCCAGACGGGAGACTGGCTGTACCTCTACAACGCCAACGCCTCGGAAGGCGGTGGGCACAGCGTCATCTTCTCCCACTGGGAGAAGAAGGGTCTCATCCATACGCCATCTGGAGAGCGCTACCACCTGGCCATCGTCTGGAGCCAGCCGACCCCCGCCAGAGGCGGCGTGCAACACAAGGCGAGGCTGGGCGGCCGCTTCGTGCCCAATCCCGGGAACAACCTGGACCCCTACGTCACGCCCGTCACGCACATCTCACGGGTGACTCCCGACACGGGGCCCGCGCTCACCGCGGCCCAGATGCTGCCGGGCCGCACGGGCGCGGCCGCGACGACGCTGGCGAAGGAGAACACGGACTTCATCCAGAAGAAGAAGCTCAAGGGCCCGGTGAACCGGAAGAAGCTCGTGACCTGGCTCCAGACCAAGAACGAGTCCTTCCTGGGCTCGCTGGGCAAGCACCTGGACCCGGGACAGCTCACCGTGCTCCGCGGCGTGAACCGGGGCGACGACCTGGAGGCGCTGGTCCGCCTCTTCCAGCGGACGCGCACCCTGAGCACCAACGCGAGGGTGCTCGACGCGAACATCCGCGCCTACAACGCGAAGCTGGACCCGAAGCACAAGGAGGCCAAGGAGGGCAAGGAGGCCGAGGTGGCGGCCGCGACCCGGAAGCTGCGCGCGGTCGACGTGGAGATCGAGTCGGTGGAGAGCGACCCTCGGGTGAATGACCCGACGCTCGCCCGCGAGCTCGAGGCCGCGGCGGCCGACCTTCAGCGGGAGCTCTCGAAGCTGGGCGCGGGGCCGGAGCGCGAGGAGCTGAAGATGCAGCGGGAGCGTTATCTGGCCAAGGCCGCCGCGGCGCGCGAGGTGCAGCGCAGGAGAGGGGAGTTGCGCGTCGGCCGTGACAAGGCGGTCAAGGCGCGCGACGCGGCGCAGGCCATCAAGCTGCCCTACGGTGTCGTGCACCCCGGCGACCTCGGGAAGGAGGACCGGCGGCAGCAGGCCTCCGGTCGGCTGGCGGACATCAACGCGGACATCGACTGGAGCGCGGTGGTGGACCCCGCTCCGACAGCGCCTCCGACGACGACACCCAAGAAGCCGTGAGAGTGAACGGCCCTGGGTGAATCGATGCGCTCAGCCCAGCCAGGCCCTGTATTGGCTGTCCAAGTCGTCATGGAACTCCGACGTCAGCTTGAGCGGCTCTCCGAGGCCTGGGTACGGCGCCGAGTCCAGGCCGAGGTAGTAATGCACGACCGACAGGAGCGCGAGGTAGCCGTGCCTGGCGGCCGCCTGGAGTTGCAGCAGGGCGAGGGACGTCTGTTTGCTCTGGTTGAAGTGCCACCGCTTGCCGTAGGCGAGCATCGCTTGCTCGACGTGCCAATGCAGCGACCGTCCCAGGGCACCGACCTCGACGCCCCCGCTGAACGCGGGTTGGACGGGCTTCCCCATGCCTCCATGCTGAATCTTGTCCGTCCCGAGGGGCGCGTGGACGACCTTTCTCAGGGGGGCCGGGCGTGACGTCACGACGCGATAGTGCCGGTGGAGATAGAAGCTCCAGGGCAGGGCTCCGCCGCCCACGCCGAAGATGGTCGCCGACTCCTGCTTCATCACGATGTGTTCTGGATTGATTCCAAGCGCTTCGTGCTGCCGCGCGAACCGGGTGTCCGCATCCGGGTGCGCTTCGTTCATGTAGTCGCGCGCATGGACCCCGTTCTCGAGCGTGCCCCCACGCTTGGGGGCGGGGATACGATGGAGACGCGCTTCCTGGAGGGCGGCGCGGTGGGCGATGCGCCGTGGCTCCGACGGCGTGTTCTCCAAGATGCTGTCCCGCGCATTGGTATGGTAGACGGTCGGCGTGTAGGGATTCCCCTGGATGAAGAGTGAGCACCCGGACAGGGGCGCCGTGAAGAACGCCCGGGGAGGACCATCAATCGCTGTCGGCCGCTTGTCGTGCAGCGTGATCTTGTTGGTTCTGTTGAGCGTCCAGGGCAGCCAATACCCAGGCAGGGTCGCCTCTCCCGGGGCCGAGGTCAGCGTCACGGCGAAGACCTGCGCGTCATCGTCCCAGCTGATGTCCCAGTAGGCCACCCTGCTGTCGGAGCGGACGGACAGATGGCTTCCCTTGTCCTTGCGAGGGGTATCGCCTGGCATGGTGACGATGACCAGGGGGTACGTCGCGGTGAAGCCGACCGGGTCCGCGAGAAACCGGCAGTTGAGGATTTCGCTCATCGAGGCCACCTGTCACGGAGTCATGCGCTTCCAGGAGTGCAAGCGTGACGCCAGGGGAGCGCCCTGAAGGTGTCAGGGTGAGAGGGAGGCTCGTGCGGGCCACCTCGTGCTTCTGGCTGGAACGCTGACTGCGTTGAGGTGGAACGCGGCGTGGGGTCGCCGGCCGGGCACGCGTTGGAACCACTCCCCCGGGCCTGCGGACCGCTCGGCCCCGTGGGCTCCGCGCGCCGCTCCAGGTCCGTCATGGTGCTCGGCATGGCTCATTCCATCTCCGCTCCCCTGGCGGTTCCCACGGGCGTTCCTCGTGCTCTCGCGAAGGAGGGCTCTCGGCCCCGCACGTGGCCCGGAGTCCTGCTGGGAGTTCTCCTGACACCTGTCGCCGGGCTGCTGCTGGCGACGGCGGCCCGCATCGGCGCCTCGCCCTCGGGCTGGAGCTACTCCGGGGGGCTCGTGCTGGTGGCCGTCGGCCTGATGTTGCGTGCCCGGGGCCTGTGGCGGGCGGGGCTCGGGCTCATCGCGCTCGTCGCCTGCTCACGGCTGCTCTTCGCGGATGGCACACTCTTGCAGACGGTGCAGCTCCCGGAAGGAGGCCACCGGTGGGTGAATCGGCTCGTCGACGAGCGGGATGGGACGCTGTTCGCGGCGCACGCCCTGGTGCGACTGGGGAAGCTGCCGCGCTCGGATGCGAGCGGGTTCATCCCCGCGCTGGAGGCGGCGTTCGACCGGATGGAGTTGGCGGAGGGGGCGGTGGCCACGCCTGCGATTGCGACCTACCTGGGGCTTCAGTCGCCGGAGTCCTTCGATGCGCTGGTCATCCCGCCGGCTCGAGGGGCAACGCCGGACACGGCCGTGGTCTTCCTGCACGGGTATGCGGGCAACTTCGCCGTGTACTGCTGGGAGATGGCGAGGGCGGCCTGGACCATCTCCGCGTTGACGGTGTGTCCCTCGGTGGGCCCCGCTGGCGACTGGTGGTCGCCCCAGGGGGAGCGCACCTTGAAGGCGACCCTCGAATGGCTCTCGGCCCGAGGGGTTCGTCGCTTCTACCTGGGAGGGCTCTCCAACGGCGGCGTGGGGGCGAGCGTGCTCGTCCATCGCGTCTCACACCCTGGCCTCGAGCTGCGGGGATTGGTGCTCGTGTCCGGCGCGGAGTCCTCGGCCCCCGTGCCCAAGGTGCCCGCGCTGGTGATACAGGGGCGCCATGACTCCATGATGGGCACCCCCGCCATGCGCACCTATGTCGAGCGCCTGGGGCAGCGAGCCACCTATGTGGAGCTGGACAGCGGGCACTTCGTGTTCCTCGACCGCCATCTCGAATCAGAGAAGGCGATCTCCCAGTGGCTCCGTCAGCAGGAGGGGATATGAGCGTGCTCCCTGAGAAAGAAGAGGTGTTCCATTGGGCGGCTGGGGCAACCATGCGTGGTGGGGTCGATTCCACTCATCTTCCTCTTGTCATCCAGTTGAGATTGTAATGGGCCACACATTCTCGCTGGAGAGTCCACGCATGAAGCTCCACGTCGCCCTGAGTGTCCTCGTTCTCGGAATCATGACCGCTTGTGGAGCTGGTCCTGAAGGAGGAGAGGTGGAGGAAACGTTGCCTCCGGAGTCCTCCGAACAGCCAGGGGATGTCGAGGCTTTCGAGACCCGGATCAGTTGCACGGCCTGGGGTAATTCCGGGTGCTGTAGTCCTATCGAAATCAAGCAGGTGCGGTATTGCGCCCAGCTCTCCTGTCCGTATCCAGGACCCTGTCATTACGTCACGCAGTGGACTGAATGGGGGTGTGTCCCGACGCCCGCGGGCCTGCCCACCTGTCAGTGAGCTGCCGTCCCAGGATGTGGCGCTGACGTGTGCCGAACCAGAGGCCAGCGATGTTCAGCCTGGCCTGGCCGCACGGTACGGGGACCGCATGCGCAGACGTGTTGGCGTTCAGTCGGTCGAGACGAACTCGATGCACGTCGTGGGCAATCCGGAGTCAGGGCGAGGCGCGATGAGCCGCGTCGGGAGCTGTTCGGCCGCGCAGCAGCGCTCGAGATAGGCCACCACCCGCCTGCCTTCGTCGCTGTCCGCGGGCACGTGGATGGGCTCGTTCGCGGGATTGATGATGGCGGGAAGGAATCCGGCGCGGATGCGCCGGTCCGGCGTGATGTGGAACACCGCCGCGCCCGTCATCCTCGAATCCGGGTGGAAGGGCAGCCGCGGGTAGCCTTCCCGCGGGCGAATCATGTACTCGCCGAACCTGCGGGCCCAGGCCGCCATCTCCTCGGGCCTCCCCACGCCCAGATACCCATCCTTCGCGAGGCGCTCGGGGAGGTTCGGCAGGTCGAACAGGTAGTGGCCCAGGCCATAGAAGATGGGCTTGCCGGCATGGAACTCGACCCCGCGGAGCATGTGGTGATGATGCCCCACGACGATGTCCGCCCCGTGGTCGATGGCGAGCCTGGCCGTCCGTCGTTCATGGTCGGTCAGCGAGTACGGAACGGTGGCGTCACCCCAGTGGAAGCTGACGAAGACGATGTCCGCCTTCGCGCGGGCCTCGGTGACGCTGCGGATGAACACCTTCTGGTCCTCGACCAGCGGCTCGGTGGTCACCACGGGAGCCATGCCCGGACTCCAGGAGGTCAGCTCCACGGGCGTGTATCGGGTGTGTGCACGGAAGGGCGCGAGCCCCGGGATGGCCGGGCGCGCCTCGTAGCCGTAGGGGAACACGGAGCTGAAGGCCAGGAAGGCCAGCCGTATGCCATTGCGCTCGAGAATCACGGGCGCGGTGGCCTCCGCGAGATTCGCGCCCGCGCCCACCGTGGTGATGCCCAGCCCTGCCAGCGTCCCGCGCATGGACAGGAGCGCGGCGTGTCCCCCGTCGAGACTGTGATTGTTCGCCAATGACATGATGTCGAAGCCCGCCCGGGCCAGGGGGGCGGCGTTCGCCGCGGGCGCGGTGACGGCCGAGCCGGCGCTGGGAGCCCGGTGGATTTCGTCGCTGAAGACGCCCTCGCAGTTGCCGAAGAGGACGTCACCCTCGCGCAGGACGTCGCGGGCGGAGGAGAAGGCCGTTTCCGGGTCGTCGCGGTCCACGAAGACATCGCCCACGGCGAAGAGCGACAGCCCAGGTCCACCTGGACGAGCGAGGTTGTTCGAGGCCACGGTGCACTCCTACTCCTGCGGGTACGCGTTCCTCGCGCCTTGTATCAGACCCGGGTGTCGCAGTGGATTTCCGCGTGTTAAAGGTCCGGGCCGCGAGCCGCGTCGGCCCCTCTCTCCGCTCGGCGAACGCCATGTGTGTCATTGCCTTCAGGAGCCCCCTTGCCCGCCAAGCCCCCGTCCGCCCTGGTGACAGGAACCGAGTACGAACGTCTCCTCTCGAGCCTCCGTCTGGAGAGTCCCTGGGCGCTCGAGGGCCACACCCCAGAAGAGGTGCGCGGGGCGCTGGACGGCGCGGCGCAGGCGGCCCGGGTGCGAGGTGGAAGGGTCGACCATGGACCGTGGCGCTCGGTGGTGGACGTCATCGCCGAGCAGTGCCGGCGGCATTCCGACCGTGTCGCGCTCTCGGCCGGTGCTGCTGAAGTCACCTACGCGCGGCTGGAGGCGCGGACGCGTGCCCTGGCCGCCAGCCTGCGAGCCCGGGGCCTCGGGCGTGGAGACGTGGTCGCGGTGGTGCTGGAGCGGGGCCCGGCCTTCGTCGAGCTCGTCCTCGCCGTCTGGCGCGCGGGCGCGGCCTATCTGCCCCTGGCGCCGTCCCATCCCCAGGCGTGGCGCGAGGACATCGTCCGCAGGGTCGGCGCGGCGCTCGTGGTGGGCGCGCCCGAGAGCCAGGTGCCAGGAGTGCCCTTCCTGGAGTCGGGGGCCGACGTGGGCGTGGGGACCGTGGAGGACACGGTGCTCGTCCCGGAGGACCTCGCGTACATCATCTGCACCTCGGGTTCGACGGGCGAGCCCAAGCTGGTGATGACCGAGCATCGCGGCGTCGCCAACCTCCTGCATGCGCAGCGGGACTTCCTGGGCGCGTTGGGACCGGACACGCGGGTGCTGCAGTTCTTCCACCCGTCGTTCGATGCCTCGCTGTTCGATTTGCTGATGGCGCTGCCCAACGGAGGTCGGCTGGAGACGCTGGATGCCTCGCCGCTCTCCGGAGCGCCGCTGGCCCAGGTGATGGTGGACCGGCGCATCACCCACGCGGTGCTGCCCGCGACCGTCCTTCGCACGCTGCAGCCGGGCGGCTTCCCCGACCTCCAGGTGGTGATGAGCACCGGGGACGTGTGCCTTCCGGAGACGGCCCGGCAGTGGGGCGCGCACCACCGCTTCGTCAACGGCTATGGCCCGACGGAGGTCACGGTGGCCAGCACGCTCCATGCCGTGCCCGCCGTGGAAGCAGAGCGCGTGCCCATCGGCCGGCCCCTGTCCAATGACCACGTGGTCATCCTGGATGAGCACCTGCGCCTCGTACCCGACGGCGTGGCGGGTGAGCTGTGCATCGGCGGGGAAGGGGTGGGGCGGGGGTATCTGGGGCGGCCCGAGCTGACGGCCGAGCGGTTCATCCCGGATGCGTTCGGCCCGGTGCCGGGAGGGCGGCTGTACCGCAGCGGCGATTGGGGGCGGTGGTTGCCGGACGGCACGCTGGAGTTCCTGGGGCGGCGCGACGACCAGGTGAAGATTCGCGGCGCGCGCATCGAGCTGGGCCAGGTGGAGGCGGCGCTGGCCTCGCTGCCGGACGTGCGCGACGCGGTCGCCCTCATCGACGACACGCGGGAGCGGCTGCTGGGCTACGTGATGCCCGACACCGGAGCGGCGCTGTCCGGCGACGCGGTGCGCGCGGAGCTTCGGCGCCGGCTGCCCGGCTACCTGGTGCCCGATGTCGTGGTCGTGGTGGAGGACTGGCCCCTGAACACCAGCGGCAAGGTGGACCGGGCGCGGCTTCCCCGGCCCCCTCGCGCGGAGCGGACGGACTACCAGCCACCGGAGTCTCCTGGCGAAGTGGCGCTGGCGACCATCGCCGCGGCGCTGCTGGGAATGGAGCGGGTGGGGCGCGATGACAACCTGTTCGAGCTGGGAGGGCACTCGCTGTTCGCCACCCAGCTCGTGGCCCGGGTGCGGCGCGTGCTGGGCGCGCAGCTGGAGCTGAGCGAGGTGCTCCAGACGCCCACGGTGGCCCGGCTCGCGGCGCGCTTGCAGGCGGCGCAAGGTGGGGGGGACCTGGGCCCTCGACGCGGCGCCGAGGGAGTGGCGCTCACGCCGTCGTTCGGCCAGGAGCGGGTGTGGCTGATGCACAAGCTCAACCCGGATGCGCGCGCCTACCACACGCAGGCGGTGTTCCGCCTCGAGGGCGCGCTGGACTTCGCCGCGCTGCAGGCGAGCCTCACCGACATCGTGCGTCGCCACGACGTGATGCGCTCGCGCTTCCCCGAGGTGGATGGCGAGCTGCGGTGTGAGCTGGAGGACCCGTGGGAGGTGGAGCTCCCCGTCCAGGACTTCAGCGGCGTGGACGAAGCGCTGCTGGACACCCGGGTGGCGGAGGCCGTCCGCGACGTGGTCCAGGCCCCGTTCGTGCTCGCCGAGGGCCGGCCCTTCCGCTGGCGGCTGCTGCGACTGAGCGCGCGGGAGCACCTGTTCGTGCACGTCGAGCACCACATCGTGCACGACGGTTGGTCCTTCAACGTCTTCGTGCGCGAGCTGCTCAACGGCTACGCCGAACATGTCCGCCACGGCCAGGTGCGGCGCCCCGCGCTGGCGGTGCAGTACTACGATTACGCGCGCTGGCAGCGCGAGTGGGTGGGGACCGAGGCCGCCGAGGCGCAGCGCCGCTTCTGGCGCCGGGAGTTGGAGGGCGCGCAGACCCAGCTCCAGCTCCCCCGCCGCGTGGCTCCTCATGGGAGACGGTTTCGTGGGGTGGCGCCCCGGGTGGAGCTGGATGGCGAGCTCGCGCGGCGCCTCCAGGCCCTGGCGGACCGCCACGACGCGTCCCTCTTCACCACGTTGCTCTCCGCGTTCTTCGTCCTGCTGCACCGGTACACCGGCTCCCAGGATGTGCTCGTCGGCTCCGGGGTCGCCAACCGGCGCTGGCAGGACACCGAGGGCCTGCTGGGCATGTTCGTCAACACCGTCGTCCTGCGGGGCCGGCTGGAAGGGGACCCCTCGTTCGAGGAACTCCTGGCGCGGGTGCGGCGCACCACGCTGGAGGTCTATGACCACCAGGAGCTGCCCTACGAGCAGATCTTCGCGCAGTCGCCCGCGCGGCATCAGGGTGGCTTCAATCCGTTGATACAGACGATGTTCAGCTTCCACGACTCGTCGGTGGGCACGCTCGACGCGTCACCGCTCGACGTCTCCTTCGTGGAGGGGCTGGGCAACGGCTCGGCCAAGTTCGAGCTGGCCGTCGTCGCGGTGCCGCTCTACGCCGAGCCGGGGCACATCCAGCGGCTGGCCGGGGACGTGGTGCGCATTCCGCGCTCGGAGGCGCCCGTGCGCTCCAGTCCCCGCGCTCGCCTGAGCGGCATCCTGCTCTCGTGGGAGTTCGACTCCGACCTCTTCGAGGACTTCTTCATCACCGGCATGCTGTCCGCGTATCAGCAGCTGCTGCGCTCCATCGTCGACGCGCCGGACACCCGCGTGTCCAGGCTGTCGCTGCTGAGCGACGCGGACCGGCGCGCGCTCGTCAGCGTGGGGGCTCACCAGGAGGCTCCGGCGTACCGGGTGCATGACGTGTTCGCCCATTGGACCCGCCGCACGCCCGACGCCCCCGCGGTGAGGTCCGGCGACCACGTGCTGACCTACGCCGAGCTGAAGCGTCGGGCGGAGCACCTGGCACATCACCTGTGTGACTTGGGCGTCGGCCGTGGGGCGCTCGTGGCGGTGTGCATCCCCCGCTCGACGGAGTTGGTCGTGGCCCAGCTGGGAGTCCTCATGGCGGGGGCGGCCTTCCTGTCGCTCGACCCAGGTGCTCCCCCGGCCTGGCTGGAGCCGCTCATGCAGGAGGCCGGGGCCCGCGTCCTCGTCACCACGGCGGCGCTGGAGGGTCGGCTCAGCGGTCTGCCCACCGTCGTGCTGGAGTCGCTGCCGCCGGCGTCATCCGGGCCGCTTCCGGAGGGGAGCCCTTCGGACCTCGCCTACGTGCTCTACACCTCCGGGTCGACGGGTAGACCCAAGGGCGTTCAAATCGAGCATCACTCGGTCGTGTCCTCGTTGTACCGGACGGCCCTGGCCGAGGACCTGGGACCCGGCAAGACGATGCTGGTGATGGCGTCGGTGACCTTCGACATGTCGGTGCTGGAGGTCTGGGGCGCGCTGCTCAACGGCGCGGCCGTCCACTTCCTGCCGCCGGGCTGGGACGTGCCGGGCGTGGCGCGCTGTCTCGTCGAGCAGCGAATCACCCATGCGGCGATGCCGCCCGTGGTGCTGAGCCGGGTGGCGGCTGACGCACCATCGGCCTTCGCCGCCCTGGACCGCCTGGTGGTGGGCGGAGATGTCTTCCCCGTGGAGGCGTTCCGCGCGCTCCAGCGAGAGGGCTTCACGAAGGTGACGAACGGCTACGGCCCCACGGAGACCACCGTCATGGTCAGCGGACACAGGCTGGACGACGGAGTCGACGCCGAGGCCACCCAGGTGCCCATTGGACGACCGCTGTTCAATGCGCACCTCGTGGTGCTCGACGCGCACGGGCAGGTGGCTCCGCCGGGCGCAGTGGGAGAGCTCTGCATCGGTGGGGCCGGGGTCGCGAGAGGCTACCGCGACCAGCCGGGTCTCACGGCCGAGCGATTCGTACCGGACCCTTTCGGCACGCAGCCGGGTGCGCGGCTCTATCGCAGTGGAGACCTGGCCCGGTGGCTGCCCGGAGGTGTCATCGAGTTCCTGGGCCGCCGTGATGAGCAGGTGAAGGTCCGAAACGTCCGGGTGGAGCTGGCCGAGGTGCGTGCCGCCCTGGCCGTGCATCCCGGCGTGGTGGATGCGCTCGCGCGGGTCGACTCGCGGGGCGGGGAGCCTCGCCTCGTGGGCTATGTCGTGGCCAGGTCGGCGAGCCAGGTGTCGGCGCAGGCCGTGCGCGAGGACCTGGCGCGCAGGGTGCCGGCGCATCTGGTGCCTTCGGAGGTCATCGTCCTGGAGTCCTGGCCGCTGTCGCCGAATGGGAAGGTGGACCCCTCGTGGCTGCCCACGACGGAGCGGCGCCCGGACGCGCCCTACACGGCGCCGAGGACCGAGGCCGAGGCACGTGTCGCGGCGGTGGTCTCCGAGCTCCTGGGCGTGAGCCAGGTGGATGTCCAGGAGAGCCTGCTCGCGCTCGGCATGCATTCGCTGCAGGCGATGCGGCTGGCCTCGCGGCTGAGCCGGATGATGGGACGGGAAGTCGGGCTCGCCACGATTCTCATCGGGCCGACCATCGCGCAGCTGGCCCACGCGCTCGCCGAGGCCCCGGTCGTGAAGCCGCTCATCAAGAGGCTGCCACGCGGATGACGACCACGTTCCCGATGTCGTTCGCCCAGCAGCGGCTGTGCTTCCTGCACCGGATGGACCCCACCGGCGCGGCCCACGCCACCGTTCGCTGCCACCGTGTGACGGGGGCCTTGGATGCGCGCGCCCTGCGGGAGGCCCTGGACGCGCTGGTGGCCCGGCATGAGCCGCTGCGCACCGTCTTCCCGCTGGGGACTCAGCAGCACGTGTCCGCGGAAGGGCACGCGCAAGTGCGCTTCCTGGAGGTCGCGACCGAGGCCGAGGCCCTGCGACACGCGCACGAGGAGGCGCTCCATCCGTTCGACCTGGAGCACGGTCCCTTGTTGCGGCTCACCGTGATTCGGCTGGCCCCCCGGACGCACGTGCTCGTCTTGGCCGCGCACCTGCTGGCGGCGGACGGAACCTCGCTCCAGGTGTTCACCGAGGAGCTGGCCATCGCATACCGCGCGGCGCTCCTGGGCGAGCCCACCGTCCTGCCCGAGCTGCCCGTGCAGTACGTGGACTGGGCCGCATGGCAGCGCGAGCAGCTCACCGCCGAGCGACGCGAGTCGCTGTCGCGTTGGTGGAGGGAGCAGCTGTCGGGTGTCCCCCTGTTCCTGGACCTCGTCCCTCCGCGCCCCGCGCTGGGGAAGGGACGACGCCTGCACCGGGTGCTGCCCGCCGCTGTCGCCGACCGCGTGCGTGCCCTCGCGAGCACCGAGCGTCAGACGGTGTTCACGGTGCTGGCCTCGGCCTGCGGAGTGGTGCTCGGGCACCGCGCGGGACGCGAGCAGGTGCTGCTGGGATTGGCCGTGGCGAACCGGGACCTGTCCGAGGTCGAGCGGGTGCTCGGGTTCTTCGTCGACACGGTGGTGCTCCAGGTGGACCTGCGCGGCGACCCCGACTTCCGCGCGCTGCTCACCCGGGTGTCGGCGGCCACGGCGGCGGCCTACGCGCACAAGGACCTGCCCTTCGAGCAGCTCGTCGCGGACCTGGCTCCGCCCAGGGACCCGACGCGCTCTCCCGTCGTCCAGGTCAACTTCGCCCACCATCCGGCGGGCACGGCGGGCGCACTGTCCTTGCACGGCTGCGAGGTGACGGAGCTCCTGCTCGACCTCCCCTCCGCGAAGTTCGAGCTCACCATTCGAGTGGAGGAGCGCGCCGACGGCGCATTCACCGTGTGGGCCGAGTTCGATGAGAGCCTCTTCGACCCGGTGTTCATCGAAGGGCTGCTCGTGGCCTACGAGGACGTCTTGCGGACGGCGACTCCCGAGGCACGGGCCTCGCTTCCGCGCGCGCCGCCTGGGGCAAGAGAGCAACAGCTCAGCCGCATCTTCGCGGACGTGCTGAAGGTCGCCTCGGTCGCTCCGGACGACGACTTCTTCCTGCGCGGCGGCCACTCCTTGCTGCTCGTCGAAGTCGCGGCCCGCATCCGGAGCGAGATGGGCCAGGACCTCGGCCTGCGTGAGCTGTACCAGCATCCCACCGTGGCGGGCATCGCGGCCCGGCTCGACCGAACAGCAGCACCCCGATGAGCCCTTCCTATCCCTTCTCCAAGGACTGGAGCCTCCCGCTGACTACGAGCGACTGCGGAAGGCGGTCCCGGTCTGTCCCGTGAAGTGAAATCGACCGACGACAGGCGCCCTGAGCCAAGGTAGATTCGCCGGTTCACTCCGGCATAAGGCGCCCCAATCTGGATGAGTGGAAGCGGTCGGTGGTGGGGTTTGAGGCGAGCTTGTGCGTCCGATAACACGCCTTGACTCCCCGACAGCCAGTACAGCTTCGCATAGCGCCGTCATGCGTGGAGGTGACATAGGGACATGGGACACCGGTCGTGATTCAGGATCTCCGAGGGATGCGCAAGAGAAAGTGGTGTACGCGGGCCGGGGCGGTATCGGGCGTTTTTGACTCGGCGATGAAGTGAGCGCGCACTGGGGGTGTGGCTTGGCCGTGTTTAATGGAAGCGTTGGGAAGAGCTAAGCATTCAACCAGATATTCGTTCTCCCAGTTTAGCAATTCTTTCTCCGTCAGCATGATGGCGAACCCTGCTGTGACATTAGATGACCAATAGGCGCACACTTGATCGTGAATTGACTTGTAGTCGTTGCGGCCCCAGATTTTCACTTCGACAATGCATAGAGAGGCTTCGCCTGGGCGCTTGACCTTGATGTCTGTGCGCCCCGCTCCGTTCTGGGCTTCGCGCTCAGCTTCCCAGCCTTTGAGTCTAAGTCCCAGCGTTAGAAAGGCTGAGTATACGGCCTCAGGCAGTATCTGGCGGGATGCCTGAAGGAGATCTACCCCCATGGCATGCATACGCTGAAGAAGTTCTTCCAAATCTTCCGCCAAGCCTTTTTCGACATCCTGTTTGAAATGCGAGGTGTTCGCCAAGTTGAGTAGGCTTGCGACCGGTCGAACGTAGACTGGGTCGTCAGTGACCATTCCTCCAAAATGGATGAGGCCTGCAGACTGCAAAAGTGTCAATGTGTCTTCGAGATCGAATTTAGAGCTAGGTTGAATATTGGCGACCTGAAGGAGGGTTTTGCGAGGGACTGCGCCGTCGGATTTTCGAATCAGCTCCAATACGCGAAAGGGAATTCCTGATAGTTCGTCGGCCGTCAATGCCTTGAGTGACGAACGAATGAACTCAGGGTGCTTGCGTTGGAAACCAGAGTAGATGTTTGTTACCTCGGTCGGAGTGGGGGCAGTTGCGCTCCAGAGTTGCTCTAATGCATAAGTCGCAAGCGCGGGGTTACTTCCGGAGACTAGCCTAATGGCGTCGAGCACATTGCTGTCGACTAGGTGGTTTCGGCGGACGACGGGCGTAGCGAGTTGAGTCAGTTCGTCTTCAGAGAATGGAAGAAGCTTCTCGACGCTTGCCCGCGAAAGAAAGCTTGAACTGTACGAGTGGCGGAGCAGGTACATGCCAAGATTGCCTGCCGCTAGAAGGCCGAGCCTTCCCGTATTCTTGCGTGCCGCTTCCAAGTGGTCGAACCAGATGCGGCCTAGCGCGCCGGCTATGTCACCCTCGCCCATTGCATATTGGTCCAGCTCGTCAAAAAGCAGGACGATACTCTGAATGTGCTTCTCGCGTTCGAAGAACCGTTCAAGAATTTCTTGTGCAGAAGGAGGGTGTCCCTTGATGTCGATGTTTAGAACCCCTGCCAGATTGGCAAGTGCTCCCGGAAGCGAGCGGTCCACTGGGGGGGACAATATCTTGACGACAAGACTGGGAGTGGACTTGAGGGTTCGCATGAGCTGTCGGAGGAAGACGCTCTTGCCCATTCCTCGTCCGCCTAGCAGAACCACTCCACTGCCACGCCGGAGAAGTCGAGCAACTGACTCTAATTGCTGCTCGCGAATAACTTCTACATCTTGAGAGATCGCGTGTATGTCCCAGCGGTACGGATTCGAGTCGTTCGACATTCAGGCCCTCCTGCTCTTTAGATACCACCGCAGAAGTTGTGGTATCTCTGGTTCCTGTTGCGTGCCACTCACCAAGCCGAAGCGACGTAGTATGAGTGAAGACTCTCCTTCGTACCCTCCATGCCAGTCGAAGAACTGGGAGGCCATATCGGGCGAATTTTCGGCCAGGTAGGAGAGTAAGTCGAATGCATCTTGGTAGCGTTCAGACAGAAGTGCAGAAATTTCCTGGCAGATAACGCGTGCCGCCTCTTTCTCGCGAAAGACTCGCTTGGCCTCTTCGAGATGTGCATCGGTAGCAGGCCGCTCAATGGTCCTTCGTCCTTTCCTTAGAAGATGCCACAATGCTGACCCGAATTGGCGGTGCAGCATCGGATGGCCCCGTGTCCATTCAAAAGCAGTATTTAATGTCTCCGGACCTACATCGAGACCCACTCGTCGACCGAGTTTCTTCAGCGCCTCGTTGGCAGAATCCTTGTCGAAAGGGCCGATCCATGTTTCCTGGAACCACCCCATCACTGGGTTGGGCATTCCTTCGAGCTTAGGAGCTTGGAACAGCCCGGGATCTCGCCCTGCAATTACGAGCGCGAGGCGTCGTGTCTCCTGTGCCTTGGCTCGAAGAAGGCGCAACAAGATGGATAGTCCTCGGATAGGCACTGGTTCGTAAAGATAGTCGTATTCGTCAATTACTAGACAAAGAGGGAGATTGGTAGTGCCGAGGGCTTTGTCGAGAATCCTTTCGAAGTTCTTCATGCTTGGGTGTTGAGGCGCACTGACGGAAATCCCTTCGAGACTTAGACGCCTGCATAGCTTACGACAAAGGAGGGCAAGCACGCGCTCCAGTGACATTTCGGTTATGTCCTGGGTGTCAGTGAAGAAGACAAGGGCTCGCGAATGGTTGTTGTTGATCTGGTTTTCGAGGGGTGTTGTGTCAATACTGTGTGGGTCTAGGTCGTCTGTGACTTTTCGTATGAGAGTTGTCTTCCCGACTTTACGAAGCCCAAAAAGCCCAACAGACTTTCCTTCAATGACCTGACGGGTAAGCGCACGAATCTCGTCGCGGCGGCCAATGACGTGTCGGCCGCGAACTGGGTCTCGCTCATCGAAAATATCATGAGTTGCTAATCTGGCGCCCAAGACCTGGGACAGTCCCGTTGCGTCTCGATCGGTTGGTCCTGTTTGATTTTCGAATTGCCACGCAATGCAGCGTTCGCGTGCTGCGGGAATTTGCTCCAGTCGACTCTCAAGGTTTTGCCAGTCAGATGCGACGACTATTAAGTCTGGGTCGAGCCGTTGCTTGGTGTCGTGTTGGATCACCTGGAATGCTGCCGAAAGATCTCGAGCTTGCACTTCGCCTGGAACGACAACCACGAGAACTTCAGGGGCAAGGCCCAGCCCATCCTGTAGATGCTGAGGTGTCTTAAGTCGCAGTGCCCAATACCGATCCTTGTTTGGATGAAGTGGTTGTACGTGGGTTGCCTCGAAGTTGGAGGTGCGAGCCCGATTCAGGAGTTCATGCCCCCATCGGACGGAGCGGCAGAGATTGGAAAGGTTCCGGTCGAGAGCCTCTTGTCCTTCATCGACAAAGATCCTTGAGGAGTTCATTGGAAGTGTAGTCTACCACGGGTTTACAGCTCCTGACGAAAGTCAAGGCTGGGTTGGTCGCAGGCTAGGACCAGCCTCAGGTTGAGCCCCCTGTGTCAGGAAAGTTGTTGACTCGGCCTCCGAGCGACGCCGGCGCATCCGCGATGCCGTGGAGGCGGCACTGTCGGACGTGCTCCTGCTGGGGACCGCAGAGCAGGTGTCATTGGCCGCGAGGGCCGCGCGCGACATGGTCGCCGGCATGCCGGTGCGGACGCTCGAGCTGGTGGTGTCGCTGCGCGGGTTCATCCGTCAGGCCCTGGACCTGGACCTGGAGCCCATCCCGCCGTCGCTGGGAATCCCAGAGCAAGGCCCGCTGCGGACCGTCTCCAGTGGAGGCAAGGGCGGATGCGGAGGCAAGGACGGCGGGAGCGGCCGGGGTGGAAGCGGAGGCGGAGGTGGAATGGGCGGCGCCGCGGGTGGCTCCGGACTGGGGCTGGGGGCGGGGCTGGGACTCGGTGGCCTGGGTCGGGATGAGGCAGGGCCCGACGAGCAGGGCTGAGCCTGCCCCGACACTCCCGCGTGGGGCGGGTGTGTCTGTGATTCGGTGTCTTGACGTGTCAGCCACCAGGGTTGACGCGTCAACAGAGGAGCCTGGCTGTCTCATCCTCCTTGAACCATGCGAGATGTGGCCCGGCGCTTCATGGCGCCACCGTTGCAAGGAGGCCCGCTCCAGGTTCTGCACCGAAGGAACAACATGTCCGACACCGTGACCTCCCGGCTCCCGAGGTTCCACAAGCTGCCGATGGAGGAGCGTCACGCGCACCTCTCTCGCATGTTGCGGCTACAGCCCGAGGACCTGCGGCAGCTGCTGGGCTCGGAAGCGCTCCCGCCGGTCCTGGCGAACCAGATGATCGAGAACGCGGTGGGGACGTTCAGCCTGCCGCTGGGCCTGGGGCTCAACCTCCAGGTCAACGGGCGCGACCACCTGGTGCCCATGGCGGTGGAGGAGCCGTCCGTGGTGGCCGCCGTGTCCTTCGCCGCCAAGATCGTCCGCGAGTCCGGTGGCTTCACCGCCGAGGCGGACGCATCGCTGATGATTGGCCAGATACAGGTGTCGCGCTACGGCGACCCGAAGGTGGCCACCGAGCACATCCTGGCGAACAAGGAGCAGCTCCTCGCGCTGGCCAACAGCTTCCACCCGGCCATGGTGGCGCGGGGCGGCGGGGCCAAGGACGTGGAGGTGCGGGTGCTGCCAGCCCCCGAGGGCCCGTGCGGAGAGCCACTGCTCATCGTCCACCTCCTCATCGACACGCAGGAGGCGATGGGGGCCAACCTCATCAACACCATGGCGGAGGGCGTGGCGCCGCTCATCGAGCAGCTCACCGGCGGCAAGGTGTACCTGCGCATCCTCTCCAATCTGGCGGACCGGCGGCTGGCGCGCGCCATCTGCCGCATCCCCGTGCCGCTCCTGGCGGACTTCGAGATGCCGGGCGAAATCATCGCCGAGGGCATCACCCAGGCCAGCCGCTTCGCGGAGGCCGACCCGTACCGCGCGGCCACGCACAACAAGGGCGTGATGAACGGCATCGACGCGGTGGCCATCGCCACGGGCCAGGACTGGCGCGCCATCGAAGCGGGCGCACACGCGTTCGCCTGTCGCAGCGGGCAGTACCGGCCGCTCTCCACCTGGTACCTGGAGGAGGGACACCTGGTGGGCCGCATCGAGCTGCCCATGGCGCTGGGCGTGGTGGGCGGCCCCATCAAGGTGCACCCCGGCGTGCAGATGGCGCTCAAGCTGATGCAGACCCCCTCGGTGCGCGAGCTGGCCATGGTGTTCGCGGCGGTGGGGCTGGCGCAGAACTTCGCGGCGCTCCGGGCGCTGGGCAGCGTGGGCATCCAGAAGGGTCACATGGCGATGCACGCGCGCTGCGTGGCGGTGACGGCGGGCGCGCGCGGCGACTGGGTGGAGAAGATCGCCAACCTGCTGGTGAAGGCGGGCCACGTGAAGGTGGAGAAGGCCCGCGAGCTGCTGGCAAGCCTCCCCGCCGAGGATGCCGCCGCCGCGACCGGCACGAACGTCTGACGCCGCCGCGGACGTGTCATGCGCTCCTTTGACACGTCCCCGGTGGCGACTGACGTGTCAGACGCGCGAGCCGGGCTGTTTCATCCGCCTTGAATCACACGGGAGGCGGCTTGATTCATCCCGGCACCGCCGTTGCAAATGATTCGGGTTCGATGAAAGGGTGAAGATGTCCAAGGCGCGTCAGCAGCAACCATTCCAGCTCCCTGAGTTCTACGTGCCGTGGCCGGCGCGGCTGAACCCGAACCTGGAATCCGCCCGCGTGCACACCAAGGCGTGGTCCTACCAGATGGGCATCCTGGGGCCGCCGAGGGACGGGACGGAGCGCGA
>NZ_FOIB01000020.1 GCF_900111765.1 Myxococcus fulvus
ACCGCGTTGTAGCCGGTGTACCCGTCCACCACGAGCGCGCCCGTGGTGCCGCCCAGCACGTCCTTGGGCGTCTTGCCCGCCCGGCCCAGGCTGAACCGGTAGCCGATGAGCCACTCGCCCTGGGGCGTCTGGGTGAGAAACGTCCAGAGGTAGCCCCGGCGCGTCTTCTTCACGTCCAGCACCCGCAGAGGCGTCTCGTCCGCCCACACCACCTCGGCCGAGGCGATGCACTGCAGGAGGTGGGAGGACAGCGGCAGCAGCGCCTGGGCGGACTGGTGGAAGAGGTCCGTCAGCGTGCTGCGGCTCATGGGCACGCCCCCGCGCTCCATCCGCTGGGCCAGCCGGTGCAGGGGCATGGCGTCCGCGCACTTGGAGACGACCACGTGCGCCAGCAGGCCCGGGCCGTACTCGCCCTTGTCCACCACCTTGGGCGGCGCGGGCGCGGTGACGACACCTCGGCCGCAGGCGCACGCCAGGACTTCCTGCACGTGCACCTGCTTCTCGAAGAAGGCCGGCACGTACTCGTACACCACCGTCCGTCTCCCCTCGCCCAGGGGCTTGAGCGCCTCGCCACCGCATGCCGGGCAGCGCCGCTCCTCGGCGGGCACCGCATGCAAGACTGCGCGCTCGACGGCCCCGGCGGCCTTGCGTGCCGCTCGCTCGCGTCGCGTCCGCAGGGCGCTCGCAGCTCGGGCGGCTTCGTCTTCCGGACTGGGGGACGACGGCTTGAGCTCCGTGGACACCGGAGGCAGCTTCTGAAGTCCTGCGGCCGAAGACTCGCCGCTCCAGCGCCGCCATCTTCGCCTCCAGCGAGGTCATCCGCTCGCGAAGCTCTTCGGCTTCCTCCCGCCAGGGGCAGAAGTGGTCTTGGGGCAGCTCGCGTGGCACCTGGTGCCAACACCTCGCCGCACCCCGGTACGTCCTCACGCTACGAGGACGTGCGCCCGGATGGTGTCCAGGCGGGCGAGCGTTTGACTTCGGTGACGTCCATACCGTCCAGCAGCATCGCCAACTGCGTCGCGTCCAGGTGCACCGCGCTCGCGTCCGCGTCCACCTTGGGCAGCCGGAAGCGGCCCGTCTCCAGTCGCTTGTACAGCAATACGAAGCCGCCTCGACTCCACGTCAGTACCTTGATTCGGTCGCCCCGCCTCGAGACGAAGGCGAAGAGATGGCCGGAGTAGACGTCCTCGCCCCAGGCGGACTTCACCAGCGCCATGAGTCCATCAATCGACTTGCGCAGGTCCACCGCCTCGGTGGCCAGCACCACGCGCACGGACGAGGGAAGCGTGAACACGTCTCACCTGCCCAGCGCGGTGACGAGCCGAGCGACGTAGTCGACGTCGGCGCTCGCGGGGAACCGCACCTTGGCTCCGCTGGCCAGCACCACCTCGAGCAGGGCTGGGCTCTGCGGTGCGACGGCTGAGACTGCTACCGGCAGCAGGCGCACCGCAGGGGCCTTCTGAGGGCGTTGACGACGGCGCCGGTACACCCACGACTGCAGCGTGCTCAGCCTCAGCCCTCGCTGCGCGGAGAACTCCTTCTGCGTCAGGCCGCTCGCCTCGAACGCCTCGGCGACCTGGAACCACTCCTGCTTCTCAACCGGCTTCGACATTCAGGCCAGGGTCCACCACGACTGCTACCCCGGCAATGCCTCCCGCCACGTCGCTCGCCGGACGGTTACGTGTCAGTGACGTGGAACTCCTCGGCCAGGCCGCTCTTCGTCCGTCCCACCTTCGCCAACTCGACGATTGCGCTCGGAACTTCGGCGGGAGGGGACACAGAAAGCGTTGCCTCATCCACGGGGCCACGTCCTTCGGTGAGGGCCATCATGACCAGGAGCACTCCTAGCCTGCGAGGTTACCGAACTTCTGCCCGCCGATCGCCGTGCTTCTCCATGGGGGCGTTCACAAGCTCGCCCGGGAGGTCGTAGACGCGTGGGCGCTTCCCGTCGCCCATCCGCCTCTGACCCTTCTCGAAGAAGCAAAGGTGGCCACGACGTCCGCATCCGCGCACACCTCCCTAATTTCAGGGACTACCCAGAGCCCCGGCGCTCAATCACAATCAGCGGTTGCCGTTCCTCGCGTGAGCAGTGCTGACGCAAGGTCATGTAGACCCCTCGCCCCTGCGCCGGCCTTCAGGAGACAGCCGCATGACACCAAGGATCGCCGTACTCACGTTGCTCTGTAGCGCAGGGATGCTCGGTTGTAGTGAGCAGCCAACAGCTTCAGATGAAGCACAGGAGGTCATCGACAATCTCGTGGAGGCAGGGTTCCCGGCCAGCGACATCGAAGTCGTCGATGGCGTCGTCTATGTCGGCGGTGACGCCGCGGTGAGCCTCCAGGCCTCCCGCGAGATGCTCCAGACGGACAAGGGGGGACAGGAGCAGTACCGCACGACCAACCTCATCAGCACGTCCGTGAAGAAGATCTGCATCAACCCCACCTCGACGTTCAACAGCTACACCCGGCTGAGCCAGGGCCTCGACCTGGCCATCCAGAACTACAACCGACTGGGCCTCGCCTTCTCCATGGCGCGTGGCCCCACCACCGGATGCAACGCCAACATCACCATGGGCACCGCGTCGGGCACGGGCGGCTCCGGGGGCTTCCCGTCCGGCGGCATCCCCTACAACATCATCAACATCGGCACCGGACTGAGCACCTCCAGCGTGGACGTGAACGAACACATCATCACCCACGAGCTCGGCCATAGCATTGGCCTGCGTCACGCGGATTACTACAACCAGTCCATCAGTTGCGGCTCTGGCGGCAACGAAGGGGGAGGCGGCGTGGGCGCCATCCTCATCCCTGGCACGCCGAGCACCGCCACGGTGGGTGGCTCCATCATGAACACCTGCACCCCGACGACCACGACAGGTGAGTGGACGAAGAGCGATGTCACGGCGTTGAACGCACTCTACCCGGGCGTCTTCCCTCAACCCTGGCTGTCCCTGATGAACCTTTCGGGTAGCGCGGGCTCCGTCCAGCACTGGAGTCTCGACGTCCCCGCTGGCAAGCCCCATGTGACCTTCAAGGTCGGCGACGGCGTGGGTGACGTGGACCTCTACGTCAGGTTCGGCGAGCAGCCGACGACGACCGTCCATGACTGTCGAGCAAGTCGCGGCGGCGACAACGAGATCTGCACGTTCACGTTGCCACAGGCAGGCAGGTATCACGTCAGCCTCAACGGCGCGTCGAGCTTCTCGGGGGTCAGCCTGACGGGTACCTACGACGACCCCCCACCCCTTTGCCCGCTCTTTCCCTGGCCATTCCCCTTCAAGTTCCCGCCGCCGCCCCCGCCCCCGCCGCCCTGGGACCCGCTCTTCGACATCGCCGACAGCTTCGTCAGCCACTTCAATTACTGGACGGTTGACGTCCCCACGGGCCAGTCGGCGGTGACGTTCACGCTCAGCGGCGGCCGGGGAGATGCGGACCTCTACGTCAACTACGGCTCGGCCCCGACAACGACGACCTTCCAGTGTCGTCCGTACCTCACCGACAACAACGAGACCTGCACGTTGACGGCACCCGCGGCGGGCACCTACTACATCGGCGTCCACGCGTACTCGGGCTACTCGGGCGTCACCTTGAGGACCGCATACTCGGCCGGACCGTGACAGTCAGCAACAATGAGGCGTCCCCTCTCCCCTGTGCCGTCGCTGCTGGACCGAGCCACCTCCCGCACCAGGAATGACGAGGGCCCCGGGAGGCATGCGCCGGCCCGAGGCCCGAGGAGCTCGGACGCGAGTCCTCTCCAGCGACCTTTGAAAGGGTGAAGACAGGGGCTGCCCTCGAGCAACGCGGCCAGCGAAGCATGGATGCGACGTACAGGACGGCGAGGTCGCGGCGCGCCGTCCTGTCGTCACGGGCGGCGAGCACGGACAGTGTTCTCGTCTCTTCACGGCGCTGACGCAGCTCCTCCGCGGCCGGGGCCGTGAGTTCGCGGGTCGATACAACACGCGGCCGTGGCGGATTCAGAACACGATGACGGGTCGGCCTCGGAGGCCGCCGGCCATCAGGGCACGCTGGGCTTCGGCGACTTCTTCGGGCGCGTATTCCCGCGTGACGCGCAGCTTGATCTTGCCGCTCTCAACGAGCCCGCGCAGGACCTTCAGCATGTCCGTTCGCTCGATGGCCTGGCTGACCATCACCGGGAGGATGCGGATCCCTCGCTCCGTCGGCGTGTCGTCCCAGCCTCGGACCGGAATGTAGACGCCCCCGTCGCGGATGGCCGGAAAGGATGTCGCGAGGAGCAGGGCCGTGTCGTAGAGGCCGTCGACACCGGACGGGAATTGCTGACGGATGGCCGCACAGAAGCCGGGGCCGCGCTCGACCACGAAATCGGCGCCGTAGCTGCGCACGAGCTCGAACTCCGACGGCTTCGCGTCTGCGATGACCGTGAGGCCCAGGTGCTTGGCGACCGCGATTGTATAGTGCGCGAGCAGCCCCGCGCCTCCGCTGACGGCGAGGGTCTGTCCCTTCGTGAGTCCCGAGCTTTCGAGCCCCAGCGTCGCGGTGAGGCCGTTCATCGGCAGCGTTGACGCCTCCGCGACCGACACGCCCTCGGGAATGGCCAGGACGGACGCCTCCGGGACGACGATCTGCGCCGACTGCGCGCCTCCGTCGGGGCGAACCGGCATGACCACCGCCATGACCTGGTCGCCGACACGCACGCGCGTGACGCCCGCGCCGACGGACTCCACAACCCCCGCGGCGTCCATGCCGGGGATCCACGGCAGTGGAAGCGTGTTGTAGGCGAGCTCGCGCATCAGGACGTCGGTTGGATTGACGGCGGCGGCCTTGACGGAGATTCGGACTTCTCCGGGACCGGGCGCGCGCACCTCACGGTCGGCGATCTCGATGACCTCGTAGCCACCGCGGCTCTTGTACTGGACGGTCTTCATCGTTGGCATCTCGCTTCCTTGGGGTGCCGGAGAGTCGTATCAGCGTGTTCTGGAGCCGGCCACTCGACGCAATGCCCCCGCCACGGTGGGTATCGGAGCGAAGAAACTCGACGGCATCCAATAATCCAGCACCGGACTGCTGCTCACTGGCGCAGCTCCAGCTCACAGGGTGTCAGCACCGTTCTGCTGACGTCACGAGCCTGTCACAGCCACGCTCACGAGGCTTGCCTGGAGGCCCACCCCTCGGGGTGCAGACCGCCCTTCGGCCCTTGCACCGCGCGCAGATTTCCTTGGGCTTCGCGTTCTCCAAGAACTCAGCGTGACCGCATGGACAGGACCGCCACCTTCTTTCGATGACACCCGACGATCCCAACCATTTCACGGCAACTTTCCCGTGTCATGACAGTCGATTGCGCTTCGCGCTTCGGGGTCCTTCACATGACCGATTCCCGGACCTCCAGTCCGGTGCGTCGACACCCCGATTGAAACACCATGACTCCATTCCGAAGTCTGTGGCTCGCGGCCGCCCTGCTGATGGCCGCCTGCGAAACGACTGAGCTCGCGCAGCCCGACGACGTCCAGGATGCGACGACAGACCAGGGCCTCTCCACCCTCTCCGTGCGCGGCACCACCAGCGCGAGCGGCCTGGCCACCACCACCCTCTCCATCCCCACCCCCGCCGGGACGACCGCCGGAGATGTGCTGGTGATGCAGCTGAGCAATCGCGAGGCCGTCGCCGCCGTCGCCACCCCACCCGCTGGCTGGACGCTGCTGCGCTCCGAGCAGAGCGCCTCGGCCATCAAGTCCTGGCTCTTCCTCCGCGTGGCCACCGCGGCCGAGCCGAGCAGTCACACCTTCACCCTCGACCTCGCCAGCGCCATGGCAGCCACCCTGGTCGCGGTGTCGGGCGCGGATCCGCTCCAGCCGATCGACGTGCACGTGGGCCAGAAGAATGGCAACAGCGCGAGCCTCGAACTGCCCGTCGCCACCACGTCGTCCGCGAACGGCCTCGCGGTGTGGTTCTCGGCCCAGGTCTGGGGAGGCACCGCGTGCCCCGCGGTCCACACCCCTCCGACGGGCTTCACCGAGCAGCTCGACACCTGCCTCATCTCGTCGACGCGCGGCGTGCTGCACAGCGCCGCCACCTCGCAGCTCGGGGCCGCGGGTGCCCAGCCCGCCTTCACCGGCAGCTCCACGCTCCCCAACACCAACATCACGCACGCAGTGGTGCTGCGTCCCCTCCAGCCGCCGGCTCCCAGTGAGATCACCCTCGTCGGCACCACGCACGCGAGCGGAAAGACGGTCACCAGCCTGACCCTCTCGACCCCCACGGGCGTCGCCGCCGGTCACGTGCTGCTGGCGCACCTCGCGAACCGGAACCAGATCGCCGCCGAGCTCACCCCGCCCGCGGGCTGGACGCTGGTGCGCACCGACATGAGCACCTGGAGCATCCGCGGCTGGGTCTTCGTCCGCGTCGCCACCGCCAGCGAGCCCGCCAGCCACACGTTCCAGAGTTCCATCGCGAGCTACCTCGTCGGCAACCTCGTGGCGTACGCCGGCGTCAATCCGACCAACCCGATCGACACACACGCCGGCAAGAGCACCAGCGGCTCGACGGCCTTCACGACGCCGCAGCTGAGCACCTCGACCGCGGGCGGGGCTGCCGTCTGGTTCGGCGCGCAGGTGTGGACCGGCGCCGCGTGTCCGACCTCGGCGATCGAGCCCCCCGTCGGCTTCGCCGAGACCTACGACACCTGCCTGGTGTCCTCGTCCCAGGGCCTCGTCTTCAACGCCGCCTTCATGCCCCTCGCCGGCGCCGGCCTCCAGGGACCGTTCAACGGGAGCTCGACGTTCGCCGAGACCAATGTCGCGCAGGTCGTCGCCCTTCGCAGCGCCGAGGACGCGCCGTCCTCGGGGGTCGCGTTGCGTGGGAGCTCGCGCCACAGCGGCCTGTCGCTCGCCTCGCTGTCGATCCCCAAGCCGTCGGGGACCTCGGCCAACGACGCGCTCATCGCGCGGGTGATTGTGCGCAACAACATCTCCGCGACCGTCACGCCGCCCGCCGGCTGGACGTTCCTGCGCTCGGAGCAGAGCGCCTTTGCCATCCGCACCTGGATCTTCTACCGCGTCGCGGGCGCCTCCGAGCCCGCGAGCTACACGTTCGGGCTGGACGCGACCACCCACATGGCGGGGAGCGTGGAGGCCTTCAGCGGCGTCGACCCGGTCCAGCCCATCGACGTGCACGCGGGCCAGAAGAACGGCGACTCCGCGTCGTTCACCGTGCCCGACGTGGTGACCAGCAGCGCGGGCGGGCTCGCCGTCTGGTACGGCTCACAGGTCTGGCCGGACGCCACCTGCCCTGCCACCGGCATCGAGCCGCCGCTCGGCTTCTCCGAGGCCTTCGACGCGTGCCTGGGTCACGCCAACGGACTGCTCTTCAATGCGGCCTACCGGTCGCTCACCGCGCCGGGCCTCAAGACGGACCTCTCCGGCAGCTCCGCGTTCGTGCAGACCAACACCGCGCACGTGGTCGTCCTGCGCGCCGCCAACGCCCCCACCTGCATGGTCGGCGACACGTACGCGAGCACCTTCACGCTCCAGGGCACCGTGACGGCGCCGCAAATCGTGGAGCCCTCGGGCCTGGCCGCGAGCCGCGTGGTCGGCAACGCGCTCTACGTGCACAACGAGGACACCACCGCCATCGTCGCGATCAACACCCTCAACGCGAGCACCCTCGGCACGTTCAACGTGACCAACGTGACGCCGGCCGACTGGGAGGACCTCGCGACCGGGCCCTGCCCGAGCGGCTCGTGCATCTTCATCGGTGACATCGGGAAGTGGAGCGCCAACTTCCCTCCGGGTGGCACCCCCACGTCGTTCACGATCTACCGCCTGCCCGAGCCGGATCTCGCCAACGGCCAGACCTCGGGGGGACTCGTCGCCGAGGCCTTCCCGTTCGTCTATCCGGACGGCGCGAAGGACGCGGAGGCGCTGATGGTGCACCCCACCACCGGGGACATCTACGTCGTCACCAAGGATGGGGCCACGGGGAAGAGCGGCGTGTACAAGTTCCCCCAGCCGCTGACGCCGGGCGTGCAGGCCACGCTGATCCACGTCCACACGATCCAGCTGCCGCTGAACGGAGACGCCAACTTCTCGGCCGCGACCGCGGCGGCGATCCACCCCTGCGCGGATCGCTTCCTCCTTCGCACCTACCGCACGGTCTACGAGTTCCGTGCGACACCGGGACTTGGCTTCGAGTCGGCCGTCTTCGCGACGCCCGTCCCGCTGACCGACACCACCGAGGGCCAGGGTGAGGCGATCGAGTACGAGGCCAACGGCGCGAGCTACTTCACGATGAGCGAGAGCCCCTCGCCCTTCAGGCTCAAGCGCGTGCCACTGCGGTAGGACCGCGTCGACACGCCGAGGAGCAAGGCCGGTCGTGGGGCACATCCCCATGGCCGGCCTTGTTGTTCCGGCTGCAAGTTGGCGGCACGCACGGTCCGCAGGAGGTTTACCAGCCCATGGGCGCGCCCCCCTACCCCTTCAACCCGGCAGGCGGCCGACCTTCTCCCCTACCGAACGACGTGCCAGAGTCGCGACCAGCAACCCACCAGCGCCAAGAGCCCAATGAATTCCGCGAACCAAGAGATGTATCGACGGGAAGGAATGCACAACACCGCGACGACGATTGCCATTGAGCTGGAGGCACTGGAGCGATGTGAGAACTGCGACGAAGTGAGAAACAACCACTCAGGAATGAAGGACATGGTGCGCGATGAGGCCCTCAAGCGGTTCCGCGCCAAGAATCCCAGGATGGAGGACTTCCGCGACGAGCAGGAAGTTGAAGACGCCGTCAAGGGCGCCTTCAAGAACGCGAGCGAGGAGTGTAGTTGCGCCAATCAGGGGGACGACTGACGCCTCGCTCACTGCAGGTGCCCGGTGTTGTACCAGTCCACGAAGCACTGCACGTCATACCCGGCATCCTCTGCGCGCCAGCCTCGACTCCGGGTCAGGCGTGGACGCATGCGCGGCGTTGCTTCTCTTCTCGCCGTGGAAGTCGACGGCGGGGTTGCCCTTGTCGTCCGGAGGCTCCTGACTCACCAGGTCAGGAGCCCCTGCTCCAGTGCGGGGGGTCGTCCCCCCACCGGAGTTCTCCAGCAGTCTGCTAGCTCACGGGCACCGTCCCGCCGTCGATCACGTACTCCGCCCCGGTGATCGCACTCGCCCGGTCCGAGACGAGAAACCCGATCAACTCGGCGACCTCGGCCGGACGCGCGGGGCGCCCGAGAGGAATGCCGCCGAGCGAGCGCATCACGAGCTCCCTCGCGCCCGCCTCGTCAGTGCCGTTCTTCGCCGCGATCTTGCTCATGAATCCAACGGAGGCTTCGGTCTCGACCCAGCCCGGTGACACGCGGTTCACGCGCACGCCCTGCGGCGCGACCTCCTTCGAGAGCGCCTTGCTGTAGTTCGAGAGCGCGGCCTTGGCCGAGGCGTACGCGGTCGTCGCTTCATGAAGCGGCAGCTGCCGCTGGATCGACGTCACGTGCACGACCGCGCCGGTCCGGCGCTCGCGCATTCCGGGGACCAGTGCCCGGTCAAGACGCACCGCCGCCATCAGGTTCAGGTCGATCGTCTTCTGCCACGCGTCGTCGTCGAGGACGGAGAAGCCGCCCGCCGGCGCCGAAGTTCCACCCACGACGTGGACCAGGATGTCCACTGCTCCGGCGGCCTTCACGACGCGCGCGCAGCCCTCGGCCGTGGCGACGTCGGCGGCGATGAAGCCCTCGCCCGCTCCTTCCCGCGCGGTCGTCAGCACCGTCGCGCCGGCCTCGCGCAGCCATGCGACCACCGCCTTGCCGATGCCCTTCGTTCCGCCCGTCACGAGCGCGCGCCTACCCTCCAGCTCTCTCATCACGTCATCTCCTTCCACAGGGTTGAAATGGGCATCACGGCTCACGCGCCGATGCTCAATGCCGAGATCCGCTCGTCCTTCATCCGGAACGCAAAGGTGAGCGTGATGGGACTGCCGGGAAACCGGCCCGTCACTCTCGCGCGAACCGCGCAGGCATCGCCCTTCGCGTTCACCTCGAGCGGCTGCGCGACGGCCTGGTACTTCACCTGGGAGTCACGCCACCATTCATCGATGGCCGCATGCCCGACATGCCGATGTCCCTCATCCTCGACAATGGCATCGGGCGCGAAGGCGTGGAGCGGCGTGGCACTGCCCGCGTCGAAATAGGCTCGAATGGATGGGTGCATTGTCATGACCCAAGAAGTAAGTCCGCGCGATTGCCCGCTCAATAGGGACAAAGTAGGATGCGGCATCCCGAAACACAGGACTATCGATGTATCAACCCGGGCTGAATGATTTCGATGCCGTCCTCGCCGTCGCTCGCAGGAGCTCGTTTCGCGCCGCGGCCCTCGATCTCGGGATGTCGACGACGGCGATGAGCAGCGCGATCGCGAAGCTCGAAGCACATCTTGGCGTGCGCCTCTTCAACCGCACCACGCGCAGCGTCTCGCTGACCGACGCCGGCAGAGCGTTCGTCGAACAGGTGGCTCCGGGACTCGCGGACATCCGCGGCGCGATGGACGCGGCTCGCGCCCAGCAGGCCAAGCCGTCCGGCATGCTGCGCATCAACACCTTTGCGACCGCGGCGCGTGAGATCCTCGCGCCCCTGGTGCTGGAGTACCTCCGCCGTCATCCGGACGTGCATGTCGACGTCGTGACCGAAGGCCGGCTGGTCGACGTCGTCGCCGAGGGATTCGACTTCGGCGTGCGGATGGCGAACCTCGTGCCCACCGACATGATTGCCATTCCGCTGGGAGCGCCCCAACGCCACGCCATCGTCGCTTCGCCGGCGTACCTGAAGAAGCACGGCCGGCCACGCGTCCCATCGGACCTCTTCCGTCATCGGTGTCTCCGCGTGCGCTTGCCGAACGGCAGCCTCTTCCGGTGGGAGCTCCGTAAGCGGGGGCAGACGGCCCTGATCGATGTGACGGGGCCCATCACGCTGGACGAGGCCAGCCTCTCGCGGCTCGCGGTCCTGGAGGGCATCGGACTCGGCTTCTTCATGGAGCCGGACGTGCGAGGCGACATCGAAGCGGGACGCCTCGTTCGAGTGCTCGAGGACTGGACACCGGAGCTCGCTCCGCTCTGCCTCTACTACCCTGGCCGGCGCAACGCCTCGGCCGCGCACACGGCGTTCGTCGCACTGGCCCGCGAAGTCGCGGCAGCTCGCAAATGAGTGTCGCGATGGCGGCCAAGGCGTTGCACCGGTCTCACGGCTGACACGACTTCCCTATCTCCACTGGAAAACGCAGACTCTCGGTGAATCAACCACGGACCGGGAGAACACGATGCGGATGCAATGGATTGCGCTGACCCTCGCGATGGGCGCCGTCGCCTGCGGAGGCGGTTTCGAGGAGGCAGACGCCCAGGCGTGGGGTGAAGCCAAGGCGGGGCTCACCCCCACCACCGAGGACCAGGTGGTGGCCCGACTGCCCGCGAGCACCGGGGCGGTCTTCGCCTATGGAGAATACCTGCCGCCCGGATACCTGACGTCCACCGCGAGCTACCCGGTCGTCGTCCACCTGAACGGGATGGGGGAGTTCGGGACCTCGACGACGGAGGCGGACCTGCTGGGCGTGGTGACCCGCCACGGGGCGCTGAGGAACATCCACTTCACGAGCCAGGGCAAGGCGTACTTCGGGCAGAGGCAGGTGATGGTCTTCACGCCGCGCGCGCCGACGAGCTGGCCGGCGGCGGACATCGAGACGTTCATCAACTTCCTGGTGGCCAACTACCGCGTGGACACGACGCGCATCTACCTGACGGGCATCAGCGCCGGAGGCCACGGAGCCTGGCGGTACGCGTATACCTACGGCAGCCGGCTGGCCGCGCTGGCGCCCATGGCCACCAGCATCGGCGCGCCGGGCCCCACCATCACCCAGCTGAAGAACGTGCCGGTGTGGGCGGTGCATTCGTACGGGGACAGCCTCTCGTACACCGCCGACCGCTCCTGGTTGACGGGCGTGACGAAGAACTACGGGCTGAGTCAATCGCTCCAGGTGCCAGCGCCGTCCCAGACCGTGACGTACCTCTTCCCGGGCGCCAGCAGCCCCGCTTGGACGTCACAGCCCGGCGTGGTGGCCACCGGGAACGCCATCGCGCGCTTCACCGTGCTGCCCGGCACCGCGCACGACTGCTGGACCCAGCAGTATGACAACTACGCGTTCTGGGACTGGCTGCTCGCGCAGCACCGCTGACGAAGGAGTGCACCCTACGCGAGCCTGCCAGGATGAGTCGGCTGCGCGCCTGTCGCGGCGCGGCGCCCGCCCGAGGGCCTATTCCTTCAACGCCTTCACGGGATAGCTGCCGGTGTAGGAACGGAATCGCTGCTCCAGCTTCCCGGGCACGAGCACGCCCGTGTCGAACAGCTTCAGCAGGAAGTCCTCGTACGTCGTCCACTGAGAGAAGTCCGCGCGCCGGAGCTCCTCGTAGAGCACGTAGGCCAACACGTGCATTCCATCGTCGTGGTCGCGGAAGAAGGCCGCGCCCGTGAGCGGCTTGCCATCCTTCGCGCGGAGCAGGCCCTGGCGCTCGCTGACGAAGACGTCGATGGCCTCGGCGCAGTCCTCCTCCGTCAGCCCCTTGGCGGTGGTGTAGCCGAACGCCGGGTCGTGCTCGCGCACCAGTCGCTGGAAGTAGGGGTCCGCCTCCAAGGCCGTCAACCGGGCGTCGATGGCGCCCTCGCGCTTGAACGGCGGGTGGAGCAGTTCGTGGACGGCGGTCTTCACCGTGACGCTCAGCGGGTAGGTCAGGTCGGTGAGGAAGTTCCAGCCCGTCACGCGGATGCCGTGGGGTTTGGCGAACTTCAGCACGTGGGCGTTGAGCTCCTCCACGTGGAGCGCCCGGCCGAGGACGTCCTCGTCCCAGCCCACCACGTCATGGGGCGCCACCTGGACGCCGAGTCGCGCGATGGCCTGCTCGACCTGGGGCAGGTACTCCGCGCGCCAGATGCGCGAGAAGCCGATGCGCTGGAGAAAGGCGAACAGCACGCCCAGGTCCTGGCGCACGTCCTCCATCTCGGTGAAGTCGGAGTCCTCGCTGTAGCTCGTCGCCTGGAAGCCCCGGCGCATCGCCGCCCAGGCGGCATCGTCCGACACCGTCCTGGCCAGGCCCTCCACGGTGGTGGCGCCCGTGACGGAGAAGACGAGCGTCAGGTAGGGACCCACCATCTTCCCGGCCTGCTTTCCCATCCGCTCGGTGAGGTGCGCGAGCGCGGCCTTCTCCCCGGGCTCGAGGAGGGCGGAGAAGCGCTGAAATTCCTCGGGGTAGAACCGCGTGTAGAACACGTCGCCACGGAGCAGGTTCAGCAGGCAGAGGGCGTCATAGGCCTCGGAGGGACGCAGCACCCAGTGCGTGCGTCCGGCCTCCACGCGAGTGACGGCCGGCGCGGGAGAGGTGGGGACCTCCTGCCGTGATGCGCAGCCGGATGATGCCATCCACAGCGTGGCGACGAGGGCCACGGCGGGCAGGCCCCGGCGGAAGTCGGAGGTCGGGGCGGGAACAGGGGGAGCGAGCGGGTCCGGAGTCATGGGCGCTGAAGCTGCCCCGTCCGCGCGAGGACGTCTTGGACAGGACTCATCCCGTTGGACGAAACGAGCGGCCCGTGAGCAGCCGCCGATACTCGGCCGGGGTCAGGTGGAGGCGGCGGCTGAATTCGCGCGTCATGTGACTCTGGTCGCAGTAGCCCGCCTCCAGCGCGATGACGCTGAGGGGCCGCGCCGTCTCTCGCAGTGCCCGGCTGGCGCGCTCCAGTCGGGAGCGGCGCAGGTGGTCGGCCGGAGTGCACTGGAAGAACTGGCGGAAGCCACGGCCCAGTTGCGTGGGGCTCACCCCCGCCTCGCGGGCCAGTTGCGCGAGCGTGGGAGGCGGCCCCCGGACCGCATCGAGCAGCTCCCGCACCCGTGCGAGCCACGCGGGAGGGGCCGACGCCTTCGGGGGCATCGTGGCGCGCACGGCCTCGGCCAGCAGCTCCAACGCCAGCCCTTCGATGGCCAGCGCCGCCAGGTCATCCCCGCGGCGGAACTCCCGATAGAGGCGCGCGGTCAACGAGAACAGTCGCGCCGACGCCAGCTCCCTCCGGCCGTCCAGCCGGGAGACAAGGGGGTAGCGCGACCGCCAGACCGACTCGGAGAAGTCGACGTTGAAGGTGCGGGTGAGCCGACCGGCGATGCGCTGCTCGTGGGCGACCTCGGGCTCCTGGAAGGCCACCGACCTGGGAGGACATTCCCGGGCACGTCCTTCCAACACGTCGGTGAAGCCGCCTTCCAGCGTGAGCCGGAAGCCCGCGTGCCGGTGCCGGTGCCGCGGGAGGACGACGTCGGGAGGATAGGTGCTCTCCGTCAGGACGAGCCCTGCCACCTCCAGGCGCTGGAGCGGTGTGCCGAGATAGCGACCAAATCCAAGGACGGGTGCGGAGGACACGAAGTCCCTATGCCCAGCCCGTGAGTCGATTGCAATCGACAGGCTCCAGTCCGTGGCCCTGCGGGTCCAGCGGCGCGTTCACGTACCCGCTTCCGTCCAGCTGGCTCCGACCTGGGGGGCGTGCGACAGTGCCCATCCCCTCTGGACGATGCGCCTGATGAACAAACTCTCCGTAGCCGTTGCAGGAATGATGCTGGTACTGGCCGCTTGCAAGACGGCGAGCCCTGCACCCGCCCGCGATATCCCCGCGGCAATGAACCAGGCCGCGACGACCCTGCTGCAGTCACCACTGCTGCACGCAACGTCGATCGCGGTGGTCTATCGCGGCGAGGAGTTCATCCTGCATCGGGGTGAGTTGGAGACCGGCAAGTCCAATCCGCCCGATGATTCGACCCTCTATGAGATCGGGTCGGTCAGCAAGACCTTCGCCGGTCTGCTGTTGGCGAACGCGGTCCTCGAAGGCAAGGCGACCCTCGACGACCCGATACAAAAGTATCTGCCGTCCGCCTATCCGAACCTGCAGTCAGACGGCGAGCCCATCCGTCTGCGCCACCTGGTCACCCACACCAGCGGCATGCCGGGGATGTTGCCGCTGCAAGTGAATGAGGTATTGAAGGACTTCACTGCGCATGCCACCCCGGCAAGGCTCAATGCCGCCTATGCGGACTACGGGCAGCTCCGGTTCTGGCAGGACCTGCACACGGTCAGCATCAACGGCCCGCTCGGCAAGGACTATGCCTACTCGAGCGCCGGCACCGAGCTGGTCGCGCACGCCCTCGAGAAGATCCACGGGGCGCCCTACGAATCGTTGCTCGCGGAGTTCCTGGCTCGGGAAGCCGGGATGCACGACACGTGGCTGCGCCTGCGTGCCCAGGACACCCGCCGTCTGGCGCCTGGCTACCACAGCGACAACCCGGTCGGCACCACGCCGATGCCGCTGTTGCCCTGGGGCGCGGCGGGAGCCTTGAAGGCGACGATGCCGGAGATGGTGAAGTACTTGCGCTTGCAGTTGAGCCGCCATCCCGCGGTGACAGAGTCACACAAGCCGCTGGTGCGCTTCGCGGAGGACTTCAGCATGGGCTATTTCTGGAACATCGGCCAGAGCAGCCAGTTGGGCACCCACTACGTGCATCACGGCGGCGTGCCTCGCGCGCAATGCTATCTCTACCTCGTGCCGAAGTATCAGCTGGGGGTGTTCATCATCACCAACCAGAGCGGCGATGCGACCGCCAACGCCATGGAACGCGCGCTGGCGCCCCTCTTCGACAGGGTCGAATCCATGCAGGGTCGCTAGCGCAGGTCGGCAATGCGCGAGGCGAGCTCGTGGCACGAGAGCACAGCTCCGTGAATCAGGTGCTGGCCGGTTCCCGAGTGGAGCAGGACCCGCGCGGTGCCCTCGAACCCGCCCGCGAGCTTTGGTGGCCGTCCTTCTCCGGGCCGTTTCTCTACGACCCCGGGCGGCGTTTCGCGCCAGCGCCGCCCCGGGCGTTCGTCGAAGCAGGCCTGCCCTCGGCGACGTCACAACGCGACGTTGACCGCGACACCCTCACGCCCGGTCGCCCACTCGCGCAAGTACGCGTTGAGCTCCCCGAAGAACGATATCGACACCAGGTCCGACGCCGCGAAGAGTTCCCGGAGCAGTGCGCCCACGTGGTTGTTATGTGTTTCGGCCGCGTCAGCGTCCACGTACTCCTCGATGATCGAATAGTGACCGGGCTTCTGCGTGGTGAACCACTGGTAGCGCAGGGTTCCCGGTTCTGTCGCGGCGACGGACGCCAATGCCCGCGCCGCCCGGAGGAACTCCGTCTCCCCGCCGGTCCGTGTCTTGAATTCACAAATCACCAGAAGGCTCATTCGACGCTCCTGCACAGGCGGCACTTCGAGGGATGGCGTTCGTCGTACCATCCGACTGGCTCGAAGTCGTCAACGAACGCGTGATTGACCCAGTCTTGAACCTGCTTCTGGGCCGCCTCGCACGAGTCTTCCGCGGACGCCCGTCGGCGCCTCCTCCCGGGCCAGCGCCAGGGCACGGCGAACCGTGACGCGGGCTCAGTCGGGACGGCGAGTCGTGACCACCGCATCGCGGTCGTAGGACTCCTGGTGCTTCTGGATCGTGTCGATGTGCGCGAGGGTCCAATCGTACAGTGCCCCGAAGGGCTCCTGGAGCGACCTGCCAAGAGGGGTGATGGTGTACTCGACGCCCGGCGGCGAGCCGTCGATGACGCGTCGGAGGACCATCCCATTGCGCTCAAGCTTTCGCAGCGTCTGGGTCAGCACGCGCTGGGTGATGCCCTCGAGCTGTCGCTTGATGCCATTGAACCGCTTCGGCGAGGGCCGCAGCACGGCGAGGACCATCATCGACCACTTGTCGCCAATCTGGTCGAGAATCGTGCGGGTGGGGCAGTCGGCTCGGTAGACGGGCGCGTCTTCAGTATCTCTCGGCATACCAAGGATGCTCCAGGTACGCTCTTGACCCTAGGTATGCAACATATACCTTCATGACGTGACGACTTCGCCTCTCGTCCCGGCGAGCGGCGCTTTGCCTGCAGCCACGCAGGCGAGCAGTGCGTTCGAGTGAAGAAGGCGTGACGCCGACCGGGCAATCCCCTGGCCAGCACCTCGTCACGACATGAACTGCCCTTGCAGGAGATGAACCCACATGAAGCGTTTCAAGGACAAGGTCGTGGTCATCACCGGTGGAAGTGACGGTATCGGGCTCGCGACGGCCAAGGCCTTTGCCGCCGAGGGAGCCCACGTCTACGTCACCGGGCGCAGGAAGGAGAGGCTCGACGCGGCGGTCAACGAGATTGGTGGCGCCACCGTCGGCATCCAAGGAGACGTCAGCAATCTCTCCGACCTCGACCGCCTCTACGAGCGGATCCAGCGAGACCACGGGAGGGTCGATGTCGTGTTCGCCAACGCGGGTATCTCCGAAACCGCGGCGCTGGGTGAAATCGATGAGAGACACTTCGACCGCGTGTTCAGCACGAACGTGAAGGGCATGGTCTTCAGCGTGCAGAAGGCGCTACCGCTCATGACCCGCGGAGGTACGGTCATCCTCGCCGGCTCGGTCAGCGGCAGCAAAGGACTGCCGGGGCTGTCGGTCTACAACGCGACAAAGGCCGCGATTCGTTCGCTCGCGCGAACCTGGACGACCGATTTGAAGAGTCGAGGGATTCGCGTCAACGTGATTTCACCGGGGATGATTGAAACGCCCGCGATGCAGACGTACCTCCAGAACAACGTGGGGGCCGAGGATGTGTTGAAGCAGATGACGCCGCTCGGGCGACTCGGCCAGGCGGAGGACATCGCGAACGCGGTGTTGTTCCTCGCATCCAACGAGAGCAGCTTCGTGGCGGGCGCCGAGTTCTTCGTGGATGGTGGTGTCCTGGCGGTCTAGCCGTCCTTCCACGCTCAGCCCGCCTTGCGACGGAGGTGGAGCGCCTGCACGCCGGACTTGAACCGCTGCGTCGAGAGGAGCTCGAGCTGCCGCGCGCTCGACAGGCCATGAAACAGCGTCGGCCCGCGGCCGCTGATGATGGGATGAACGACGATGCGGTACTCGTCGATGAGCCCCCACTCCTCGAGCGCAGCCGCGAGCTTGGGCGCGCCGACCAGGACACCCCGCTCGGTCTTCGCCTTCAGCGCCAGGATGGCCTCGCGGAGGTCACCCTCCACCTTGACCGTGTTCTGCCACGGGAAGTCGCTCCGCGAGCCCGACACGACATACTTCACCTTCTCATCGAGCCGCTGCGCCCACTCGCGCATCGCGCGCGGCGCCTGTTCGTCGCGTGCCACCGCGGGCCAGGCGCCCTCCATCAGCTCGTAGGTGTTGCGCCCGAAGAGCATCGCCCCGCTCTGCTCCATGCGCTGCCTCCAATAGTCGTGCAGCTCGTCGTCCGCGATTCCCTGGGTGTGATCGATGCACCCGTCCAGCGTCACATTGAGACCGAAGGTGAGGAGGCCCATGGCGTGGGACTCTACGAGAAGCGCGCCCACCGCGCAGCATTCCGCCGCGTCGACGCACTGCCCCATCCCCGGAGGGCCCAGCCGCCCCCCCTTGCGAAGCGGGCGCGGGACGGAGCTCGGGGAGTCGCTCCATGAATCAATCCCAGTCGCCCGGCAGCGACGACAGCAGGTCCTTGATGCCATCGAGGATTCTCCGCGCGCTGGGCTCTCCTTCGACCCGCTCCCCGACACTGTCGGGGGCACTGTCAAAGCCGAGCTCGTTCTCGGAGCCCTCGATTCCGATAACGCCCTCGACGACCAGATCCGTTCCGTCGAAGACCTGCACGGCATGGGCCCTCTTCGAGGACAAAGGCCGCGAGAGGTCGCACGACCAGAGGCGCCTGCGGAGCTCCGAGGCGAGGAAGGAAGGGGCGACGGCCGCATCTCCTCCCTGGGCGTCCAGGGTCATGATGACCGAGTCGGTGCGGGCGTCGCCTTCGGCCTTCTCGAGGTCGCCATTCGCATGCACCCGGAGCCACAGTCCCGGCCGTTTCTGCAGCCGCAGCAGGAGCGGATTGCCTTTGCGTGAGCGCTTGGGAATGCCCGGCACCGCCAGAGCACTTTCGAGGTCAGCGTCGCCGAGGTCGTGGACGACCAGGTCGCCCTGCGAGGTGCCCACCGCGACGAAGCGGTCATTCGGAGACACGCTCAGGCAGGAGATGTCCCTCGGGGACACCTTGCATGGCAGCACCCCGAGCACCCGCCCGCTACGACTCGAAACGAGCGTCACGCCCTCCGGGCCGCTGGCCGCGAGCCAGCGCGTGCTCCGGGCCATCGCCAGCAACGTTTCCTGACCGTGGCCATACCCCAGGATCTCCGAACTCCAGTCCGCCCCACCGGTCTCGTGGTCCCACCTGTAGAGGCGCGGCCGGACCACCTCGTCATCCCGGTTGAGGCGCGACTTCACGCCCACCACACGAGGCCCCCTCGGCAACACGAAGCCCGGTCCGAGGGCCTCGTCCCGCGCTCCCTTGAACCGCGAGAGCTCCTGTCCTGTCCGCGCATCGAGCACCACGAGGTCCCACTCGAAGAAGCACCACAGCTTTGTCCCGTCGTCGGAGAGCGACAGGCCACAGGTGGGCTCGAACGTGTGGATGTCCTTCAGGAGCGGCTTCGGAGTCGAGCCCGGCGTCCACGACCAGACCCCGTCGCCATTGGCGGCATGGCCCGCCCAGTACACGACGCCGTCCGGAGAGACCACCAGCGCCTTGGGACGCGCCGCCAGGGGTGCGCGCTCCAGCGCCCTGCCGGAATCCAGCGCGTACACCCGGGCGACCCGGTCCTCGAAGGTCGCGACCAGCAGGTTCCCCGTCGGGAACAGCCGGAGCTTGTCGAGCCCCTCGGCGACCGTGAATGCCGCCAGGGTCCGCGCGACCGCGATGTCCCATATGCGGACCGTGGAGTCCTCCGCCGCCGCCGAGACGAGCCGGGACGAGTCCGGGAGCCAGTCCGCGGCGAGGATGGGCGTGGAGTGGCCCTCGAGCTTCGTGCTCGGCCTGCGAAGGTGTCTGTCCTGCTTCACGGTGCGCCTGCCTCCACCTTGTCCTCCTGGCGTGAAAATCACGCTGACCGTAACCGACCGACGACCGGCGTGCAGGGGGTGGACCCATCCGTTCGCGCGGCGTGGTAGCCGCGACCGGAGTGGCGGGTTGCAGCGGCTTGCGTGGAGGCAGGAGGAGTCGGGGGCGGAGGACGGTCGCCAGCGGTGAGGTCACCATTCGTCCAGACGAGTCGCGGGGTGACTCCCAAGTCTCATCAGCACGTCGGCGAGGCAGGCCTCGGGATTGACGCCGTTGGCCTCGCAGCAGGCTGCGTCATCCCGACTTACAGGACTATCGATGTATCGACCGGACTGAATGATCTCGATGCAGTCCTCGCCGTCGCGCGCAGGAGTTCGTTTCGCGGCGCTGTCCTCGATCTCGGGATGTTGCCCGGCCTTGAGTCATCGCACCCAAGCCCCAGGCTCTCGTTTGGTGGTGCCGCCGAGGACTGTGGTGGCGCCGAGCATGCGGCCCAGCGCTCGCGGATACCGCGTCACCCCATCTCGTGTGCGCGCCCTGGCTCGGAAACAACACGAGGCAAGACCACCGTGAAGCTGGACCCCACCATCGGCGTGCTCTCCACGGAGATGTGCCCGCCCAGCGCCTCGACCACCTGCCGGCAGATGAACAGCCCGATTCCGAGCCCGCCGTAGTGGCGCTCCGAGACAGCGCGCTCGAACTTTCCGAAGAGCCGCGGAAGGGCCTCCGGCGCGATGCCGATGCCCTCGTCTCGAACCGTGATGCGCGCGTGCTCCGCGTCGGCGGCCAGGACCACGCGGATGGGTTTTCCCGCCCCATACTTCGCTGCGTTCGTCAGCAGATTGACCACCACCTGACCGAGCTGGAACGCGTCCCACTGGCCTGAAATGGGGCCTTCCACCAACACCTCGACGTCACAACCGGCCTGGTGGAATATCTCCCGCAGTCGCTCGACCGCCTCCCGCACGACGCGAACGAGGTCGACGTCGGTCAGGTCCAGCTGCAGCTTGCCCGCGGTGATACGGCTGACATTCATGAGACTGTCGACCAGCTCCGACAGCCGCGACACCTGGCGCTGGGCGCCGAGCAGTCGGCCCTTGACCCGGGTCAGGTCCTCCGGAGGCAGCGCGCGCGCCATGAGCTCATGCTGCAGGCGCAGTGAGGTCAGGGGCGTCCTCAACTCGTGGGCCGCCACGGTGAGGAACTCGTCGCGCAGACGCACCGCCTCCTGGGCCTCGCTCCGGGCACGGCGCTCCCGCGCGAGCAGCTCCGCGTCGTTGATGGAGATGACGGCCTGTCCCACGGCCACCTGCAGCAGATAGCGGTCCTGCTGATTCGGGAAGTCCTCGCGTGCGCTCCCCACGACCACGACGCCCGTGCCTGTCGCCAACCCTTCGGGGTGAAGCAGGAACAGCCGCAGCGAGCCGGGCTGAAGCGGGTGGGCCACCGACCACGGCGTGTTGCTCGGAGCCTCCCTGCACCAACGCTGACAGGCCTCGCGAACCACGTTGGCGGGCACCGGGGGCCAATGCGTCTCGGCCCGAGACTCCCCCGCGGCAACGTCCATGCTCACGCAGACGACATCGGGCCGGAGCACGTTGCGGAGCACATCCACCAGACTCGAAGCGACGAAGGCCGGCGGCAGCCCTCTCCAGAGCGCCGGTAGCGTGAGCAGCGCGGCGAGGTCGCGGGCTTGCCGACGCAGTTCTTGCAGCTCTTCAGAAGGTCCGGGCACGGGCTGGGCGAATCGGTGCAGGCGCCACGCGGGAGAGAGTCTCGCCCTCAGGCGGTGCGCGCTTGAAGGTCACGCAGGAACTCGTGCGGAGGGACAAAGAAGGGGTTCTCATGCAGCATCCCCCCGATGAGGACCATGGGATGGGTGCGCAGCACATCCATCATCGTGGCGGCATCGAAGCGCTGGACGTCGTACACACACACCGCGGGCTGCTTCTTCTCGTTGAGGAAGTCGTTGACCCGGGCTTCGTACGCGATGAGCTGCTCGACGCCCGACCGCTTCTCGAGCGCCCACTCCATATGCCCGATGATGCGCATGCGAGGATAACCCGCGGCCTCGCTCTGGGTGATGGCCTGCTCGAAGAGGGCGAACATCGAATCGGGGTCGAAGCCCCCGTCCTTGAGGTAACCATGTTCCCAGGTCAGCACCTCGAGCTGGCCGCTGGCGCAGCACCCCTCCACGTCGATTCCCGTCGCCTTGAGGTTCTCGACATGGTCGTCGACCAGGCGAGGGTCCGTGACGTGGAGCGCCTTCTCGCCGCTCGTCAGGCCCTCTTGGATGAAAGGCGCGAGGACCCGGTATTCCTCCTGTGCGCCATGGAAGAAGGCGCAGGCATGAAAGTGGGGATCGAGCCGACGTCCCCCAAGCGTCACGGGGCGAGATTCCATGGTGTCGGACCTGTCGAGGAAAAGAGGGGGCAAAGGCCAGTAGGGGCCAGGGGCGCCCGGGCACTCCTATACTACCGGGTAGGCCTCCCCAACGATTCCCTCAAAAACGTGGGATTGCCTCCTACCCAAAGGGCGTCAGCAGCGACGACCCGACCCCGCGTCCTGCCAACCAGCCGAGCCCGGTAGCGCCGCGTGTGGCAGCGCCCCTCACGGGGATGGGCCAGTCCTCGAGAGCGCGGCTGGGTCCGTCGTGCGATGGCCTTGATACGAGCCATGTTCTGCTCGCCCCACTCCCCCAACGGAAGGAGTGCGGTGTCGAGCGAGTGGCCCAGCTCTGTCCGGGCTCGGCTCCATGGGGGTCGCGCTGGCTGGGGCCATCCTCGACGCCGGACACCCGACCACGGTGTGGAACCGCCCCCCGAAAAGGCCGCACCGCTGTTGGCGAGGGGCGCCATCCAGCGCCGCGACATCGAAGCCGCGCTCGCCGCGAGCCCGCTCGTCATCACCTGCCTGAAGACCTACGACGCCACGCTTCAGGTGCTGGCCCCCGCCGCATCCACGCTGGCGGGCCGCACCCTCGTCACGTTGAACTCCGGCACACCCGCCAGCGCTCGCGGCCGGGCCGAGTGGGCCAGGCGCCATGACCTCCGCTTCCTGGACGGTGCGGTGAAGAACGTCCCGGACGCGGTGGGAAAGCCAGACACCCTGCTGCTCCACAGCGGCGACGAGGCGGTCTTCGACGAGCACCGGGCGACGCTGAAGGTGCCCGGCGGAGACACCTGGCCTGAGTCCCCAAGTCCAAGCAGTCCCAGGCAGACGAGCCACACCCCTCCCGGCGCCCCTCGTCGCCTGGCCCTTCCCAACGAAGCAAGGACTCGCTCGAGAAGAACCGTTCTTCCCTGAAGGAGGGCTGGGTGGGGGAGCAGCTCAGCGGAACGAAGCAGCTGAGGCGCATGTAGCGCCGCGCTCAGGGTCGCGGTGCGTCTCCAGCGCTACCAGTGGATCTGTGGCACGTCGATGACGGGTACCAACCTGTGGTCGCCGATGCTGGGCTCGAAGATGTCCTGCAATGGCAGTGAGGCAGTCTCGATGGTGTCGAGCGTGGTCATCGCGCTGGGATAACAGGTGCGCACGAGAAGGTCCCCCTTCTCCGCCTTGGCCAGCACGACCACCACATGGTCTATCGGGGCATCGCGATAGTCGAACCCGGCAATCAGGTTCTCACCCGCATCGTACTTTCGCGTGCGCTCTTTGAGCGTCCCCTTGTTCCGGAGCCTCTGGGTCTTATCGAAGTTCTTGACGTGCCTCACCGCCGTCTTGGAAAAGACACCGACGGTCTTGCCGGGATCTCCCGGGTTGAGCATGAGATGCGACAGCGCCATCTCACCGGCCTTGGAGTACAAAGCGGCCGTCAGATGCATGACCATGGACTCCGAATCCGGGAACATGGAGTGGCTGCTGGTCTTCTTGCGCGCGGGTTGGATGACGGGGCCACGGCTGACGAACTTGTTGAACAGCTTGATCGACCCCGAGGCCTTGTCCATCACATACTTGTGCCCGTCCATCAGCAGCGAGGGCAGAGCTGTCGGGCTCACATCCACTTCCAAAGGCTTTCCACTGCCGCCATCGGGCAGCCTCCTCACGTAGGCCTGGGTGATGTCGGGTCCTCGCAGTTCGGCGCGCGCGGGCAGGCCGGTGCGCTCGTTATAACTCTCATCGGGCGCCAAGCGCTCTTCATCCAGGTAGACGCTGCCCTCGGCGAGCGCCGACATGTTGGATGGGGAGTAGGTCGTGAGGGGCGCGCTGGCCTTGGGGAACAGGTGCGCATCTCCCTGGCCCAGTTGCTTGTCGAACAGGTGCATGTGGGCATGGGACGAAGTGGTCGTCGGTTGCTGTGCGAGCAACTCAATGACGGTTGAGTAGTTCAGCATATTCTGTCTCACCAGGTTCAGCAGTACGGTCACCTTCATGTGTCACCTCGGGAGCGCCCAGGCCAGAGTGCCGCCTCTGGCCAAAGGCATGCGGCATCGCCGGCCTGGAACGCCGAACGATTCGTGGAACCCATCGCGGCAAGTCGCCGCGTCTCATCGATGCGGGGGAGCCCCCCAACCCGGGCAAGCTCTAACTCGCAGGCTGCGGGGACGTAGCGTCAGGGCGACCCCTGTGGCTCACCCTCGCTCACTCGAATAGACATACTCACGCAGCGCCGCCCGCCGCAGGAGCGCCGTGCTGTCGAAGCCCGCGGCCCGTGCATGCCGTTCGAGGTCCGGCGGGATGGCACTCCGCAGGTGCTCCTCGAAGTACCAGCGCCACAGCGCCTCCTCGGTCAGCCCGACCCCGGACAGCTCCGGCTCCTCCAGGCACCGTGTCGTCAGCACCCGCCGCTTGTCCTCCGCGCGCGCCAGCAACGCCCCCAGCGCCCCTGTCGTACGCAGGTGGTCCGCGAGGCACCGCTCGGCATCCGACGCGAACATCGTCCGCACCCACCGCACCAGGGCCTCGTCATGGAAGAACGACTCGGACCGCTCCAGCCGCTGCGAGTCGAGCCAGCGCTGGAGGTCCGCCCCCTCGAAGAGCCCCCGCTCGCGGCGGAAGTCCTCGATTGTCTGCCGCGACACTTCCGGCGGAACGACCCGTCCCATCCGCCGCGTCAGCTCCAGCGCGAGCGCCCGGCCCAGCGCGCCCTGCCAGGCTTGTTCGAAGCCTCCCGACAGCCGCAGTTCGTCCAGGAGGTCCTCGCGCGCGCCCGCCAGCTCCGGCGCTCCGGGTGTTCGCCGCTCCGTGCGGCTCTCCATGGCCACCCACGCGTCCGTCCGCTCGAACGGGGGCGGAGGACGCGAGGTTGCTGGCGGCGCCTCCAGGTGCGCCCGCATCACCCGCAGCAGCGAGAGCGCGTCCCGCTTCTTCTGGTCCACCCGCCCCCCTGGCAACCAGCCGCGCAGGGCCTCCAACGCCTCCCGTGAGGCCCCCTCCCCAGCTGCCCCGGCCAGCACGCGCGGCCAGACGCGGTCCGGATAGAACAGGGCCTTGGCCACCCGCACCAGCGTCTGATGCAACGCGGGCCCGATGAGCCCCTGGGCCTCGGCGGCCTTCAGCGTGGCGCGGACGTTGACCATCGCCTCGGACAACGGACGAAAGCCATCCTCCCCCGGCCCATGCACCACCGCGACCTCGTCGTCGTCTTCCAGCTCGCCCCGGTGGAAGGACTCGAAGATGTCGCCCACGCCCACCATGCCGAACACCGACAGCTCCGACGCCCGCAGCGCGCCCATGCTCGAGGCGCCGAAGACGGCGATGCCCTGGGACAGCGCCCAGAGAATCTCCTTGTGCCAGATGGAGGGCACGCGCTCGAAGTACCCGTCGATGATGCCAATGGCCGAAGGCCGCTCCAGCGCGACGCGATACACGTCTCCCTGCGCGGCGGGAGGCAGATAGATGGCGTCCAGTTCGGCGCGCGCCTCCGCCACTGGGAGCGTGGGGCCCGTGAAGACATACATCGTCATGCGTCACGCTCCCGCGCCCGTCGGGCACGCTCGCCGGGAATGTAGCCCGGCGTGTCATCGAGGGGCTCCAGCCCGGGGATGACCACCCGACAGACCGCGATCCGGAACTCGGGGCGTGAGAGGTCCACGGCCACCACCTGCTCCAGCCCCGCCGCCACCAATCGCTTCAGCGCCCAGTCCACGTCCGCCTCGAGCGTGTCGCCGTGGAAGGTGGGGGCTTCGTGGAAGTGACGCGTGGGCCGCTCCGTCCGGGTCCGCTCTCGCCAACGTCGCACCCCCTCCGCGCCTCCCCCACCGCCGAAGGCCCCGTGGCGGATGTCGTCGCGCGCCCCGGAGATGAAGGTGAGGCGGCTCTGCGCGGCCTCCGTCAGCGCGCGCAACAGGGCCACCTCCCGCACAGGGTGACAGCCCATCCCGCTCATGGGCGCGATGGGGCGCGCCGGGTCGGGCTCACGCTCGTCGATGGTGCACCGGAAGCTCGGGATGCCCACGTCCGAGGTGGTCTCCCAGACCACCACCTCCACCCCGGCACGCGCATAGCGCTCCAGCAAACCCAGACAGTCCGCGTCGTCCACCGTGTCCAGGCGCAGCCGCGTGCGCAGCCGCGCCTCGTCCTCCAGCGAGCGCCACAAGGTGGCCGCGTCATGCTCCACCAGCTCGCAGATGCCGTGGCTCACCGCCTCCATGGGGTGGTTGCCGGAGGCCAGCCCCCGCGAGCCCATCAGGAACGAGCCGCTGCCCGGCGGCAGCGGTACGGTGAAGTTCATGTGGACCAGCTCGTAGGGGAGCCACGGCCGCCCGCCGCGCACCAGGTCGAAGCCCTCCAGCCACAGGAGCGACAGGTCCGCGTGGAAGCCACTCACGGACAGGCGGGGCAGCGCCGCCAGGTCGATGAGCGGCCGCGAGCCGGACAGCTCTCTCGCGCTGGCGAGCAGCAGCGGTGCCTGGATGCGCTCGGCGTGGAAGAGCTCCACGGACTCCATCACCCCCGACGCCTTCGCCGCGTCGATGTCCAGCCCCTTGCCCTGCGACACGGACAAGGAGCGCGCCTGGGGCCGACACACCATCACCACCGGAATCCCGAGGGTGTCCAGCCCGGTGACGTTGGCGATGCGGGTGATGCCCATGGCGGGGAGCAGCGGCTTCAGGCGCGCCACCGTCTCCGAGGGAGGCATGAGCCGATGCGTGCCCTGCCGGAACGCCTTCGGCGTCACGTGTCGCCCCGCAGGACCCGCAGGTCGAGCAGATAGCAGCTGATCAGCTCCCCCCCCACATCCGCCCCCACCGCCGCGCTGGCCCGCGCCGCGTGCGAGAAGTCCGTGAGGTTGCCGATGACCGCGCCCTTGCGGATGAAGAAGCCCGTGAGCTGCTGCTCGAGTTGCCCCTCGGAGACCCGGGCCTTGTCGATCGACTGATTGAGGTTCAACTGATTGAAGTCGTAGAAGACGTCGCGGTTCGGCCCCATCTCGGAGTGGACTCGCAGCAGCACGTCACGGAACTCGTCGCGATCGTTCCACCGGGCCACCGACGCCATGAACGTCTCGATGTTGAGGAAGAAGATTCCTGGAGACGTGACGTCGGAGCCGAAGGTGCTCAAGTACTTGACCTGGGGCGGTGCGGACGGCTGCGTGAAGAAATTCGGGCGCGTGAGGCCGGTTCCGGACATGTCCCTGGGGGCCAACTCGAAGTACTCCGTGTACTCCGTGATACGGAACACGGGCTTCGAGAAGATGACTCTCCGCGGCTGATGTGGAGCCGTGGGCTGGATGAGCTTCATCAAGGCCGGCAGGCCGACGAGGAAGTACTTCTTCTGTGGGCCGTCGACGTTGGCACGCACGACGATGCGTGGAATCTCGAGCGTGCCCAGGGACACGGGGGTCGTGGGCCACACGCCGTCCTTCTCGAAGGCGTAGTATTGGTGGTCGGGCCCCGCAACCAGCAGCGTGTCGTAGCCAGCCGTGTCCTTCTTGAGGAGCGCGCGAAGGTTCGGCACGTCAAGCCAGTGGAACGTGTGGTTCCTGCCCTCGCTGTCCTTGAGGGTGAACGGCAGGTTCGTCTCGAGGACGCCACTGTCCACGAATTCGGAGAGGAAGGGCAGGCTCGGGGCGTTGAACCTCAACGCCTCACTCCAGGACGTGAGGGGCTTCCGTGGCCACTCGCTTCCGCCCGCGCTCAAGAAATAGACGTTCTCATCCGGCCCTCGGATGAGGAGGTGCCTCAAGTCCGTCTTGTACGAGCCGAGCTGGAGCGAGCCCTTGGGCAGGATGCAGATGGTGACATCCTTCGGAACCGGAGTCTTCTCGAGTGGCTGGGCATGGCCAGTCCACGTGAACGTGACCTTCACCACGCCGCTCTTGTTGCTCGCGACAAACGCGTAGTCGCCCTCTCTGCGGAGATAGACCCCGGACGCCTCCATCCCGGCGTCATTCACGAAGAGGGTCTGGCGATTGATGTCCGTGACCTCAGGGAACGTCACATCCAGGAGGAGTGACTGGCCCTCCTCCACGATGAGGCTGCCCCCCACGGGGGCGTAGGGACCGTGCTGCTGTCTCACCTTGACGGTCAACGTATCGATCACCGGAGTGCTCCTTCATGCGAGGCCCTCTCGCCGGGCCTGTTCGAGCGCCCGCGCCAAGGACTCACGCGAGCACTGCACCTGGAATGCCAGCACCTCCTCCAGCGCCATGGTCAGCGCGTCCGACAGGCGCTGCTGACTGGCGTCGAGCAGGTCGCGCGCGTGCTCCCGGGCCTCCTCCAGCCGCCCCGCGTCGAGCGCCAACCGCATGAGGGGCAGCCGCGCGACCCACTGGAAGGGAAAGACATACGCGGGTGGCCTCCAGGGCTCCAGGGCGGCGCGGAACAGGCGCTCGGCCCCTGTGGCATCCCCTTCCATCCACGTCACCCAGGCGAGGTTGGCGCGCGCCAGGCCGACATAGTCCTGGAGCTTGCCTGCCTCCGCCGCCGCGAGGGCCCGCTCGGAGACTCGCCGCGTCTCGACAATCCGCGAGCGCTGACGGTGGAGCAGCGCCAGGTAGCCCAGGCTCCGCGCCATCAGCAAAGCATCCCCCCGGCGCTCCGCGCTCCGGATGAGCGCCTCCAGGTGCGGCTCCGACTCGTCCAGCGCGCCGGTGAGCAACAACCCGATGGCGAGCCCTGAGCGGACGAGGCAGGTCTCCGCCTCGTCCCCGGCCTCCTCCATGCCCGCCAGCGAAGCGCGGATGTGGTCCAGCGTCGTGGCGCTGAGGCGATAGCGCTCACGGCGGACCTCCGTCTGGAACAACGCGCGGTAGAAGAAGGCGCGCTGGTGCGCCGTGCCGCGCGCCACGATGACGGGCTGCACCCGCTGGAGCAGCGCGGCGCCCTCGTCCGCCCGCGCGCGCCAGTAGTGGACGGAGACCCGCTCTATCTGCACCTGGACCCAGACCTGCCACCAGTCCGGCTCGCCCCCTTCGGTGGGGACGGGGCCCAGCGAGGCCTCCGCGGCCTCCAGCGCGCGCAGCGCCTCGTCCTGCTGGTGCTGGACCTCCCAGGCCTTGCCCACGCCCAGGTGCAGGCGGGCGCGCGTCAGGCGCAGCGCCTGCGGCACCCGCTCCAACGCCTGCGCGAAGGCGCCCCGGGCCTCCTCGTTCCGGCCGGTGAGGCCCCACAGCTCGCCCAGGCCCTCGTACGCGAGCGCCTCCAGCTCTCGCCGCGCCGGGGCCGACGCCTCCGGTGGAAGCTGGCGCAGTTCGTCGAGCGCGGAGCGGTAGTGGCCAATGGCCTCGTTCGTCGCGTACGCCGCCCGGGCCCGCTTCGCCGCGCGCGACAGCCAGAGGCCCGCGCGGTCATGCACCTTCGCCCGGGCCCAGTGGTGTCCCAGGCCCGCCGCGTGGCGCTCGACGTCGGGCGCCCCCGCGTAGCGCGCCTCGATGACCTCCGCGGCGCGGTGGTGCAGCGCGCGAGCACCGTCCTCCGGGAGCCGCGCGTAGGCGGCCGCGCGCAGCGTGTCGTGGACGAAGCGCAGCCGGCCCCCTTCCGCGTCCTCGAGCACCTGCCGCAGGCGCAGCGCCTCCACCGTGTCCATGGCCCGCGTGTCGTCCAGCCCGGCCAGGTCCCGCAGCAGGTCCAGCTCGAACTCCCGCCCGAGCACCGCCGCGCGCTGCGCCAGCGACCGCGACTCCACGTCGAGCAGGCCCAGGCGCCGCTCCAGCAGCTCCGCCAGCGAGCGGGGAGCAGGGAGCGCCTCGTCCAGCCCGCCCGCCGCCTCGCCGCGCGACTGGAGTCGCCAGACCCCGCTCCCATCCCGGAAGAGCAGCCCTTCGTCCATCGCCGCGCGCAGGTACTCCGCGATGAAGAACGGGTTGCCGCTGGAGTGGCGCAGGAGGAAGTCCACCAGCGCCGCCGGCGGCTCGCGCAGCGCCAGCATGCCGCGCACCATCTCGCCCACGCCCGTCGCCTCCAGCCGCTGGAGGGAGAGGCTCACCGCGCCCGGGGCGCCGGCCAGCTCCCGCAGCGCGTCGCTCACCTCCTCCAGGCGCCAGGTGCCCACCACGAGCAGGCCGTGGCCCGCGAGGCGCTCGGGCCGCAGCGACTGGAGGAAGGCCAGGGACAGCTCGTCCGCCCACTGCAGGTCATCCAGGACGAGCAGCAGCGGCTGGACGCGGGCGAAGGCCAGCAGCGTGTCGCGGAGCGCGTCCAGCAAGCGGGTGCGCGCTGCGGGAACGGCCAGCGGCGGAGGCTCCGGGAGCGCCTCCAGGCCCGGGAGGTCCGCGAGGCCATGCTCGAGCGCGGCCAGCACCTTGCCGTGGCGCCCCAGCAGCCGCGCCGTCTCCTCCGCGCCCAGCTCGCGGCAGCGGTCCGCCACGGCAAGCAACAGCGGGCGGAACGGGTGCAGCGGCGCGCCGCGCGTCTCGCCCCCTCCCGCCTCCAGCGGGACACACTCCCCCGTCACCACGCCGAGCCCCCTCCAGGCCGCCTCCGCGGTCACCTCCAAGGCCAGCCGCGTCTTGCCCACCCCGCGCTCGCCCCCCAGGTAGACGCAGCCGCCCTGCCCGTCCCGGGCCCGGTCGATGGCCCGGCGCAGGACGCCCAGGGCCTCGCCGCGGCCCGAGAAGCCGGGGCGGTAGAGATACGTGGAGGCACGCGACGCGGCGGCATGCGGGGAGTCCTCCGCGCCCAGCGAAGCCAGGGCCCGGGCCACGTCCTCGGCGTAGCCCAGGCGGTCCTCGGGGCGCTTCTCCAGCAGCCGGAGCACCAGCGCGTCCAGCCCCTCGGGCAGTCCCGCGACGCGCTGGGACGGCGGCACGGGCGCGCGCTGGACGTGCTGGAACGCCAGCGTCCCGGCCCTCGAGTCCGTGAACGGGGGCTGCCCCGTGGCCACCTCGTAGAGGACACACCCGAGCGCGTAGAGGTCCGTGCGTGCGTCCACGAACTCGCCGCGCACCTGCTCGGGCGCCATGTAGGCCTCGCTGCCGACGATGGCGCCGCCGGCCTCCAGCACCTCGCGCCCCCGGGAGGCGCCCACCTGGGCCGCGAACCCGAAGTCCATCAGCACCGGCGCGCCGTCCTGACGAAGGAAGACGTTCTCCGGCTTGAGGTCGCGGTGGACGATGCCATGCCCATGCAGCAGGGCCAGCGGCACGCACAGCCGGCGCAGCACCGTGAGCAGCGGCCCCAAGGCAGGCGCGTCACCCGCCTCGCGCCGCGCTCGGAGCGCGTCCAGGTGGCCCCGCAGCGTCTGCCCTTGCAGCAGCTCCATGGCGTACCAGGGCCATCCGTCCTGCACACCTTGTCCGAGGATGCGCACCACGCCCGGGTGATGGAGCCGACCGAGCGCGTGAATCTCCCGGCGGAGCCCGGCCAGCAGGGACTCGGCCGCGACGCGCACCGTCTTCACCGCGACGGCCTCGCCGCTGTCGCGATGCACCGCGCGGTACACCACGCCCATCCCACCCTGGCCCAGCTTCTCCACCAGCTGGTAGGGCCCGAGCGCCCCCAGCCCCTCCCACGGCGCGAAGGGGCCACGCCCCGCGGCCTTCGTCGAACCCACCCTCGCGCTCATCGCTGGCCCGTCCGGTCCGTGTGCGCCCCAAGCAACGCGAAGGCTCCCCACACGCGACCGGGGGCCTCGCAGATACCTGGAGTATTCGGGAATCCCAGATGTCACCGCAATGAGGCCCTGCTACCGTCCACCGCCGATGCAGGACGGAATCCAGCGGCTGCTGCTCTCACTGTTGAAGTGCGGTGACTTCGAAGAGGCCGCGAACGCGGCGCTCCAGGCGATGCTGCGGTCCGCGGAGGAGGCGCTCGACGCCAGCCCCCACGCGCGGCGTGGCCGCATCCTGCGTGGCACGGTGCACCTGCGGCCCGGCGAGGGGTACCTGCGCCTGGCGGCGAGGGACGCACGCCCAGGAGCAGGACGCCCCGCGGAGGGCGACGAGGACGTGGAGCTCGCGCTCCTCACCTCGACCACGGCGTGGCGCTCGGTGGTGACGCACCGCTGCGCGGTGGCGCTCGACGCCAACGCGGGCACCGTGCGGCCCCTGGCCGTGAGCGCCGCCCCCGAGGCCACGCGCGACGCGGGCCCCGCCGCAGCGATGTTCCACAGCCCGGACAGTCGCCAGCGCATGCTCGGTCGCAGCGCCTCGCACGTCCTCGTCCTCCCGCTGAGGGCCCCCGGTGGCGGCATCGACGGGCTCATCTCCCTGGAAGCGGACTGCCCGGCGGCCATGGGCACGGACTTCATCTGGGGGGAGCTGGCCCCGTCGCTCCAATGGCTGGCGGACGTGGCGGCGCCCTATCTGATGAACCTGCCGGTGCGCCCGGTGCGGACCGCGGCGCCGGACGCGTTCCTGCCGGTGGTGGGCGCGGCGATGAGCCACCTGCTCCCGGTGATGCGGGTCTTCGCGCGGCAGGACGAGACGCTCCTCATCAGCGGGCCCACCGGCGCGGGCAAGTCACGGCTCGCGCGGTGGTGCCACGAACACTCGCGGCAGCAGCAGGGCCCTTTCGAGACGCTGGACCTGATGACGGTGCCCGAGGACCTCCAGGCCGCGGAGCTGTTCGGCTGGAAGAAGGGCGCGTTCACGGGCGCGGTGCGCGACACGGTGGGCGCGGTGGCGCGCGCCGAGGGCGGGACGCTGTTCATCGACGAGATCGACAAGCTGTCGCTGAAGACGCAGGCGGCGATGCTGCATGTCCTGGAGGAGCGGACCTACCGGGTGCTGGGCGAGGACACGCGGGAGCGGCGCGCGAACGTGCGCTTCGTCATCGGCACGAACGCGGACCTGAAGGGCGCCGTGCGCGAGGGCCGCTTCCGGGAGGACCTGTACTACCGGCTCAACGTGCTGCCCATCCGGCTGCCGGCGCTCGACGACCGCCAGGACGAGGTGGCGCCCTGGGCACGCTACATGGCCGACCGGAGGCACCGGCAGCGGGTGCCCCACGGCGGCGTCGGGCTGACGCCCGAGGCGGAGCGACGGCTGGCCTCCGCCTCGTGGCCCGGCAACCTGCGGCAGCTCGACAACATCATCCGCCGGGCCTATGCGCTCGCCCTCTCCAGGCAGGGCGAGGACGCGCGCGAGGTGCGCATCGAGGAGGAGCACGTGGTCCAGGCGCTGGCCTACGACGGAGCCCCCGGCGCGCGGGCGCCCGTGATGGAGCGCCTGCACGCGGCGGCCGAGGCGCTGGTGGACGCCGTGGAGCGGTGCGAGGGCCCGGTGGACCTGGACCTGACCGACGCCTTCCGCGGCTTCGTGCTGGGCGTGGCCAGCCAGCGCTTCGGCCGCGAGGAGGCCTTCAAGCGCTTCGGCCGCGAGAAGCTCGTGACCACCCGGAACCATCACCGTGCACTCCGGCGAGAGGTCGAGCGAATCGAAGCGCTGGGAAGGGCACTGGGCCTCGAGCAACCCTCGCCCTTCCAGGAGCTGCTGGCGGAAGGTGAGACGCCTTCCAAGGCCAGCCCCGCGACCTGAGCGCGGATGGCCGATCCGCGCCCGCGTCTTTCACGGCCGCGCCTCCCCACCCGGGAGGCGCTCGACTACTTCACCACGCGCTCCAGCGTGAACGTCTCCCACTCCCGGATCTTGGTGGCGGTGGTGTGGATGGGCGTCTTGTTCTCCTTGTCCTGCTTGCCCCACCCGCCCCCGTTGAGCGCGGACAGGTAGTACCCGTCGGAGGTGCAGATGGCGTAGGTGCCGTCGCCCTGCTCGACGAAGCTCAGCTTCTCCCACGGCCCCACCACGCTGGCGGTGGTCGTCAGCGGGTTGTTGGTATCGCTCGGGTTGCCCATGCCTCCGCCCATCACCGCGGTGACGTATCTTCCGTCGGCGGTCCGCAGCGCGAACGTCCGGGCCTCCGCGTTGATGGGGACCAGGTGGAACTTCTCCCACGGGCCGATGGCGCGGCTCGTCGTCTGGATGGCGACGTTGCCCCCGAGCCCGCCGTTGTTCACCACCGTCAGGAACTTCCCGCTGAGGGTCCTGAGGGCGGCGACCGGCTCGAAGGGGAAGGGATTGGTTCCAGCCTCCGGCGCGGGGTGCGGCGGCGGCGTCCGCGCCGGGAGGTCGCACGCCTGGACCGCCGCCAGCGAGTCGGACACCAGGGAGACGAAGGTGACCAGCAGGAGCACGACCTCCGCCGCGAACGCCAGGCCATTGGTGGCCAGCACCGCGATGATGGTGGCGGTGGACGTGATGCCGTAGAGAATCATGTCCCACCACGACAGGCCCCCGAAGAACGCGGAGAGGACGGCGCCCAGGGCCTCCGCATCGTAGAGGGTGCTCATGAGGGTGTAGACGCCCCAGGCCATGTCCGCCTTGGAGGCCTGCGGCGACGCCATCTCGGCGATGGTCACCTCCAGCTTGGACATCACCGGCTTGACGGCCTTGGCCACGGCATCGATGGTCTGCGGCTTGACCGTCGCGCGCAGGCCGACGGCGCCAATGGCCAGGCAGACAGCGTCGAAGACGACGTAGCCGATACGCATCTGGCAGTCATCGAGCGCCGAGACCGACAAGGCCGCCGCGGCCGGCGGCTGGAGCTGGAGCGAAGTCCAGTCGACCTGCTTGCCTCGCGTGTTCTCCAGCACCTCCTCCAACGTGAGGGCTTGGATGCGAGGATCGTCGCGGAACAGGCGCTTGAAATCGTCGAGATGTTTCTGGGTGATGTTCATCATGGCCTCGGATTGATGGGATTGCTCGGCGAGTGGCGCCGCGCGAAGACAGGCAAAGCAATCGATGGGCCAAGACCATCGAGGACGGAGTCACGATGTCCTCCCGACAAGAACAAGCTCAATGAAATCCAGACATCATGCGGGAACGCATGCATCGATCAGAGGAAACGCTGCATGGGAAAGCATGCAAAGCACGACGAGATGAGAACATCCCGATACGAGGCGCGAGAGCAGGCTTGCCTCGACACGCAAGGGCCATCGACCGTCGCGGCCCAGCAAGAGAAGTGTGGCGGCGCCCGATGCCCATCGACAGGCGGCTGCGTCGAGTCGCGGGTCCGCCCCCCCCACCACGAGGCTGCCTGCCTCGTCCACCGCGCGGAGACCTCCGCCGGGCTGCCACGTTGAAGACGAAGCGGGTCGACGAGAAGCACGTGAGTCCGCGGAGACTGCCTTGGCGCCCGGCATCATCATCTGGTTCCACGCGTGCCCGCCGGGATAAGCTCCGGATGTTGGCCCCTCGATTGCTTGGGCCGAGCAACCCCCGACTCGACACTGGAAGCCGAGCCCCCATGCGTTCCCGTCACTCCGTCCCCCTCCTCCCCCCCGCTTCCACCTCGTCTGTCCGCTCCCAGGAGGTGGCCCTGTGAGCCGCATCGCGGGATGGGTGGTGCTGGTGCTCTCGCTGGTCGTGTCGTATGGCCCGGCCGAGGCCGCGCAGGCGAAGAAGAAGCAGGCACAGCAGACCAAGGTCGCCGTGCTGCGCCCCGAGGGCAGCCAGGCGGAGGCCCTGCGCAAGGTGCTGGCGGCGGAGCTGGGCAAGAAGGGCCGCGGGCGCGTGGTGCTGCCCGCGAAGAAGGTCGATGCCCAGGTGAAGCTCATCCGCGGCGGTCCGAAGACGGATGAGCAGCGACAGGCGCTGGCGAAGAAGCTCGGCGCGGACATCCTCATCCTCTCCTCGGTGAAGGGGACCAAGCGCTGGGACGTGCAGGTCCGCGCCTACTCCGGCCAGGACGGCTCCCTCATCGCGGAGGAGCGCTGGGACGTGCGCACGAACCGCGCCTTCCCCGACGTGCGGCGCGAGCTCGAGCCCAAGCTGGGCGCGGCCCTGAAAGAGGCCCCCGAGCAGAGCCTCCCGCCCGCCGCCGTCACGCCTCCGACACCTGTCGCCTCCGAGCCGGAGGTCGCGCCCCCGGCCCCCATCGCGGAGGCACCTCGCCAAGCGGTCGTGAAGCCTCCGCCGCCCGCCGTGACGAAGGAGGAGCCGCCCGCGAAGCCCGAGCCCAAGGCCGCGGGCCCTCGCAACCTGGACGGCCCCACCCTGGAGGCGCTGCTCTCCGGCCAGGGCCTCTTCCGTCGCTTCAACTTCTCCGGCAGCAACGCCAACGCGCTGCCCGACTACAGCCTCAACAGCGCCGCCGCGGCGAGCCTCTCGGTGAGCTACTTCCCGCTCTCCCACTTCACGGATGGGATGATCCACAACCTGGGGCTCGTGGCGCGAGGATCACGCTCCTTCGGGCTGTCCACGCGGCTGCCGGACGACTCCAGTCACCCCACCACCGCGCAGCTCATCGAGGGCGGCCTGCGCTTCCGGCTGCCGCTGCGGTGGCTGGAGCTCTCCGTGGGCGCGCTGTACGGCACCCACTCCTTTTCGGTGGAGCTCCCGCCGGAGAGCACCTTCGCCCTGCCCGACGTGGACTACCGCTTCGCGCACGTGGAGCTGGGCCTGCGCAAGGCGCTCAACGAGCGCTGGGCCATTGCCGCGCGCGTGGGCTATCAGCACGTGCTGAGCGGCGGCGAGCTGTCCTCGGACGACTACCTCCCCGAGCTGAGCGGCTCCGGCATCGATGGCGAGCTCGCCGTGGAGTTCGCCCTGACGCGCATCCTCGGCCTGCGGGTGGGCGGAGAGGTGCGCAGCTACTCCTTCACCGCCGGCGCCGCGGAGGGCACGCCGGTCTTCGCCGGCGGCGCCAAGGACCTGTACTTCAGCGGTCAGCTCGGCCTGTACGTCAGGCTGTAGCACCCGCGCGTTGAGGGGGTCTGTCCCCCACGCCTGTGGCGCCTCCTCCACACTTTCACGCGAGGCCCGCATGGAAAATGAAACGCGCATGCACGCGTGACACGAGTTTTTCAGTATCCGTGTCACCGGGCCATTCGACCGATGCGTGCGCGTCGCGGCTACATTGACAGGACCGCGTCATCCAGCTGATTGGTATGTCTCCCAATGATGGAGGCGCTCGTGCCGAGGATGCGGTCACAACGGTTGTCACGAGAGCCAGCGGAGCGGGGACGGTGGTGGCGCCCGGTGGTGCTCGGGTTGCTCTTGAGCGGGGCTGCTGGCTGCGAAGGAACCCTCTCCAACCCAGAGGGCCCCGGTGGAGGCCCCGGCCCTGGCCCCGGTAATCCCCCGCCCCCCGCCGCCGAGAAGCCCGCCCCGTCCGTGCGGATGGCGCGCCTGACGCACGTGCAGTGGACGAACAGCGTGCAGGAGCTGCTCCGGCTGGACGCGCCGCCCACGACGCTCGCGGGCACCTTCCGCGCGGACCCCGCCCAGAGCGGCTTCCTCTTCGACAACGACGCGCGCTCGCTCTCCGTCGACGAGGCCCTCTGGGGCGCCTACCAGCGCGCCGCCGCGGACCTCGCGGGCCAGGTGACGACGGACGCGGCGAAGCTCGCGCGCCTGGTGCCCGCATCGACCGCCTCCGGCGAAGCGCGCGCCCGCGCCTTCGTGGAGTCCTTCGGCCTGCGCGCGCACCGGCGCCCGCTGACGTCCGAGGAGGTGGAGAGCTACCTCGGGCTGTACCGCAAGGGGCCCCAGGCCTACGCGGACATGGCGGCCTTCGAGGGTGGCATCCGGCTGGTCATCGAGGCCTTCCTCCAGTCGCCCCACTTCCTCTACCGCGTGGAGCGCAGCACCCAGGCCGTGCAGGACCGCGTGCCGCTCGACGACTACGAGGTGGCCTCGCGGCTGAGCTACGGCCTGTGGAGCGCCATGCCGGACGACGCCCTGTTCGCCGCCGCGAGCGAGGGCACCCTGCACTCGCGCGAGGGCGTCGCCACCCAGGCCAGGCGCATGCTCCAGGACGCGCGCTCGAACAAGGTGGTGGAGGCCTTCCACCGCACCCTCTTCGACGTGCCCCGCTATGCCGCCATCCGGCCCTCCCTCACGCGCTATCCCCAGGTCTCCGAGCGCCTGGGAGAGTACGCGGCCCGGGAGACGAGCCTCTTCGTCCAGGACGTCGTCTTCTCCCGCAAGGGCGGCTACAGCGACCTGCTCACCTCGCCGGCCACCTTCGTCAACGACGAGCTGGCGCGCGTCTATGGGCTGAGTGGCGCGTTCACCGCGGACTTCGTCCCCGTGACGCTCGACTCGCGCGAGCGCAAGGGCGTGCTCACCCAGGTGGGCTTCCTGGCCTCGCACGCGACGTCGGTGGACCCGGACCCCATTCACCGCGGCGTCTTCATCTCCGAGCGCATCATCTGCCGGAAGATTGGCGCGCCGCCGGCCAACATCCCGCCGCTCCCCGCCCCCCAGGGCCGCACCAATCGCGAGGTCGTCGCCTCGCACACCGAAGCGCCGGGGAGCGCGTGCGCCAGCTGCCACACGCACCTCATCAACCCGCTCGGCTTCCCGTTCGAGAACTTCGACGCCATCGGCGCCTTCCGCACCACGGACAACGGACATCCGGTGGACGCCAGCTCGACGCCCAACATCAACGGGGAGACGGTGCCGGTGCGCGACGCGCTCGACCTGGCGGACGAGCTCGCGGCCAATGAGTCCGTGCACGCGTGCTACGCGAAGCACTGGGTGGAGTACCTCCACGGGCGTCCGTCCGCCCACGAGGATGCGCCGCTGGTGGAGCGGCTCGGAAAGCTGTCGAAGGCGGGCAACCTGTCCATCGTCGACCTCGTCGTGGAGGTCGTCACCAGCGAGGGCTTCGTGAATCGCCACCCGGAGGAGCTGCCATGAAGCTGAGTCGCCGGATGGTGTTGAAGGGCCTGGGCGGGACGATGCTGAGCCTGCCGTTCCTCGAGGGGCTGATGCCGAGGACCGCCCTGGCGGCGGACTCGGGGGTGCGGCCGTACGCCATCTTCTTCCGACAGGCCAACGGCGTCGCCTCGGCCCAGACGACGTCGGAGCTGGGCGCGGAGCCGGAGCGCTTCTGGCCGCGCACCCTGGGCGCGCTCACCACGGACAGCATGGCCGGGCGGGCCGTGGGCGTGCTCGAGGCCCACCGCGCGAACCTGCTGCTGGTGCGCAACGTCAACATGCGGGACTACAACTACGGGGACGGCCACGCCCGCGGCGCCATGCAGGGGCTGACGGCGCGGGGCCCCGTGGTGGAGGGCGCGGGCGGCGGCTCCGAGTCCGGCGGCGAGTCCATCGACCACCGCATCGGCCGCGAGCTCAATCCGCAGCAGCGTGACTCGCTCGTGTTCTACGCGGGTCGGCGTGGCGGCTGGCTCGGGGGGCCCTGCCTCTCCTACCGGAGCAGCAACGTGCGCCGGGCCGCGCTGCATGACCCGTGGAATGCGTACCAGACGATGATTGGCGGCCCGGGAGGCCTGACGCCCGAGGCTCGCGAGCAGCTCCTCGTCCGGCAGCGCAGCGTGAACGACCTGGTGAAGGCGCAGCTCCAGTCGCTCAAGCAGCGGCCCGAGCTGAGCGCGTCGGACCATGAGCGCGTGGACCTGCACCTGTCGAACGTGCGGGATTTGGAGGTCGCCCTGAGCTGCCGCATGCGCGCGGACCAGGAGCTCATCCTCCAGCAGCAGGCGCCGGGCTACGACAGCACGGACGGCACCGAGGTGCTCGCCACCGCCCGGCTGCACATGGACATCGCGGTGATGGCGATGGCATGCGGCACCAACCGCGCGGCCGTCATCCAGGTGGGCAACGGCAACGACGGCGACACGCGCTACCGCCACCCGGACACGGGGCAGTTGATGGAGAACTTCCATTACGTGTCCCACCGGCGCACGTCGCACGACGCCAGCGGCGGCATCATCACCGGCTCGGACGTGCTGCATCACCACGTGGACGTGCAGTTCGCGAACACCTTCAAGCACCTGTTGGACCGGCTGGCGGCCTACCAGATGCCGGACGGCAAGCGGCTCATCGAGCACGGCGTGTCGGTCTGGTACAACGATTTGGGCAACGGGCCGGCTCACTCGGCGCGCAACGTGCCCTTCGTCCTGGCGGGCAGCTGCAATGGCTTCCTCAAGCAGGGCGTCTACGTCGAGGCGTCGGGCGGCGGCAATCCCAACCACAACCGGGTGCTGAACACGATTGGCACCGCCGTGGGCCTGAGGAACGCGGCCGGCGGGAACCTGGACGACTTCGGCGACCCGGCGCTGACCAAGGGCCTGATCCCCGAGCTCATCGCCTGAGTGTGGTTGATGGCGACCTGCTCCAGTGTTTCGCGCTGGGGCAGGTCGTCGAGCGCTGTCCCTGGAGTGGGGCAGGCGCACACTGCTGACACACCCTGTCAGCACCCCTCCGGCACAACCTTGGGATGCACGAACCCAAGCGACGTACGACCAGCCCCTTCACCCTTTCCATCTCCGATGCCGAACTCGCCGACCTCCGGGCGCGGCTGAAGGCCACTCGCTTCCCCGCGCCGGTCGAAGGCGTCGGCTGGGACGATGGCACCGATACCGCGCTGCTCAGACGGTTCGTCACCCATTGGGCGGAGCGGTTCGACTGGCGCGCCGCCGAGCAGCGCCTCAACGCGATTCCGCAATTCATCGAAGAGATTGACGGCGAGCGGGTCCACTTCGTCCATGCGCCGGGTCAGGGCAAGACGCGCGTTCCCATCGTCCTGGCCAATGGCTGGCCGTCGAACTTCGTCGAGTTCCTGCCGCTCATCCCGCTGCTCACCGCCGAGCAGAACGGGGTGTCGTTCGACGTCATCATTCCCTCGATGCAGGGCTTCGGCTTCTCGGGACGGCCGACGCAGAAGGGAATGAACATGACTCGCATGGGTCATCTCTGGGCCGAGCTGATGACCCGGCTGGGCTACGAGAAGTTCCTCGTGGCGTGCTCGGACCTGGGCTCCGGGGTCTGCTTCAGCCTGGTCCGCAACCATCCCGGCCGACTCCTGGGGGTGCACTACCTCAACGTCTTCTCGGGGTACCCGCGGCCGGAGGCGCCGACGCCCGAGGAGGTGGACTACTTCCGGCGCGTCGACCTATGGGCCTTCACGCAGGGCGCCTACGTCATGCTCCACGGCACCAAGCCGCAGACGCTCGCCGTCGGCCTCAATGATTCGCCCGCGGGGCTGGCGTCGTGGATCCTCGAGAAGTTCCACGGCTGCAGCCTGCTGCGGGAGGGCCAGCTCGAGTCCGTCTATTCGCTCGACGACCTGTGCACCCTGCTCTCGGTCTACTGGTTCACCCAGACGATTGGCTCATCGGTCCGGCTGTACAAGGAGGCTTTCGCCGACCAGGAGCTGCTGACGCCGATGCCCCGCCACGACGTGCGGCAGGGCGTGCTGGTGCCCGCCGACGTCGACAATCCCGCGCCGCGCGCGTGGGGTGAACGGCACCTGCAGAACCTCGTCCACTGGACCGAGGCGCGGCAGGTCGGGCACTTCCCGGCGCTCGAGGCTCCAGAGCACTACGCGGCCGACATCCGCGCGTTCCATGGCACCATCCGGTGAGCCCCGGGCGCGCATGGACAAGACCGAACGCCTCTTCGCAGTCATGGACGCACTCCGCCGGCACCGCCGCCCCGTCACCGCGGCGGCGCTGGCCGAGGAGCAGGGAGTGTCCCTGCGCACGCTCTATCGCGACGTGCGGACGCTCATCGGTCTTGGCGCGCCCATCGTGGGCGAGGCGGGCGTGGGCTACATGCTGAAGCCCGGGTTCTTCCTGCCGCCGCTGATGTTCACCGCCGAGGAGTTGGAGGCGCTGGTGCTCGGCTCCCGCTGGGTCGAGGCCCAGCCGGATGCCGGCCTTGCCGGGGCGGCGCGCAATGCCCTGGCCAAGATCGCCACCGCTTCGCCCGAGGACTTGCGCGACCGGATGAACGACACCGGGCTCTGGCCCATCCTGATGCGCGGCGGGGCAGCGCCCCTCCCGGTGCTCGGCCTGGTGCGCCGGGCCATTCGCGAGGAGAAGGCGCTCCTCCTTGTGTATGCCGACGAGAAGGGCCAGCCAAGCCAGCGCGAAATCTGGCCAGTACAGCTCGCGTTCCACGAGGGCAAACAGCTCGTCGCTGCCTGGTGCTGCTTGCGCCAGGCCTTCCGCCATTTCCGCGTCGACCGCATCACCGCGGCCTCGGCGACGGAGGCCCGCTACGGCCGCCCCCGGTCCGTGCTCGCGCGGGAATGGCGGGAGGAATGGGAGCGCCTGTACCCCGATTGAGTGCGGCCACCTGCTTGATTCACGGGGCCAGTGCGTGGCCCTTCACGGTGGACCGGCTGGCCCTGCCGCGGCCCTCGCGAACGCAGCCGGATGCCCGTGGAACCAGCGTCTGGATGGGCGCGCTCGCCAGGCCGAGGCTCGGAGGAAACGCCGCGGAGCTGATAGCTTCGCCGCCCCCGTGGGCCCTGCTCAAGCAGCCCCACCGAGTGTCTCGACAACCCGGTTCGATACAGAGGCCCGCTAACGGCCATCCACCCAATAGCGATAGCCATTGACCCGATAGGGCACGCCCAGCTCCGCGCAAAGCTCGGCGATGACATCCGGGGTGAAGAAGTAGTTGCGCACCCGGACGATGTGCTCACCGTCCGTCTCCACGGTCATCACGGTGCGCACCCGCGAGCCCTCTTCGTGGTCGTACCAGAAGAGCAGGATGGGCGAGCCGCGATACGCCCGGACTTCGCAGCGAGGGCTGGTGGCCAGGTACCCTTCGAGCAGCTGCGGCGGGACACCTCCCCGCTCGTCGAAGGTGATGGGCGCGAGCGTTCCAGCGAAGGAGCCGGTGTCCGGATTCTTCGGTGCGTCCTGGCCGTACTCGGTGACGACGCCGACGATCTCGACGCTGGCGCTGTCGAGCAACAGGTCGGTCAGTCGCTCCAGGTCCCGCGCATTGAACGCCGCACAGAACGCGTCCAGCGCCGCGGGCACGGGTGTACGAGTCACGGGGTCCTCGGGCGCCGCCAACAGGCCCCGCCCCCGATGCAGCGCGGACTTCACCGCGCCCACCGTCGTCGACAGCGCGTCGGCGATCTCCTGGAGCGAGAAGTCGAACACATCCTTGAGGACCACCGCGGCCCGCTCCTGGGGCGACAGCCGCACCAGCAAGGAGCCCGCGGCCTCGCGGGGCGCCCGAGGGTCCGGCGCTGACACCGGGTCCGCGGGCGCCTCGAAGGTGAGCTCCAGGCGCATGCGCCGCATGCGGTCCACCCAGAGGTTCGACGCCACCCGGAAGATCCACGCGCGCGGATTCGGCAGCGTCATGAACACCGTCCCGAGCGTCACGAACGCCCGGGCGAGCGTGTCCTGCACCAGGTCCTCCGCGTCCCACGGACTGCGCGTGAGGTGGCGGCAGTAGCGATAGAGCTCGGGACGCATCGGCTCGAAGACATCGAGGAACCGATGCCACGACGACATCACCTCGCCGCTCAGCGCGTTGATTTCAGGGGGCGACTTGCTCACGATGTCAGCGGCTCATAGCACAGGACCACCAGTCCCTGACCGAGCTGGGTCGTCCGCACCAGCTTCAGCTTCTGTCTGCCTTCGAGGTCCTTGAAGAGCGGTGTGCCTCGCCCGAGGAGCACCGGATGGATGATGAGCCGATACTCATCGACGAGTCGGAGCCGGGTGAGCGTCGCGACGAGCTCCGCGCCGGCCCACGCCACCATCGGCTTGCCGGGTTGGCGCTTCAGCGCGGTGAGCTCCTCGGCGATGTTCTCCCGGAGGATGCGGGTGTTGTTCCACGCGGCATGCTCGAGCGTCCGCGACAGCACGACCTTCGGCAGCGCGTTCATCTTGCGGGCGAAGGCGAGGTCCTGGGGCGAGCGGGGGTTGGCTTCCGCGTTCGGCCAGTAGGCGAGCATCTCCTCGTACGAGCGCCGGCCGTACAACGCCAGGCCGACCGAGTCGATCATCTCTTCACAGTACTGCTCGAACTGAGGGTTGCCGTCCTCGAACCAATCGAGCCGCCCGTCGGCGTCCGCGATGAAGCCGTCGAGCGAGACGACCATGGAGACAAAGAGGCGGCGATGGCTGGGTTCTTGGGTTGTCATCCCCGTGAGACGAACCAGCGCGCCAGGAGGATACTCCCCCCTCGAAAAGGGCCTACGTCCAGAGCATCGGCCGGGCTACCCTGACGCGATGCGAAGCACCGACCTCGATCTCTACGCGCCGATTCCACGCGGGCATCGCGTCCGCCTGATGGACCTGAAGCGCCCAGGCAGCTTCCTGGTGGGCCCCGTCGACGCCACCCTCGTCATCGACCTCACCACCGGCACGTACTACATCCCCCACGCGCTGTTCTCCGACTTCCAGACCTGCACCTCGCCCGAGATGCTCGACGCGATGATCCACTCGGGCAAATGGAGCATCACCCTGACCTACGAAGGGGAAGTGCTCGCCTCCGCGGTGACCCTCAAGGACGCGGGCAAGTACAACTACGCCATGACCCGGTTGTTCGTCAGCCCGTGAGCTTCTTGGAAGCTCTCGCGGGGGCGTGAATCAGCGCAGCGGCAAGCCCAGCCGCATGGCCAGGAAGGACTGCATCACGTCGGCCGCGGCCTGGGTGTATTCGTCCGTCATGCGGCCGTGGAGGTAGAAGGACATCCGGAGGCTCGCGGTGCCGAACTCCACCGCCAGCGCCGCGATGTCCGGAGCTCCCCGCGGGATGTCGATGCCGTGCGTCGCGAGCAGGTTGCGCGCGAGCGTGCCCAGGCGCGCGATGGTGGACTCGAACGCGCGAAAGCTCCCATCCGAGACCGGCCCACTCAGCAGGACCACCTGCGCCGCTGGATGCGTGCGGTAGAACTCCGCCGCCTCATGCACCATGCGCGTCATCGGTTCCTGCCAGTCCTTGGCCCCCAGAAGGCTCTGGGCATAGCGCGTCAGGTGCGCCTCCAGCGCCGCCAGCTGGCGCTCCGCGAGCTCGTTGAGCAGGGCCTGGGGGGTCGGGAAGAACTTGTAGATGGTCGACCGGGGGTACTCCAGGCGCTCCGCCAGCGTCGGAATCGAGAACGCCGAGAGCCCTGATTCGAGCAGCAGCTCCTCCGCCGCCTGGAGCACGGCATCGACCCGAACCTTGGCGCGCTGCTGCTGCGGCTTGCGGGCCACGAAGTCGGGATGGGGGGCGGATTGACGCGCATCGTCAGCCATGGCTCGTGACTCCATTGCGTTCGTCGCGGACGCGAAGTCGGCACTGCGGGTTCTTCCACGCCAGGGTTCGCTCGACAACCCAGCGGTGGCCGCCAGGTCTCTCCTCGGCCTCGCCCGCAGGGGCCCCGTCTGGCCCTGACGTTCGCCAATTGCCAATAAGCAACAAATGTCGCCCAATGGCACTTTCGTGACAAATGTCCCTTTTAAGGGACAAATGTGAACTAGGCTCACACCGCGTGTGCGGCTCGGAATCTGGCGTCTTCGAGCCCACGCCCCGGTCGGAGCGAGGCCCCATCCGACCGCCCCACAGGACGCCAGGAGGAGGGACTTCATGGCGGCACGTCTGACTCGAAGCGTTCTCGTCGCGATGTGTTGTGTCTTTGCCGGGAGCACACCGGCGGCAGCGCAATCGGACCTGCTCGGCAGCAAGCGCGGCGGGCACTACTGGTTCGAGTTCTGTTCGGGCAAGCCCGATGCGACGCTCCTACCGGCTGATCCCCGCTCGCTCGTGACGCCGACGTCGAACAAGCACGTCGTCTTCAACGTGGGGTGGAACTCGTGCATGAACCGGACGCCGCAGACGTGTGGCGAGCTGCGGTCGGTCAACGCGGCGGGAGGGCGGCTGCTCGGCGGCAACGGAGACCCCGATGCCGGCTGGGAGTTCAGCGGCCACTCCGCGTGGAGTCTCTGGTCGATGTCGGCGGTTCAGTACAACGCGCTGTGGCTGAGGTGGGGCCTGCCGTTCCGCCCTTCTGACTTCGACAACCTCGTCGCCGAGCGTTACGGCGTCCCCCTCAGCCAGCAGCGCAATCCGTATCCCCTCCCCTTCGAGGACCCGAACCGCACGAACGGCGGCTCCGGCCAGTTGCCGATGGCCCTGACGCAGACCCGCAACGCCGACGGCTCGTGGACCGGACAGATTGGCGTCACGTGTTCGGTCTGTCACAGCGGCCAGATTGGCAAGGCGAGCGACGGCCCGGGCCTGGGGGCGCTGCACGGCACCAACGGCCTCACCGACGCGACCTTGTTCCTGGGTGAGATGGGAGGCCTCAACCCCGCCTTCACGATTGCTTCCCTGAACCGCATCCGCGGCACGGGGAACATCACCAACTTCCAGCTCTTCGCCCTGCTCACCATCTTCGACCCCGACGGGACGATTCCGGGCGTCATCCTCAATCCCAGAATCTGGGCGGCCGGCTCGACGGGCACGGAGGACCCGCCGAACTGGTGGAACCTCGGGCACCGGCCGGTGAAGTTCTTCGACGCCGGGATGAGCAGCGACGCCACGCGCATCGAGCTCTCCTGGTACATGCCGGGCGCCGCGCTGCCGAACTACGAGGGCGGCTACGACTGGATCCTCGAGAACGAGTACCAGGCGAACACCTGGATGCTCGGGCTGAAGTCGCCGGCCTATCCGCTTCCGGTCAACACGACCCTCGCGCAGCAGGGCTCGGTCCTGTTCCACACGCTCGACCTGTGGGCGCCCAATCGCAACAACCCGGTCGCCAGACCGCAGCAGGCCGGAAACGGCTCGTGCGCGAGCTGCCATGGTGCGTACGCGCCGCGCTACGTGAACGACCCGAGCTTCCTCGCCACGCCGTTGTTCGAGGGCATGGCGGCCAACGTCACGCCCATCGACATCATCGACACCGATGACGCCCGGATGCTCGCCAACGATGGCGCCGTCGAGACGCAGGCGAAGTACAGCTTCTTCGGGTACAACGGGCAGGAGGGGTGCGCCGAGAAGTACAACATGATCGGCTATCTCGCGCAGCCGCTCTACGGCATCTGGGCATCCGGCCCCTACTTCCACAACGGCTCGGTGCCCGACCTCTGGAGCCTGCTCAAGTCGTCGGACCGCCCGCGAATCTGGCGTCGCAAGTCCAAGTCGCCGAGGTTCGGCGTGGTGATGGGCTTCGAGACGGACCTGGCGAAGGGCTATGACCCGAGCAAGCTCGGATGGAAGTACGACACGATTCCGTGCAGCTACCTGACCTTCTCGCCGTTCAACCACTGCAACCCGTGGGACCCGAACGAGACGCCGCTCATCGAGGGCGGGCTGTCGCTGTTGTATGGCAACGGCGCGCTGGCCTGGAACCTCCTCGGCAGCATCGTGGCCCCGAGCTTCTCGAACTCGGACATCGAGGACCGGAAAATCTACAACACCCGGATGTTCAGCCAGTCGAACTCGGGCCACACGTTCACCGACGTGCTGACCGATGCGGAGCGCACCGCGCTCATCGAGTACATGAAGACGCTGTGAGACAAGCGTCGGAGCGTGGCGGGGATTCGCTCGCCACGCTCCGGTACGGCGGTCGCCCCGTCGAATCGTTGCTCAGAGCCGCCCCTCGGCGAGCAGTTCGCGCGTGCGCTTCAGCGTCGACAGCAAGGCGCTCTTGTAGCCCTGGTCACCGCTCATCCACTCCTGCTCGGCCCGCTCCTCGGGGCCGTTCGGCGCATGGCCTCGCAGGCCGAGGTAGCAGTAGAAGCGGAGCTGGAGCGTGCCGTCCGCGCCCTCGAACAGCTCGTTGATGATGGCGCCCTCGCGCGGGCCCGTGGCCTGGAAGAAGGTGACCTTGCGCTGCGGCTCGAACGTGATGATTTCGCGCAGCTCGGCGCCTGCAATCGTGGCTTCACGCACGATATGAGAGACACTCTCCTCGACGACGTCGCAACGGGTGCAGAGACCGGGCGGCAGGAACAGACGCGCGTCGCGGGCCTTGAGGACCAAGCCCTTCCAGGCCTGCTCGCGGGTCAGCCGGGGCTCGCCTTCGGGGTTCACCGGGATGGTGGCGGACGAATAGATCATGAGGGTCTTCCTTCTCGTGGGTGACGGGTGCCGCTCGGCCGTCAGGCCGAGGTGGTGAGCTCGGCGGCGAAGTCTCGGTACGAGCGCAGGGGGCGCCCCAGCAGCGTGGTGAGCCGCGCGACATCACCAGCCTCGGGGAGCATGCCGTCGGTGAGGAAGCGCTCGCTCATCAGGCGCATGTCGAACGCCATCCAGCTCGGCATGAACCGCCGGAGGTTCTGCTCGAACCCCGCGGTGTCATCTCCTGGATAGGCGATGGGCCGCTCCAGGACCTCCGTCCAGATGGCCGCGACCGCCGGCCCCGTCAGCGTGTCGGGGCCGACGAGGTTGAGCCGCTCGAGGGGGAGCGGCGCGGCCGACTGCTCTCGGCGCAGCAGCTCGATGGCCGCGATCTCTCCGATGTCGCGCGTGTCGATCATGGCGAGGCCTTTGCCACCAATCGGCATCGGATAGACGCCGTATCCGGTCACCACGTCCTTGATGGTGACATCGTTGTTCATGAAGTAGGCGGGACGCAGGATGGTGGCACCGAGGCCCAGCTGCTCGATCATGCGCTCGACGGCGAACTTGCCCGCGAAGTGCGGCACGTTCACGTAGCGGTCGCTGTGGATCACCGACAGGTAGACGATCCGCTGGATGCCCGCCTCGCGGGCGAGGTTGAGCGCGATGAGGGCCTGCGTGACCTCGTCAGGCACCACGGCGTTGAGCAGGAAGAGCGTGGAGACACCCGAGAAGGCGCTCCGCAGCGAGTCGATGTCGAGCAGGTCTCCCTGTACGACGGCGACGCCCGTCGGGAAGCGAGCCTTGGCGGGGTCCCGGACGAGGGCGCGAACATCGGCGCCGCGCCGGGTGAGCTGTTCGACGACGTGACGGCCGACGGCGCCAGTGGCGCCAGTAACGAGGATGGTCATGGGAATCACTCCGCTTCGGGTTGCGAGACCCCCATAACGTATCGTTTCAAATTCAGCCCGACAGGCGCTATTCTTGGACGAATCGTCTCACGGGTGGAACAGCCATGGACTTGCTTGCTCTCGCTGATTTCAATCTCGTCGCCCGACATGGGGGGTTTGGACGGGCCGCACGCGCGGCGGGGCGCCCGAAGGCGACCCTGTCCCGCAGGGTGGCGGAGCTCGAGGCCGCCCTCGACCTGCGTCTGTTCGAGCGCGGAGCGCGCACGCTGAAGCTCACCGAGGAAGGACGGGCGCTCTTCGAGCGAACAGGGGCCTTGCTGACCGAGCTCGACGAGACTGCGGCGGAGATCGCCTCGGGTGGGGACAGGCCGAGAGGCAGGTTGCGAATCAGCGCGCCGTTGCTCTTCTCGCAGACCGCGATGGGGAGGCTCGCGGCCGGGTTCGCGGTGAAATATCCGGAGGTCCAGCTCGAGGTCACGACGGAGGACCGGACCGTCGACCTGATAGAGGAGGGTTATGACCTGGCCATTCGCGTCAATCCGGCTCCGGATGAGCGCCTGGTCGGACGGAGTTTCCTGCGCGACCGGCTGGTGGTCGTCGCGAGCCCGAAGCTCGTCAGGCCGGCGAAGCACCTCGCTGTCGCAGCGGTCGTACGTGGCGCGGGCGACGACGGCGGCCCCGTCTGGAATGTCGTGACGCCCACCGGAAAGGCACGCATCGCGGTCGCGCCAGTCCTTCGCCTCTCATCGCTCATCATGGTACGCGATGCTGTCCGCGCGGGTGTCGGGGCCGCGCGTCTCCCGATTTCACTGGTGGGTCACGACCTGGCCGAGGGAAGGCTGGTGCACTGGGGTGATATCGAGGGACCGGAAATCACGCTGTGGACGCTCTACCCGTCACGGCGGCTGCTGAGCGCTCGTGTCTCCGCCTTTCTCGACCATTTGAAGGAAGCCTTCCCCGAAGGAAAGCCTGACGAACTGGCGGCCTATATCGGGGCCTGAGACGCATCAAGAGTGCACCGCACCGGAGCTCGTGCGACGTCCACCCACGCATCGCAGTCTGGAGCCTGCACTTCCCAGGTGGATTGTAGTCCGCGGCCTACAGGCTCGACCTGGAACCTCTCGCCATTCCGGACCTTTGCCGCAGGCCCGGACCTTGCTCTTGGAGCGCGCCACAGTCTCCCAGACCCCCAGGAGCGGCATCCATGAGCGTCGGACCGGCGAGCGGCAATCGGAGCGGTGGCATCAGCGAGCAGGACGCAGCGGCACGCGCGGCGGAGGAGGCACGGCGCGCCGCCGAGGCCGCTCGCAAGGCCGCCGAAGCCGCTCGCAAGGCCGCGGAGGCCCAGGCGCAGCAGGCCGCGGAGGCCGCTCGCAAGGCCAACAGCGCCTTCGAGGGCATGAGCCGTCAGCCGAACTTCGACAAGCAATTGGGAACCGAAGCTCCCGCCACGTCGCTGCTCACCGAGGACACCCAGGACGGCCAGGAGAACTGCCTGGACGTCGCCGCCGAGTGGGCCGACAAGGCCACACCGGAGCTGCGCGCGAAGTCGGACATGGTCTTCCTGAAGGACACGCGCGCCGGAGCGGAGGGCGAGTCCGGCCACGTCGTCATCCGCCAAGGTGAGAAGGTCCTCGACCCGACGACGAACAAGTCCTACGAATCGATGGAGGCCTTCAAGAAGGCGCAGCCGCACTACCAGGAGGCGGGCAGCCTCTCCGCCACCCACGTCAAGCGCATCCTGGACACGAAGCCCGGCTCCCCCGAGCGCGCCGCCGCGCTGGACAAGGCCAAGGTCCCCGCCGAGTTGCAGAAGCTGATGGTCGCGGATGGCGACAATCCATCCCCCGCGGAGCAGGCCAAGGCAGCGATGGAGGACCTGCGATGGAATGGCAGCCAGCCGGAGAAATACCGCCAGGACTTCCACACGAAGTTCGACGGACTCAAGCAGAAGCTCGAGGCCAACCCCGACCCCGCCTATCAGAAAGAGCTGCTCAAGCTCGCGCAGCCGTGGATCCAGAACAACGTCACCGGTGAGATTGGCCGCATCAACGTGACCAGCAGTCGCATGGATGAGTTCCGGAGGATGGCCCAGGGGCTCTCCCCCGAGGCGCAGCAGGACCTGGCGAATACCGTGGCAGCGGGCGTCAAGGACTTCCCCTCCAGGAAGGCCGACCTCGCGTCGGGCGCCTACGACTTCACCCTCCTCCGACAATTGGGTGACAAGGGCGCGCCCATGGCGCACCAGCTCGCGCTCCAGATGCGGGAGGTGCGCGAGAAGTTCGGCGACGCGAAGAAGGACGTCGAGCAGCTCAACGAGAAGCTCAGCAGGCTCGTCGCGGGCTTCAGCGGCGCGATGACACCCGAGCAGCAAACCAAGGCCATCAACGCCTTCCGCGAGCGCCACAAGGACAAGTACGGCGCCCTGGAAGAGGCCGCGAAGAACATGACCGACGCCGTGAAGATCTCCGGCGACGTCCTCAACCACTCCAGTCAAATCCCCGGCACGGACCCGAACCTCGGAGGGGAGGCCCGGAAGGTGGCGCAGGAGCTGACGACCTTCGTCAACACCGATGTGGGCAGGAAGCTCATCGACGAGGAGGTGGAGAAGCAGACCCTCGGCAAGCCCTCCATGCTCGACGACCTGAACAAGCTCGCGGGCAGCGGCGAGGCCGTGAAGATCTTCGGGAAGGACATCCTCTCCGACATGTCCAAGGGCCTGACCAACGCCGTCACCCGCTCCTTGGGCTCCATGGCCCTCAACGCCAAGATGGAGGGCAAGAACGCCAGCAACTCCCCCATCATCCGGAGGTTCGATGCCGTGCTCGAGAAGAACGCGCGGCTCATGGGCATCAACCCCGACCAGGGGACCGAGCTGGCCGACCTGAAGAAGTCCTTCAAGGACCTCCTCGAGGGCAAGGAGGGGGCCTCCGCCACCTTCGTCGAGACGCTCAAGAAGACAGAGCTCTTCGCCGCGGGCGCCGGTGGAGACCGGGGGACGGCTCCCGCGCTCCGCGGCCTCGCCGCCATCGCGAGCGCCATCGGCGTCGCCAAGGACGGCACGGACCTCGCCAGGCAGATGATGGGTGACGGCAGCAAGGACGCGGTGAAGCTCGCCGCGGACTCCGTCAAGCTCTTCGGCGACACCGCCGCGACCATCGGCGACACCTCGACGCTGGTCGCCGACATGGTGAACAGGGTCAAACCCGGCCTCATCAACGTCGGCGGCATCCTCAAGAACGCGGCCCCCGTCGGTGGGCTCTTCGGCGCCGCGGCGGATGCCTACAGCGCCATCGATGCCGCCAAGGACGGCAACGGAACCAAGGCCGCGGGCAAGACGATGACGGCGCTCGGCGGCGCGGTCCTGTCGCTCGCGGTGCTGTCCAATGCCGTCCCCGGCGCGGGGCAGATCGCCGCGGGCGCCCTGTTCCTCGTGGGGACCGGCATCAACATCTACGCGGACATCAAGGAGAAGCGGCTGGAGGAGAAGGAGACCAAGGCCTTCCTCACGGACGCGGGGTTCCCATCCGCGCTCGCGGAGAAGATCAAGGACCCGGAGCTGGCCGCCAAGACGGGCCAGTTCCTGAGCCAGCTGTCGGGCCGCATCGACATGGACGCGCAGACCCTCCAGGCCCAGCTCGGCGCCATGGACGAGCGCCAGCTCGACCTGCTCATCCGGGCCGTCGAGCACACGCAGATGGACAAGGCGGGCTTCGTCAACTCCGACAACGATGGTGGCAACTACGTGATCTCCGACGGCAACTCCAAGCCCAGCGACCGGAACGACCCGAACGCCATCAAGGACAAGCTGGGGAGCATGGACGACGTCATCAGTTACCTCCACACGGCCAAAATCCTCGTGAGCGAGAAGGACCTCGTCTCCTGACCCACCCCCTCCGCCCGCTGGAGCCAATAACAGGCTCCGGCGAGGCCCGCCCCTCGCCAGTCTTTTCTCGGGCTTTGCGTTTCGCACACCCTCCTGGGGCTCCCCGGCTATGCTGCAGGGGTGGCGAAGCATCGATGGCAACGACAGACGCGCGCGGTGAGCCCCCCGAGCCGCGCGTGGAAGGCCCGGTGCCATGGCGCACGGGGCTGACCTGGGGATGCTCGGTCGATACCAGCTGCGCGCGCGTCTGGCGCGCGGCGGGATGGCGGAGCTCTTCCTCGCGGACCTCCGCGGGCCGGACGGCTTCGAGAAGACCGTGGTCATCAAGCGAATGCTGCCTCCACTCGCCACGCAGGAGACCTATCGGCAGATGTTCGCCCAGGAGGCCCGCCTCATGGCCACCTTCGGGCACGGGCACGTCGTCTCCGCCCTCGACTACGGCGTGGAGCAGGGCAGCCCCTACCTGGTGCTCGAGTACGTGGACGGCGCGGACCTGGAGCGCGTCCTGGACGAGCACCCGTCCCTGCCTCCTCCGCTGGTGCGCCACATGGGACTGTGCCTCTTGCGGGCCCTGGAGCACGTCCACGGGCTGCGGGACGCTCGCGGCGAGCCCTTGGGCATCGTCCACCGGGACATCAGCCCGGCCAATGTGCTGCTGGGACGCACCGGGGACGTGAAGCTGGCGGACTTCGGCATCGCCAAGGGCCTGCGCAGCCCCTCGCGCACCGCGCCGGGGAGCACGCGCGGGCGGCTGCGCTACATGGCCCCCGAGCAGGTCCTGGGCGGTCCGCTGGATGGCCGGGCGGACCTCTTCTCGCTGGCCGTGCTCCTCTACGAGTCCCTGCTGGGCCAGGGCCCCTACCCCGCCAAGACGGACGCGCAGCTGTTGCTCGCCGTGCGCGACTCCCGGATGGCGCCCCCGGACGAGCTGCGGCGTGTCGCGGGAGCGGCCCTGGCGGACGTGCTGCTGCGGGCCCTGCGCCCCCACCCCGCGGAGCGCTACGCCACCGCGGGGGAGATGGCGCGCGCCCTGTCGGCGGTGGACGGCGCGGCGGAGGGCGAGCAGCCCTGGCGCGTGGCGGAGGTGGTGGCCCGCACGCTGGCCACGCGGCCGCCCCAGGTCGAGGAGCCGCGCCCACCCGGTGAGCGCAGCCCCTTCTCCGCCGTCCTGCTCGAGGTGCGCGAGGACGAGCCATGACGAGGCGTCGACCGGGGCTGGACAGGCTTCACGCCATGACGAGGATTTGAGAGCGAGCCATGTCAGACGACACCGAGGTCATCTCCCTCCTGGACAACGCGGGTGGGCACTCCGTCCGCAGGGTGCGGCTGCAGGTCTCCGCCGGGCCTGACGCGGGCACCGACGTGTCCTCCTCGTCCGAGAAGGTCACCATCGGCAGCGCGCGGGGCAATGACCTGGTGCTGAGCGACCCCACCGTGTCCCGCTTCCACGCGGAGCTGGTGCGCGAGCGCGGGGGCCACCGGCTGCGCGACCTGGAGAGCACCAACGGCACGCGGGTGGACCACGTCCGCGTCGTGGACGCCCACGTGGTGGATGGCTCCACGCTGACGTTCGGCAACACGTCCGTGCGCTTCACGCAGGTGGCCGAGCAGGACCTGGTGCCGCTGCACCCGGAGCCGCGCTTCGGCCAGCTCGTGGGCGAGGGCGTGGCGATGCGGGCCTTGTTCGCGCGGCTCGCGCGGCTGGCCGTCACCGACGCCACCGTGCTCATCGAGGGCGAGAGCGGCACGGGCAAGGAGCTGGTGGCGGAGGCGCTCCACCAGCAGAGCCCGCGCGCCGCCGGCCCCTTCGTGGTGGTGGACTGCGGCTCCATCCCGCCGGAGCTGGTGGAGAGCGAGCTGTTCGGCCACGAGAAGGGCGCCTTCACCGGCGCCGCGCAGGAGCGCCGGGGCGCCTTCGAGGCCGCGCACGGCGGGACGCTCTTGCTCGACGAGATTGGCGAGCTGCCCCTGGCGATGCAGCCCCGGCTGCTGCGAGCGCTGGAGCGCCGCCAGGTCAAGCGCGTGGGCGCGGATGCCTTCCGCCCCGTGGACGTGCGCTTCGTGGCCGCCACGCACCGGGACTTGCGCGCCGCCGTCAACCGGAAGGAGTTCCGCGAGGACCTGTACTTCCGCCTCGCCGTGGGCATCGTGCGCGTGCCCCCGCTGCGCTCGCACCTGGAGGACCTGTCGCTGCTCTTGCGCCACCTGTGGGAGGAGACGTTCCGCGCGCTCGGGCTGCCCGCGCGGCCCTACATCGCGCCGAGCGCGGAGACGCTGCACCAGCTCATGTCCCTGCCCTGGCGAGGCAACGTGCGGGAGCTGCGCAACTTCGTGGAGCGCAGCGTGGCCATGTCCGGAGCGCTCGACGCGGCGTTCGTCCAGGGCGCCGCCGCCTCGTCGAACACGTCGCCGGGCCAGCCCTCCGTGCGGGTGGACCTGTCGTACAAGGACGCGAAGGAGGCGTGGCTCGACTACTTCGAGGAGACCTACCTGCGCCAGCGCCTGAGCGCCGCCGGCGGCAACGTGAGCCAGATGGCCCGTGAAGCCGAGGTGGACCGCGCCCACGTCATCAAGCTGCTGCGCAAACACGCGGTACGCTGAGCGCCCCCACATGGCCTCCCCCACGACGATGCCCCGGTGCCCCAGGTGCCAGAGCGAGTATGGCGAGGGCATCGGCTACTGCCCCCTGGACGGCGGGCCCCTGCTCCCCATGGTGCTGGAGGGGCGCTACCGGCTCCTGTCCCCGCTGGGCGAGGGAGGCATGGGCGTCGTCTATCTGGCCGAGCACATGGGGCTGGGCAAGCGGGTGGCGGTGAAGGTGCTGCGCGGCGAGCTGTCGCGCGACGACACGTTCCGCCAGCGCTTCGAGCAGGAGGCGGTGGCCGCCAGCCAGATTGGCCACGAGCACATCGTCGACGTGACGGACCTGGGCCGCACGCCTGGCGGCGAACTCTACTACGTGATGGAGCTCTTGAAGGGGCAGAGCCTGGGCGCGGTGCTCAAGCAGGAGCACCCTCTGCCGCTCTCGCGCGCCGTCCACATCCTGTCCCAGGTGTGCCGCGCGCTCGAGGCCGCGCACTCGCGAGGCATCATTCACCGCGATGTGACGCCCCAGAACGTGATGGTGCTGTCGCGCGGCGGGAAGCCCGACTTCGTGAAGGTGGTGGACTTCGGCCTCTCCAAGCTGAGCCACCGCCCGGGGAAGAAGCTCACGGAGACCGGCGCCATCCTGGGCACCGCGGACTACGTCGCGCCCGAGCAGGTCAAGGGGGGAGACGTGGGTGCGTACACGGATGTCTACTCCGTGGGCGTGCTCACGTATGAGCTCGTCACCGGAGCGCCTCCGTTCCAGGCGGACAACACCTTCGCCACCATGCTCCTGCACCTGGAGGCTCCGGTGGAGCCGCCGAGCCTGCGCGTCCCGGAGCTGGGGCTGCCCCCGCGGCTCGATGCGCTGCTGCTGCGGGCCCTGGCGAAGGAGCCACGCGAGCGTCCGTCGATGGCCGGGTTCCGGGCGGAGCTGGAGGCGCTCGTCCTTGGGGCGGATTCGTCCGAGGTGACCGCGGAGCGGGTGACTCCGACGCGGATGCCGCGAGCCGTGTCCCCTCCCCCCGTGCATGACGCGGCGCCGAAGCGGTGGAGATGGGCCGTGGTGGGCGGAGTGCTGGTCGCGCTCGCGGTTGGGGCTGGGTTGATGGGGCGCGGTGCGCCTGCGCCCGCAGTGGCACCCGTGGCCCGCGTGGAAGCGCCGGCTCCGACGCCGCGTCCGGTGGTGCGTGCCCGCATTCCGGTGGTGTCCGTGCCTTCGGGAGCGACCGTGCGCGTTGGAGACCGTGTCCTCGGCGTGACGCCCTTGGAGCTGGACGCAAGCAATGGCCCCTGGCTGTTCGAGCTGGAAGGCCATGCGCCCCTCACCGTGGAGCGCCTCCCGTCGAACGGACGCATCGAGGTGAGCCTGAAGAAGCTTCCCGCCGCACCTGTTTCAGAGCCCCCGGCTTCCAAGCTGAAGAAAGTCCGGGAGCTGAAGCCCAACCCCTTCGATTGAGCAGACAATGCCCCTCCTCCCCAGAGCGACGGCCTTGTTCGTCCTCGCGCTGTCGTTGACCTTGTCGAGCACCGAGTCCTTCGCGGCAAGTGCCTCGTCCCGAGCCGCCGCGAGTCGCGCCTTCGAGCGCGGCACCCGCCTCTACCAGCAGGCTCGCTACGCCGAGGCCGCGGCCTCGTTCGAGGAGGCGAACAAGCACGTCCCCAACGGGGTCGTCCTGTACAACCTGGGCCAGTGCTACGAGAAGCTCGGGGAGTGGGAGAAGGCGCTCGCGTCCTATCGCGAATACCTGCGGCTCGAGCCCAAGGCGAAGGACCGGGAGGCGGTCCAGCAGCGCGTCACGGACCTCGACGCGAAGGCCGCGGCCCTGCGCCGGCCGATGGTGACGGTGGCCAGCGAGCCCGCGGGAGCCCTGGTGCGGCTGGATGGACAGGACAAGGGCCTCACGCCCTGGAGCGAGCCGGTGGAGGTGGGCAGACACCAGCTCGAGCTGGCGTTGCAGGACCACCAGCCGTTGCAGCGGGAGTTGGAGGTCCGCGCGGGCGAGCCGGTCCAATTGCAGCTGGCGCTCACGCGAGTGGCTCCGGCGGAGGTGGCGGAGCTCCCCACGGTCGTCGAGGAAGCGCCATCTCGGGGACGCACCTGGACATGGGTGGCCGCGGGGGCGGCGGGAGTCGCGGCGGCGGGGGCGGTGACGCTCGGACTCATGGCGCGCGCGGACTCCCGGGAGCTGACCACCCGCGAGCACGACCGGGACGACGTCCGGAAGCTGCGCGACTCGGCCAGCAGCAAGTCGAAGACGGCCAACATCTTGTACGGCGTGGCGGGCGTGGCGGGAGCCGCGGGCGTCACCCTCTTCTTCGTCGAGGGGAGCTTCTGACATGCGCTGGACCTGGATTCTGTTGGGAGTGCTCTGGTTGGGATGTTCCGTTCAGCTCACGGGGGTGCCGTGCTCGGACGACCTCCAGTGCCTCGAGACGCAGCGGTGCGGGACGGAAGGCATGTGCCTGGAGGGAGCGAGGACGGAGCAGATGCTCGCCGACTCCTGCCTGGAGGCGGCGGAGGAGATCGCAATCCACGCGAGCAAGTGCTTGAAGGGCACCGTCGAAGGTTTCCGTTCGGTCATCGCCCCCACGACGGCATGTGCCTCCATCGAAGCGAGCGTCGCGGCCGGCAGACAGCGGTTCCTGCCCGAGAAGTTCGGGGAATGCGTGCGCGCGATTCGAGAGAGGGAGTGCGAAGACGTCGACCCCGAGCACCTCGAGCCAGGCAGATTGTTCGAAGGGTGCCCGGCCTTCACCGCGCAAGCCGAGCTGAACAGCGCGTGTGCGAGTAACGCGGACTGCACGAACGGATGGTGCGACCTCGCCTCGGGGTGTCTCGGCCTGTGCCGCGCATATGCCAGCACCGGCGGAGCCTGTACGACGCTGGACGAGTGCGCGCCAGGCTCATACTGCTCCAATGGACTGTGCATTGCAGCGGCGAAGGAAGGCGAGCGCTGCAACGAAACCTTGAAGTGCACATCGGGCTCGAAGCTTGGCTGCGCCGGCAGCGAAGTGTGCGTCAAGCGCAAGGACTCGGGCTCATGCAAAGAAGATTGGGAGTGTCTGGCTGGGTATCAGTGCGTGAGTCTTCTGACCTCCGGCAACAAGGAGTGCCGGCCCACGAAGGCGCATGAAGAGTCGTGCGTCGTAGGCACGGGTGAATGCGGCGTCATCTCATTCTGCGACAAGGATACCAACACCTGTCAGCGATATCCTGGCCCCGGTCAACCGTGTGGCTATCTGACCGACCGCACAGGTGAGCTGGTCAGATGCCTGGACAGCAGATGTGACGTCCACCTTCCAGAAGTTCGTGAAGGAAGGTGCAAGCTGCCCTTCTTCGCCTTGGGAGACAGGTGCGACACGAACGTGGAGTGCGGTCCCGAGAATGCCTGCCGCAATAAAGTCTGCGTCAGACAATGGTGTATCTCGGGCTGAGCTCCGCCAGCCATGGACGTCAGCCTCTCAAAGGACTCAGAAGAGGCTGACGTGCTGATACAGACCGTAACCCGAGTTTCGCTTCATCCACATGAACCGGCGCCCCTCGGTGACTCCGTCCGAGGTGAGCTGGAGCGTGTGGTCCGTCCCCTTCTCCAGGCACTCGACCAGCCACCCGTCTCCATGGAGCTTGCAGTCCAGCGCCTCGACCGAGGGGTTCCGGACCGCCCAGTCACTGGCCTGCGCGAGCCCCTCCCAGTCCATGACCTCCCGGCGGGCCAGCAGCTTCGCATCACCGATTCCCGCCAGGCGGACCGTCTCCTGGATGGAGGGCGACAGGCGCTGGGTGAAGTCCTCGAACTTCTTCGCCTGGAGCAGCTGCTGCAACTCCACGATCTTCGCGTGGACCTGCTTCTTCTCCTCATCGTTCCAGGCAATCTTCTTGCCGGTCCGCCACAGAGGCGGCTTCAGGCTCTTGGGCGCCTCGAAGACGAGGGGCTCCTTCACCTGGATGTCCCCGACGGCGGCGTAGGTCTCGTTCGCCGTCAGGTCCTTGCCCACCTTCACCGAGAGCTTCTCCACCTTCCCTCGGACCGTCTCCGGATGGCCGTCGACCTCCACCCGGAGGGTGTTCCGCCCAGCCACCACGAAGTGCTGGATGGGGAAGCCTCGCCGGACCTCGGGCTCCAACTCCTCCTCCGGGCTGCCCACGCGATGCTGGTAGACGGGGACGTCGTTCACGAACAACCGGAGCCGCGCTTGCGGCTTGTAGGCGAAGTCCACGACGAGCTGGTCGGGAATCCTGCCCGCGGGCTTCGACTTGAGCCGCACCTGCGCATGCGCCGCGTCCACGAACGCGAGCCCCAGCAACAGCAACATGCAGCTCGCATTCCTCGACAGCCACTGACCCGCGCTCACGAACGACCTCCTCGACGCATACCCGCGATGGGCGTCGAGGATACCAGCTCGAAGCCGGGCCAGAGAGCCCGGCCCTTAGCTCACGGCTCAGCCATACAGCTCACTCAGCGGCCCCGGCGCGATGCGCGTGCTGCCCTCCTGCCCGAAGGTGTTGAAGTCCGCGTCTCCGAACGCGTGGCCGAGCGCGTTGAAGAGGTTGGAGACCTGCCGGTTCCGGGCCGCATCGAACTTCGGGTAGACGACCGTGCGACCGTCCGTCTTCAAGCCCAGCGCGTTCCCACCCACCACGAGCTTCGGCCACTCCCGCGAGGTCGAGTGGTGCTGCTCGCCGTTGTCGGACATGAAGACGATGGCGGTGTGGTCCAGCATCGAGCCGCTCGCGCCAATCTCGGGCGTGGCGGCCAGCGTCCTCGCCAGGTTCGCCACCAGCTGCACGTGGCGGCGGGTGACCTCGGCGACTCGGTCCCAGTTCTGCCCCGCGTCCAGGCCGTGCTGCAGGCTGTGTCGCGCGACGTCGGCCACGTCCGCGCCGTAGGCCACGTCGAAGCCCGAGCTTCCCGTCGCCAGCACCACCGTGTTCGTCAGCCCGCCCAGCAGGGACGCCGTGGCGATCTGGAACTGCGCCTCGAACCACTTCAGCGAGTCGGGCGGTGAGCCCGCGCCGGTGATGAGCGGGTTGTCCTTCGGCGCCAGTGGCAGGTACGGACGCACGCGGTCCGCCATGCCCGCCAGCTGGTCCTCCCGCGTGCGCAGCGACTCGAGCGAGGAGAGGTAGCGCTCCAGCTTCAGCCGCTCGTTGGAGTTGCCCTTGAACTCCGCCAGCGCCTTGCGCGAGTCGGCCAGCGCGAAGTCGAAGAGCATCTTGCGGTCCCGCCCGTTCGTCGAGCCGCCGAGCAGCGAGCCGAAGGTGCTGTCGAACGCGAGCGACGGGTTCACGATGATGCCCGCGGGCTTGCGAGGCCCGAGCGCGCACGTCTCGTATACAATCGACACGCGCGCGGAGCTGGTGCCCAGGCGCAGCACGTCGAACGGTGCCCCCCGGCGCAGGCGAGGCGCAATCACCGCGTCGAAGGTCGCGCCCGCGCCATTCACCGCGCAGCTCAGCGCGCCCGTTCCGCTGGAGTGCCCGCCACCCGCGATGAGGCTGGAGAGCCCCAGCAGCACGGCGGAGCGGTTCACCAGGTCGAGGTTGCCGGAGGACGCCGCCAGCGGTCCGAGACAGGTCGCGGTGGCGAGGTTGTCGCCTTCACGCACCAGCGGCGTGTCCTTGTACGCGTCCCAGAAGATGCGGTCGGTGGTATTGGCGCGCCCTCCCAGCGCCGCCCGGGTGCCCGCGCTCAAGAGCGCGCGCGGGTAGACGCCGTTGCACTCGAGCACCAGCACCAGGCGCGCCGGCAGCTTCGACGATGACTGCGCGTAGACGTCGTGGAAGTAGGGCGCGAAGAGGCCGGCGGCCATGCCCTTCAGGACGGTTCGTCGCGAGAACATGGCGGTCACTCTCCAGCCTGCGGCACGCGCCGCGTCTTCCAGGTGTCACTGGTCATCAGCGTGGTCAGCATCTTGGAGAATGAGCCGTTGTTCGCATCGTAGGCCTGCTCCATCTGCGTCAGCGTGCAGGCGTCGCTCGCGTTCTCCGGGCGGCCCATGAAGTAGCGGAAGGTCTGTCGCAGGAAGCAGCGCTTCACGTGCCGCGAGGTCGCCAGGCGCTCGCTCAGCTCCACCGCGTCGCGCACCGGACCGTCCAGCGCGGGGTCCGGCATCGACGTGAGCGTCGAGCTCCCGTCCGGCGTCGTCCACCCTCCGCTCGTCGAATGGTCCCTCGCGCGCAGGAAGCCCGCGTGGTTGTAGATTTCAAAGGGCAGGCCGAGCGGCTCCATCAAGCGGTGACAGCCCTGACACTGCGCGCCGGCGGTCGCCTCCTGCAGGCGGCGGCGCGCGTTCTTGTCGGGAGCGTGTGCGCCGACCTGGGCCGCCACCTGCACGCTGCTGAGCGGCGGGACGAAGCCGCACAGGAGGTTCTCCCGCACCCACTTGCCACGGTGGACGATGGACGGGTCGTCCTCGAAGTTGCCGCCGTGCGCGGCCAGCCACACCGGGTGGGTGAGCACGCCCGCGCGCTCGGTGGCGGGCAGCGTCTTCCAGCGGCCCGCGACGGTCGCCGGCAGGATTTCGCTGACGTTGTAGGGGTGCGAGAGGCCCTTGTGCGAGTCGTACGCCGCGTTCTGCATGGAGGGCACGTAGAAGGTGCGCGTGGTGAGCAGCTTCGCCAGCACGTCCTGGTCCTCGACGACCACCCGGGCAATCAGGTCGTCGAACTGCTGGATGAAGGTCGGCTCTAGCGGATGGAAGTTGGTGAGCAGGTTGTCGTAGGAGACGGAGCTGATGTAGCCGAGCCCCTCGATTTCGAAGCGCGAGGTCGCCGCCGGGGACTCCTTGAACACCCCCGCCACGTGCCCGTAGCCGAGCCACTCGCGGAAGAAGCCCGCGACGCCGTCCCCCAGCCAGTACTGTCCACGCTTGGCGCGCTGCTCCTCGTTGTAGTCCTGCACCAGGTCGAAGCGCGGCGTCCCATTCTGGTTCGCGTCGACGCCGCCCAGGTACTTCTGGATGAGGGCGGTGGTCGTCGCATCCTGCGCGAGCGAGCCATCCTTCGCGGAGGTGGCCACGTCCGCCAGATGCCCTTCCAGGGGCGCGGAGTAGTGCGGCCACACGAAGCTCGGCGTGGCCGAGGGCGCGCGTCCTCCCAGGGCGTAGGCCAGCTGCGAGCCGAGCTCGAGGCTGGTCAATTCCACGCGGCCGTCGGCCGGCTCGCCGCCCATCTCCCGGCGGAACATGGCACCGGTCATCATCCACGCGGCGTTGGAGATGCGCGTGATGGAGTCCGCGCGAATCTGCGCGGATTTGCTCGGCTCCTGCGCGATGACCTCGGTCGCGAAGGCGGTGAGGCGGGTGAGCTCATCCTCGGTGGGAGGGCGGAAGAAGACACCGAACTCGAGCATCTGGCCCAGGTGGAAGCGCTTGCAGGTGTCGCTCGGGTTCGCGTCGTTGAACATGCAGCTGAAGCGGTTGTTGGTGAAGACGCGCTCCATCCGGTTGCCGTCCGGGTAGTTCATCGTCCACGGCGAGGCGGCCTCTCCGACGACCGGCAGGAACAGCTCCACCGTGGCCTCGTCCAGCGTCTCGTCCGTGGCCCAGGAGCTGTACTGCTCGATGGCGCTGGGGTCGAGCGGGTTGTCGTAGAAGCTGAACCCCGTCCAGCTGCGCTCGACCGAGCCGCCGACGTTGCGGGTGAACTCGCGCCGGTTCATGCGGCGGATGCGCGTCGGCGCGTCCGAGCGCACGCCCGCGGTGCAGCTGAAGAGCGTGGACTGGTCGAGCAGGTTGGGCTCGGCCACCTCCGTCACGGGCGGGCCGCCCGTGCCATTGCAGAGGGGCTTCCCCTCCCCTATCCAGGTCTCGAGCGCGGTGAGCTCGGCGGCGCTCGCGCGCGCATGCGGCGCCGGCGGCATCGGAGACGCGTTGTCGCGCATGCGAATGAGCGCTCGTTCGGCGTTGCTGACCCGCCCATCCATCGACGAGCTCACCCGCATGTCGTGCAGGGTGCGCAGCGGCATCGTCGCCCCCTGGGACGGCATCGCGCCGTGGCAGCTGGCGCAGCGCTCGGCGAGCACCGTCTGCACCACGCACGCGGCGGCCTGGCCCCCTCCGGGCCCACCGTCAGGGTCACCTGGGTTGTTGGGGCCTGCGTCGGGGGTGTTGTCGGGCGCGTTGGAGGAGCCCTTGCACGCAACGAGGCTCAACAGTCCGGCCAGCAAGAGGACGCGGTTCATGCGGCCAGACTGGCACGGACGACGGGTGGGATAGCAAGCAAGCTCTGCAATACAAGCTCAGGCCTGCGCTACAACTCCGGCTCCGTGCTCAATGCGCGGTGAGTCCCCCGTCGACGGGCAGGCCGACGCCGACCACGAAACTTGCGCCCAGGCTTCACAGCCACGACACGGCGGCTGCAATCTCCTCCGCCCGATGATGGGGCCTCGGCCCGTGAAGCGAAGACGGGCCCGGTGGAGCGCCCCGGGCCCGTCTCATGTCTCACGATGCGGCGAAGCGGCTCAGGCGCCGAGCGCCACGTTCTCCAGCACACCCAGCGCGTCGGGGACGAGCACGGCGGCGGAGTAGTAGGTGCTCACCAGG
>NZ_FOIB01000021.1 GCF_900111765.1 Myxococcus fulvus
CGGCACGAAGTGCACCGTCGTCACTCGCTCCTCTCTCAGCAGCTTCGCCAGGTACGCCGGGTCCTGGTGCCCGCCCGGCTTCGCCACCACCAACCGCGCTCCCGTCAGCAGCGGCCAGAAGAACTCCCACACCGACACGTCGAAGCTGAACGGCGTCTTCTGCACCACCGTGTCCGCACCCGTCAGCCCGTACTCCTGCTGCATCCACAGGAGTCGGTTGACGATGCCCGCGTGCGCGTTCATCGCTCCCTTCGGACGGCCCGTGGAGCCGGACGTGAAGATGACGTACGCCAGCGAGTCCGCGCCACTCACCGGCGCCGGGGCCGTCGCGGACTGACGGGCCACCGTGGCCCACTCCGTGTCCAGGCTCACCACTCGCGAGCCGTGCGCTGGCAGCACCGACTTCAGCTTCTCGTGCGTGAGGAGGACAGGCGCGTCCGCGTCCTCCAGCATCCCCGCCAGTCGCTCCCTCGGGTACGCCGGGTCCAACGGCACGTAGGCCGCTCCCGACTTGAGGACGCCCAGCAGCGCCACCACCAAATCCAGCGAGCGCTCCAGGCACACCCCCACCAGCACCCCGGGCTTCGCCCCCAACGTGCGCAGGTGATGGGCCAACTGGTTCGCCCTCGCATCCAGCTGCGAGTAGGTGAGGGTGGTGCCCTCGAAGCGGACCGCCTCCGCGTCCGGCGTGCGTCGCACCTGCGCCTCGATGAGCGCGTGCAGCGTCGCTTCCTTCGGGTACGCCTCCGTGCGTCCCTGGAACCCCACCAGCACCTGCTGCCGCTCCGCCTCACCCATCAGCGGCAGACGCTGCACCGGGAGGTCCGGAGAAGCGACGACGGCGCGAGCGAGCACGGAGAGGTGCTCGACCAGGCGCTTCATCGTGGACTCGTCGAACAGCTTCGCCGCGTACTCGAAGCGGCAGTGGAGCTCGCCCTGGCCTTCGACGACCTCGAAGCTCAGGTCGAACTTCGACGTCCCGGTGGCGACATCCAGCTGGCTCAGCTTGAGTGTCTGGTGCGAGGTCTCCGCAGGCGGTGTGTTGATGACGTTGAGGACGACCTGGAAGACCGGCGTGCGGCTCTGGTCTCTCGGCGTCTGGAGCAACTCGATGAGCCGCTCGAACGGCGCGTCCTGTCGCGAGAACGCACCCAGGGACTGCTTCTTCACGCGGCCCAGCAGCTCACGGAACGTCGGGGCCTCGGTGAGCTGGGTGCGCATCGCCAACGTGTTGACGAAGCAGCCGATCAACCCCTCCGTCTCGGGCTGCGTACGACCCGCGATGGGGATGCCGATGGCGAAGTCGTCCTGGCCCGCGTGACGCCCCAGGAGCGCCTGGTAGAGCGCCAGCATCACCATGAAGGACGTGGCGCCTTCCTTGCGGCCCAGCGCGAGCAGCGGCTCCGCCACCTCGCGGCCCACCACGAAGCGCAGACTCCCACCGTCGTACGACTGAACCGCCGGACGCGGCCGATCCGTGGGCAGCTCCAGCGCGGGCACTCCGACGAGCTGCTCCTTCCACCACCGGAGCTGCCCGTCCAGCACCACGCCTTCCAGGTACTCACGCTGCCAGACCGCGTAGTCCGCGTACTGCACGGGCAGTTCGGGCAACGGCGACTCGATGCCCGCGTTGTAGCAGGCGTAGAGCACGGACATCTCGCGCGCGAGCACCAGTGAGCACCACGCGTCCGAGATGACGTGGTGCATGACCAGGTTGAGCACATGGTCCTGCGGCCCCATGCGCAGCAGCACGGCGCGGATGACCGGGCCGCGCGCCAGGTCGAACACCCAGGCGCCTTGTTCCTCGCAGCGGCGCAGCATCGCGGCTTCACGGGCCTCGGGCGTCGCGCCGGGCACGTCCTCCAGCGGCATCGGCAGCCCCGTCGCGGGCTGGACCACCTGCGTCGCGCCCGTCTCGGTGAGCTCGTACGTGGTCCGCATCACCTCGTGACGGCGCATCAGCTCGTCGAGCGCACGCTGGAGCGCGGCGGTGTCCAACGGCCCCACCAGCCGGAAGCTGGAGCTGTTGTTGTACGCGGTGCTCGACGGGTCCAACTGCTGGAGGTACCAGAGGCGCTGCTGCGCGAACGACAGCGGCAGCGGCTTGTCCCTGCGCGCGCGAGGAATCCCCGTGGGCGCGGCGGGCGCGGCGACAGGGCGAGCCTCGGTCCGCACGGGCGGCGGAGCCTTGGCGGCCGGGGCAGGGGCCTTGGGCACCGGGACGTTGACCGGCTCCAGGCGACCATCCGCGCGCAGTCGCGCATGGCGACCCGTGCGGAACAGCTGGGACGACGCGCCCTTCGGATGCGCCACCAGCCGACGACGCTCCTCCTCCTCGGAGCGCCACAGTCCGGAGGGAAGACCCGCGCCCTCCAGCGCCAGCTCTCCGACGACACCCACGGGCACAGGCAGCCCCGCGGTGTCCAGAATCCAGGGACGCAGCCCCGCGGGCACGCGCTCCTCGGGGGTACGCGGCAACAGCGCGCCCTCGCGCGGCGCTCCCGCGAGCAGGACCTGGAGCCCGGAGCTCTTCGCGAGCGCCGTGGCCAGCTCGGCGGAGGCCCCATCGAGCACCAGCGCTCCCACGGGGCTCAGCGCCTCGCGGGCACCGGGCAGCTCGGTCAATGTGCGGGCCAGTCGCGCCGACGTGTGCAGCAACACCTGGCCGGAGCGACGCGCCAGCTCCAGCACCTCGCTCACGCCCTGGTCGCCTTCGACCACGACCTGCTCCTGGCGGGACGCGGCCTCCTGCACGAGCTTCTGGCGGAGCACGGCCAGCTTCTCCAGGCCCTTCAGGACGATGGGCGTGTCCAGGCCGAAGTCGATGAGCGCGGCCACCTCGTCCACATCCGCCTCGCGGACATCGAGCAGGCGCTTGAAGCCGCTCTCCACGGTGCCGATGAGGCCCGTGCCCTTCGCGTGATGCTCGAAGGTGTGCTCCAGGAGCGTGTTGATGTCCTCCTCGGAGACCTTGTCGATCTCCCCCTGGTGGCCCTGGGCCGCCAGCAGCGACGCGGTGATTTCGGCCGAGCTGCGGAAGTAGCCGAGCAGCGGCTTGCGCACCGTGCGCAGCACCTCCTGCTCGTCGTCACCGATGAACGCGTGCAGCATCACCGTGATGTGGCCACGGCCCGGATGACCGTTGCGGCGCCACGCCTCGCGGTACATCGCGACCTTCCACTTCAGCTCGTCGATGGACTGCGCGAGCAGGCCCGTGAGCACGCCCGCGCCCACCTCGCCGGCCAGACGGAAGGTCTCCGGGTTGCCCACGGCCGTGAGCCACACGGGCAGCTCGCGCTGCACGGGCTTCGGACGCAGGGCCACCTCCACCGTCACGCCGCCGCCGCCCACGCGCTTCTGCTTCTCGCCCCGCCAGAGCGAGCGCAGCGTCTCCAGGTGCTTCATCAGGACGTTGCGGCGGTCCTCGAAGTTCGCCGGGGCGAAGGAGAAGTCCGCCACGTGCCAGCCCGTGGCCACCGACAGGCCCACGCGGCCGCCGGAGAGATTGTCCACCACGGACCACTGCTCGGCGACCTGCATCGGGTCGTGCAGCGGGAGGACGACACTGCCGGAGCGCAGCTTCAGGTTCTTGGTGACGGTGGCGATGGCCGCGGCCACCACGGCCGGCTGCGGGTACAGACCGCCGAACGAGTGGAAGTGCCGCTCCGGCGTCCACACCGCGGAGAAGTCATGCGCGTCCGCGAACTTCGAGCCCTCGATGAGCAGCTCGTACTTCGGCCCCGTGAGCGAGTCCTCATCGTTGGCGAAGTAGATGAGGCTCATGTCCATCGCCTGGGTGCGAGGACCGCCGCCCTGGAGTCGGACCAGCCGGGCCGTGACGGCCTCGGAGGGGAAGGCCACGCGCAGGCCGCGCGAGAGCGCCCACACCATCTCCAGCTCCGGCCGCTCGGTCGACGTATCGAGCGCCGCCAGCCACGTGCCGCCCTCCGACGGACGCAGCCGCGCGTCCATCGCGGTGAACAGGTCCGCCAGCGCGTGGTGGTCCAGCGTCCACGCGGGCTGGTTCGTCCCCGAGGGCAACAGCCACGCGGGAGCGTCCGCGCGAATCGCACTCGGGCTCACTGGCGCGGCGGACTCCAGGTCCTCCAGGTACAGCACACGCGAGGCGTCCAGCTTGGAGGACGTGACGACACCACGCCACGTGATGAGCAGGGGCGCCGCGGCGTCCTGAGACGCATAGGTCGACAGTCGACCCAGGTCCGTGGCGCCCAGGGCCACCACCGCGCCACCCGCGTCGAGCACACCCCAGAGGACCGCCAGCTTGTCAGGGGAGGGGGGCAGGCAGACCGCGACGGTCGCGCCGCTCTTCAAGCCGCTGGCGCGCAGTCTCGTGGAGACACTCGCCGCGCGACGGGACAGCTCCGCCCAGGTCCAGGACTTCTCACCGACGAGCGCGGCCACGGTGTTGGCCTCCCGGTTCGCGCGCTCGGCGAGCTGCGCTGGGACGGAGGTGGTGACCTGCGTGGGACGGGGCGCGGGCCAGGCGGAGCGCTCGGCCTCGGTGACGAGGGGCAGTCGGGAGACGCGCTCGTCGGGCCGGGCCATCGCGGACGCGAGCAGCACGTGCAGATGGTCGACCAGGCCCTGCGCGGTGCTCGCGTCGAACAACTCCGTCGCGTACTCGAGCGCGCCGTGGACTCGGCCGGACTCGTCACCTAGCACGAGCGTCAGGTCCGACAGGGTGGTGCCCCACTGCACCGGGCCGTCCGGGACCTCGACGATGGAGCCACGCACGCCGGTCATCTCCAGGGCCGCGGCGCCGCCGCCGATGCCGCTGTGGAAGACGAACACGGTGTCCGCCATGCGACCCCGGCCGATGTCCTTGCCCGGGATGAGCGCTTCGACCAGGTACTCGTAGGGCACGTCCGGACGGGACTGGACCTCGTTGAGCTCCTGCTTCACGCGGTTGAGCAGGTCACGGAACGTCGGGTCGTCCGCGAAGCTGGTGCGGAACGCCGCCGAGTGCGCCACGTAGCCGATGAGCGGCAGCAGCTCCGGCCGCGTGCGGTTGCCGATGGGGGTGCCGACGATGATGTCCGTCTGCCCGCTGTAGCGGTGCAGCAACGTCTGCCACGCGGCGAGCACCAACATGTACGACGTGTAGCCTTCGCGCTTGCCGAACGCGCCCAGCTCGCGGGCCAGGGCGCGTGGGAACTCCACGGGCAGGCGCACGGAGGTGAGCGGGCAGCTCGCGGGACGCTTGCGGTCCGTGGGGACGTCGAGCTGCTTGGGCATGCCCGCGAGTCGCTGACGCCACCAGGACTCCTGCTCGGGGAAGCGTCCTTCGAGGACGCCGGTGCGCTGCCATGCGCCGAAGTCCGCGTACTGGATGGGGAGGGGAGGGAGGGGGGACGGGCGGCCCTGCTTGAAGGCACCGTAGAGCTGCATCAGCTCGTTGATGAAGAGCGCGGTGGAGAGCGTGTCGCAGACGACGTGGTGGATGCTGCCCAGGAGCAGGTGGTGCTTCGGCTCCAGGCGCAGCAGCACGGTCCGGATGACGGGGCCCGTCACCAGGTCGAACGGCAGCATCGCCTCCTCGCGGGCGAGCCGCATCGCCTCGTCCTCGCGGCGCGCGGGCGTGTCCCCGGCGACGTCGACGATGGGCAGGGGGATGCGCACGTTCTCGTGGAAGCGCTGCACGGGGCGGCCGTCGACCACGTCGTACGTGGTGCGCAGCGCCTCGTGCCGACGGACGATCTCCTGAACGGCGCGCTCCAGCGTGGCCGGGTCGAGGTCTCCCTCGAGCCGCAGCACGAAGGGAATGTTGTACGCGGACAGGCCGGGCAGGTGCTGCTCCAGGCGCCACACGCGCTCCTGCACGTAGGAGAGCGGCAGCTCGCCCGTGCGAGGCAGCGGCACCAGCGGGAGCTCTCGCGTCGGCGCCGCGGCGGGTGCCTGTCGCAGCAGCGGCTCGATGCGCTGGGCGATGCCCGCCACCGTGGGCGCCTCGAACAGCGCGGCCAGGGGGAGCTGGACGCCGAAGGCTTCACGGACCTGGTTGAGCAGCTGCGCCGCCATCAGCGAGTTGCCGCCGATCTCCAGGAAGTCGTCCTCACGGCCGACGAACTCCAGGCCCAGACGCTCACGCCACAGACCCGCGAGACGCTCCTCGATGGGGCCCCGAGGCGCGTCCTCACGCACCGGCGCGACAGGCTCGGACTCCTGAATCGACGGGGGAGGCTCGACGGGGGTCACCGGAACCGCGCGCAGCGACGTCGCTGCTGGCGCAATCACCGGGGGCAACTGTGGCGCGAACCCCGTAGAAACGGGAGGTGGCGCGATGCCCGTCGATGCTGCAACCGGCTGAACAAGGACTGCCGACGCGGAATGCGGCGCGAAGCCCGTAGACGCAGGCGATCCGAAACCCGTCGACGCAGCCGGCGGCGTGACGCCCGTTGCAGCAGGTGGCGCGAACCCGGTCGCGGCAGGCGACCCGAGCCCCGTCGACGCAGCAGGTGGCGCGAACCCGGTCGACGCAGGAGGCCTGAAGCCGGTCGCAACAGGTGGCGCGAAGCCGGTCGCGGCAGGCGACCCGAACCCCGTCGACGCAGCAGGCGGCATGACGCCCGTCGCTGAAGGCGCCCCGAAGCCGGTCGACGTAGCAGGCGGCCCGAAGCCGGTCGCGGCAGGCGATCCGAAGGCCGTCGACGCAGCAGGCGGCATGACGCTCGTCGACGCGGGCGACCCGAGACCCATCGACGCAGTAGACGGCGTGACGCCCGTCGCGGAAGGCGACCCGAGGCCCGACGTCGTGGGGCGTCGCGGATCCATCCCGGACGGCATGGCCGTCACGGCATGCGTCTCCGCAACGGGGAGCGGCGCCCCCGACGCAGCACGGAACTGCACGGGCTGCTGCTGCGCCACCACCGACGGCACTTGCTGCGCGCCAGGCTTCGCATCCACCCAGACTCGCTTCTCCTGGAACGGATACGTGGGCAGGTGCAGCCGACGTCTCTGCTCGTGCGCGAAGTAGGCGGACCAGTCCACCTCCACGCCCTGCGTCCACAGCTCACCCACCGAGGCCAGCAGGCTCGCGTCCTCCGTCGTGGAGGCGCTCCGGCGCAGCGTCGACAGCGCCTTCACTCGGTCCTTGTCCTGGCCCAGCGACGCGCGCACCAGCGGCGTCAGGTCCTGACCCGGGCCCACCTCCAGCAGCACGCTGCACCCATCCTCGAGCAGCGCACCCACCGCATCCGAGAAGAACACGGGCTGCCGCATCTGGTCCGCCCAGTACTGGGGCTCGGCCAGCGCGCCGCGCTTCGCCCACGTGCCCGTCACGCTGGACGCGTAGCGCAGCGTCGGCTCCGAGCGCGTCAGCGACGCCACCACGCGCGCCAGCTCCGGCATCAGCGGCTCCACGTCCGCCGAGTGGAACGCATGCGGCGCGGGCATCCGCACCACGCCCACGTCCCGCGCCTTCAACGTCTCCTGGAGCGCCTCCACCTCCGCCACCGGACCCGCGACGACGCAGCGGTCCGCCGCATTGACCGCGGCCAGCGCCAACCGACCCGACAAGAGCGGCTGCACCTGCGACTCCGGCATCGCCACCGCGAGCATCGCCCCCGGAGGCATGCGGTGCATCAGCTCACCCCGCGCCACCGCGAGCTTCAGCGCGTCCTCCAGCGACAGCGCCCCCGCCACGCAGGCCGCGGCGTATTCACCGAAGCTGTGCCCCAGGACGGCATACGGCTTCAGGCCCCAGTCCATCCACATCCGCGCGAGGGACACCTCGACGGAGAACAGCGCCGGCAGCGCCACCCGCGTGTCCGCGAGCAACGACGCGTGCTGCGCCTCCTGCCCAGGACCCGACGTCAGGAGCGTGCGCACGCGCTCACGCAGCGCCCCGTCCAGGAGCGCCAGGCACGACTCCAGGTGCCCCCGGAACGTGGGCTCCGTATCGAGCAGCTCGCGCCCCATGCCGAGCTGCTGCGTGCCCTGGCCCGGGAAGATGAAGGCCACGCGGCGACGGCGCGCGGCCTCCAGGTCCTTGAGCTTCGTGGGCGTGAAGGGCTTGAGGAGCTGACGGGTCAGCTCGGCCGCGTCGCGGGCCACGACGACGCGCCGATGCTCGAAACCCTTGCGGCCCACGGCGAGCGTGAAGGCCGCATCGGCCACGGCCAGCGCGTCCCCCTGGGCCTCCGCATGGGAGGCCAGGTTCTTCGAGGCCGCGTCCAGCGCCTCGGGCGTGCGCGCCGACAGGACGAACAGGTGGTGCTTGCGTGAGCTGGAGCCACTCGGAGACATCGGAGCTTCCTCGAGCACGGCGTGGGCGTTGGTGCCACCAATGCCGAAGGAGCTGACCGCGGCACGCCGCGGCGACTCGCTCCTCGGCCACGGCCGAAGGGTGGTGTTGACGAAGAACGGTGTGGCGTCGAAATCAATCTGGGGGTTGGGGCGCTCGAAGTGCAGGCTCGGAGGGACTTCTCCGTGCCGCAGCGACAGCGCCACCTTGATGAGACCCGCGAGGCCCGCCACCGTGTCCAGGTGGCCGACGTTGGACTTGAGCGAAGCCAGGGCGATGGTGCCCTTGTGCTCGGGCCCCAGGCCGTAGGCACGCTGGAGCGCCGTCACCTCGATGGGGTCTCCCAGCGGAGTCGCCGTGCCGTGCGCCTCCACGTAGCCAATCTCCTCCGGCTTCACGCCCGAGCGCGTGAGCGCCTGCCGGATGACGGCCGTCTGGCCCTGCACGCTCGGCGCGGTGAAGCCCGACTTGTCGCGCCCGTCGTTGTTGGTCGCCGTCGCGCGAATCACCGCGTGGATGGAGTCCCCATCCCGCTGTGCGTCCTCCAGTCGCTTGAGGACGATGCAGGCCACGCCATTGCCGGAGACGGTGCCCTGAGCCGCCACGTCGAACGAGCGGCAGTGCCCGTCCGGCGAGAGGATCATCCCTTCCTGGTACACGTAGCCGGTGCGCTGCGGCACCGACAGGCGCGTCGCGCCGGCCATCGCCACGTCGGACATGCCCGCCAGCAGGTTCTGGCAGGCCAGGTGCACGGCGACGAGCCCCGTGGAGCACGCGGTGTGGATGAGGACGCTCTCACCCGTGAGCCCCAGCTTGAAGGACGTCTTCGTCGCCAGGCTCTCGTGCGTCGCGGTGCCGTAGAGCTCGAACAGCGCGGCGCCATCCAACGGCACCGTGGCCCGCACCGCCTCCGTGTAGCCGGAGTCGATGGCCCCCGCGTACAGGGAGATGGCGCCCGGGAACCGCTCGGGGTCGATGCCCGCGTCCTCCAGCGCCGTCCACGCGGACTGCAGGAACACGCGCTGCTGCGGGTCCAACCACTGCGCCTCGCGCAGGGACATGTCGAAGAACGCGTGGTCGAACCGGTCCGCGCCCTCCAACACACCGCCAGCCGGGACGAACGCCGGGTGCTGGCTCAGCTCGATGCCCTCGGGCAGGCTCGGCATGCGCTCCAGCTCCTCGGGCTTGAACCGGGAGATGGACTCGACGCCCTCGCGCAGGTTGCGCCAGAACGCGTCCACCGAGCCCGCGCCGGGGAACCGACCCGCCATGCCGATGATGGCCACGGCCCCCGTCGTCGAGGGACGTGACACCGGCCGCTCCGGCGCCGGCACCGGCTGGGGCGCGTTCGCCGCGGCGACCTCCACGCGCTGCTTCTCCAAGGCTCGCGCCAGCCCCTGGACGGTGGGGTGCTCGAACAGCCACACGACGGGAACCGACTGGCCCAGCTCTTCGCGCAGTCGCGCCGCGATGCGCACCACGGAGAGCGACGTGCCGCCCAGCTCCTCAAACAGGTGGTCATGCACGCCGACGCGCTCGGTGCCCAGCTCCCGCGCCCAGACGGCGGAGATGCGCTCCTCCAGCGGATTGGCCGGCTCGACGAAGCGCCCGTGACGTCCCGTGGAGGCGGCGTCCGGCTTGGGCAGCGCCTTGCGGTCCACCTTGCCCGTGGTGCTCAGCGGCAGCGAGGGCAGGGTGACGATGATGGACGGCACCATGTACTCGGGCAGCCGCTGACGCAGGCCCGCGCGCAGGTCCGTCGTGTCCAGCGACTGGCCCTCGCGCGGCGACACGTAGGCCACGAGGCGACGGTCTCCTGGGACGTCCTCGCGGACGATGGCCACGGACTCGTGCACCGCGGGCTGGGCGGCCAGCGCGGCCTCCACCTCGGACAGCTCGATGCGGAACCCGCGAATCTTCACCTGGTGGTCGGTGCGGCCGATGAACTCCAGCACGCCCTCGGGCCGCCAGCGCGCCACGTCGCCCGTGCGGTAGAGCCGCTCACCGGGCTGGGTGCTGAACGGATGCGGGACGAAGCGCTCGGCCGTGAAGTCCGGGCGCGACAGGTAGCCGCGCGCGAGCCCCACGCCTCCCAGGTAGAGCTCACCCGGGACGCCCACCGGCGCCAGCTGCATGCGGGCATCCAGGACGTAGGCCGTGGTGTTGTCGATGGGCGTGCCGATGGGGAACGAGCTGCCCGACGGCATGGGCCCCGTCAGCGCGTAGTTGGTCGCGATGACCGAGCACTCCGTGGGCCCGTACGCGTTGATGATGGGCACACGCAGCGAGGCCAGCGCCCGGTGCGCGTGAGGCACGGAGAGCACCTCGCCACCGACGTGGAGCTGTCCCATCCGGGCCAGGATGTCCGGGCGGTGCTCCACGAGCTGCGCGAAGAGGCCAGAGGGCAGGTGCGAGAAGGAGACCTCGTGCCGCGCCATGACCTCGCCCAGGCGGTCCAGGTCGCTGGGCACCGCGTCGGCCGGGAAGAGGACCACACGGCCACCGTGGAGCAGTGACGGGCAGACCTCGAGCACGGAGCCATCGAACGAGATGGGCGCCAGCAGGATGCTGGTCTCCTTCGCGCCGAAGCGGACGTAGGGCTCCGAGTAGCACAGGCGCATCAAGCCCCGGTTCTCGATGGCCACGCCCTTGGGGCGCCCCGTGCTGCCGGAGGTGAAGATGACGTAGGCCAGGTTGCGAGGGCCCGCGTGGGACACCGGCGGCGTGGACGGCCACGACTCCAGCTTCAGGTCCTCGACGAGCAGGCGCTCGGGCCCCGCGTCCGGCAAGGTCAGCTTGTCGCTCAGCACCCGCGAGGTGAGCAGCAGCGAGGGCCGCGCGTCCTCCACCATGAAGGCGAGCCGCTGCACCGGGTACGCCGCGTCGAGCGGGACGTAGGCGCCTCCGGCCTTCATGACGGCGAGGATGGAGACCACGACGTCGAAGCCGCGCTCCAGGCACACGGCCACGAGGACGTCGGGACCCACGCCCTTCGAGCGGAGCAGGTGTGCGAGCTGGTTGGCCCGGGCCTCCAGCGCGCCGTACGTCATCCGCTGGTCGCCGGACTCCAGGGCGATGGCCTGGGGACGCTGGCTCGCCTGTCGGGAGAAGCCCTCCACGAAGGTGGTGTCCGTGGGGTAGGGCCGCGTGGTGTCGTTCCACGCGGTGACCAGCTGGTGGCGCTCGTCGGAGGACAGCAGGTCCAGGGTCCAGAGCGGACGGTCCGGAGCGGCGACCAGGGCCTCGAGCAGGTTGCGCAGGTGGCTGGCGAGGCGCGCCACGGTGGGCGCGGTGAACAGCTCGGTGCTGTACTCGATGACGCCGCGCAGGCCGTCGGCCTCTTCGACGAGGACGAGGCCCAGGTCGAAGCGCGCCGTGTCGTTGTCCACGTCGAGCTGACGCAGGGTGAGGCCCGGCACGCGCATCGTCGGCGTGGGCGTGTTCTGGAGCGCGAACACCACCTGGACCACGGGGCTCCGGCCCAAATCACGCTGCGGCTGGAGCTCCTCGACGAGGCGCTCGAAGGGCAGGTCCTGGTGCTCGTAGGCCGCGAGCGTGGTCTCACGCACCTGGGCGAGCAGCGCGCGGAAGGACTCCTCGGGACGCACGCGGGCACGCAGCACCAGCGTGTTGACGAAGAAGCCGACCAGCCCCTCCAGCTCGCCATGACGACGACCCGCGATGGGCGAGCCGACGAGCAGGTCCTCCTGCCGGCTGTAGCGGGAGAGCAACGTCTGCCAGGCCGCGAGCAGCGTCATGAACGGCGTGGCCCCGGCCTGTCGGCCGAGCGCGACCACGCGGTCCACCAGCTCACGCGGAAGCTGGATGGGATGCGAGGCGCCTTGCGGTGTGCGCATCGCGGGACGCGGAAGGTCCGTGGGCAGGTCGAGGACGAGGGGTGCCCCGGCGAGTCGCTGCTTCCACCAGTCGACCTCCTTGGCCAGCGTGTCGCCCTGGAGCCACTGCCGCTGCCACGCCGCGAAGTCGACGTACTGCACGGGCAGCGGGGAGAGAGCAGGGGCCTTGCGCGCGGCGAAGGCCTCGTAGGCCAGCGCCACCTCGCGCACCATCACCGCCAGGGACCAACCGTCCGAGACGATGTGGTGCATGACCAGCACCAGGACGTGCAGCTCCTCGTCCAGCTTGAGCAGCACGGTGCGCAGGAGCGGCCCCGTGGACAGGTCGAAGGGCTGACTGGCCTCCTCGGCGGCGTACTTGCGCGCGGCGGCCTCGCGCTCCGGCGGCGCGACGTCGGTCAGGTCCGTGAGCGGCAGCGACCAGGGCTTGTGCGGATGGAGCGTCTGGACGGGCTGACCGTCCTTCAACCCGAAGGTCGCGCGGAGGGGCTCGTGGCGGGACACGAGCAGGTCGAGCGCCTGTCGCAGTGCCTCCGGCTCCAACGCGCCCTCCAGGCGGATGGCACCGGAGATGTTGTACTGCGTGCCTCCCGGCTGGACCTGGTCGAGCAACCACAGGCGCTGCTGCGCGAACGACAGCGGCAGCTCGCCGTCGCGAGGGATGGGCCGCAACGGGGGCACCTGCGACGGTGCGTCGCGGAACAGCATCCCTTCCTCGACGAGCTCGGTGACTCGGGCCACGGTGGGCGCGTCGAACAGCGCGTGCACGGGCAGCTCGACGCCGAACGTGGTGCGCAGGCGCGAGACGAGCTGGGTGGCGAGCAGCGAGTGTCCGCCCAGCGCGAAGAAGTCATCGTGCAGACCGACGTGCTCGACGCGGAGCAGCTCGCGGAAGGCGGTGGCGACGCGCTGCTGGAAGGGGGTGAGGCGTTCGGGTGCGGAGGGCACGGCGGGGCCTCCCGGAGTCGTGGGTGCCACGGGGGCCGGGAGCGCCTTCCGGTCCAGCTTCCCACTCGGAGACAGCGGGAAGGCCGGCAGGACGACGAAGGCCGATGGCACCATGAAGGTGGGCAAGCGCGTCGACAGGAAGTCCTTCAGCCCGCTCGTGTCGGCGGACGGAGTGGCCTGGGTGACGTAGGCGACGAGGCGCTGGTCGCCCGGGGAGTCCTCGCGCACGAGGACCACGGCTTCACGCACCGAGGCGTGCGACAGCAGCGCCGCTTCGATGTCTCCCAATTCAATCCGGAAGCCTCTCAGCTTCACCTGGAAGTCCGAGCGGCCCAGGTACTCCAGCGTCCCGTCCGCCAGCCACCTCGCCACGTCCCCGGTGCGGTACAGCCGCGCCTCGG
>NZ_FOIB01000022.1 GCF_900111765.1 Myxococcus fulvus
CGATGGCCGCTGCATGGGAAGTCTCGCTCCTCCCCCTCCTGTTTCTTCAACAAGAGGGCGAGTGCGGTCTCTTCCGAACTACAGCTGTAGGACTAGCGGGCACTTACTTGAAAGTGAAGGAGAACTTCGCAACGGTACTCCGACATCTGTAGGAGTAAGGCGCTTGCCCGAAACCTGACGCTGGGGGCGACCATGGCTGTGCGTGCCGCAGGGGCATTGGGCCTGGGTATCCCTCGGCGGCACAGGCTGAGCTTCTCAAGGTCCCTTCGTACTGCCATCCTGGTGAAGCAGTGCTATCAACGCGCCCATGTCGAACTCAGGTGGCGGTGCCGCGACGCATGGGGGCATCGAGTTCCAGCAGCGCGTGAGTGCGTGGTTCGCCGTGGCCCTGCTCAAGGGGAAGGACCTCGCGCAGGATCTTGAACTCGGCGCTCCTTTCGTCAGTGAGGTTCTGTCGTGGGAGACCTCTGCGGCCATTGACGACCTCCTGCTACGCGCCGGTAGCCATTCGCTCCTTGCCCAGGTGAAACGCTCACTCAACCTGTCCAGCGGTGAAGACTCCGAGTTCCGTGGCGTCCTGGACCAGTTCGTGTCCCGCTTCCTCATCCACCCGGGAGAGAACGAGCACTTCGTCCTCATCGTTTCTCCACGGGCCTCCCAGCGCATCAAGGATGATCTCAAGAAGCTCCTCCTCTCCATCCGGCTGAACGAGGCGGGCTACTCGGACAACCCCCGTTCGAAACAAGAGGACAAGGTCCTGCAGGACTTCCGGCATGAGGTGGCGGACGCGTTCATGGCCCTCGGTTCCCTCCCCATGACGGAGGACAGGTTCGTCCACTTCTGCAAGAAGGTCAGGGTTGTCATCATGGACGTGGAGGCCAATGCGCCTCATGAGCAGTCTGCGCTCATGATGCTGGGCGACATCCCGCGCATTGGAGACAGCGCACCGCTGGTATGGCCCCTGGTCATCGCGCAGTGCCTCCGGTTTGGCACAGGGCGGCTTTCCTGTACGCGCGATGCACTGGGGAGCATCGTCTTCGCGTCGCTGGAGCGGGCTTCCGCCGGCATTGAGACACAGCCGGAGACCGAGACATCTGACGCGTCGCACCGGCCCTTGAAGCTGTTCTTCTCCTATACCCACGCGGACACGCCCCATCGGATCGCGCTCGAACGACACCTGTCTCCATTGATCCGGTCCGGACGGATCAAGCTTGCGTATGACCGGAAAATCGAAATAGGAGCGAAGTGGGAGCCCGACGTGCATCTCCACCTGGAGAGCGCGGACCTCATTCTCGTGCTGGTGAGTCAGGGGTTCCTGGCGTCGAACTATTGTTGGGACATCGAGCTCAAACGGGCGCTGGAACGACACGAGCTGGGCCAGGCCCGGGTGCTCCCCATCTTCATTGAGCCCTGCCACTGGCAGGACGCGTCTTTCGCCCACCTGCAAGGCCTTCCGAGTCACGGAAAGGCATTGACCGAAGGCCCTCTGGAGCAGGGCTACGCGAAGGTCGTCCGGGAGCTCGCGACGCTCATCCAGGGCCTGGAATCACCCGCAAGCCCCAACCCGGCGGCTCTCGGCGGTTTCGAGCGGGATCGCTACCTCCGTTCACTCCTAGCCCGGCTGGAGCAACTCGAGGACGAGAACCTCTTTTCGCCCGACGCATACATCGAGCTGAGCAAGGACATCACCACACCCGTGGTAGACACCCATCCCGAGTTCGAAGGGGATGAAGCCCACCCGGTTCCTGCCTTCGCACGACACCTTCGCCGGCTGATCAGACGAACACGCCGCTCGCTCTTTCAATTGTTGAGTGAGCCCAGGACGGGGCGCGTGTTGGCGCTCTTGGGTGAACCCGGCGCGGGAAAGAGCATCCTCATGCGCCGGCTTGCGCGTGAGCTTGTGCAGGCCGCATTGAAGAATCCACAAGCCCCCCTGCCGTTGTACTTCTCCCTGGGGACGTATACTCAATGTCGGGCAGGCGCGCCCCTCCCCGTCGAGGAGTTCATCCAGAAGCATCTGGCGAACGGCCCCGCGCCCGAGCGAGCCCTCATGCCGCTCGTTGAGGAAACCCTCGCCGCGGGACGGCTGATCCTGCTCTTTGACGGCATGGATGAGATGCCACGCGCGGACTTTTCGGCGCGCGTCGCCGCACTGCGCGATTTCATGCAGCGCCAGACCCTGTGCCGGATCCTGGTCTCATGCAGGACCCACGACTTTCCTCGTAGCCAGCTCAAGGTGCATCAGGTCCGCCTCTCGCCCCTTTCTACTCGGCAGACCAGGACCTTCCTGCGCCAGGTCCTGAAGGTGCCCTGGTGGAGCAGGGGAGATCTCATTCATCAAGTCCTGGCGCCCCAATCACCCCTGGCGGGACTCGCGCGAAACCCCCTCTTCCTCACGCTGCTTGGGCGATACATCGTGGCCAGGGGCAGACTGCCCGAATCTCGTGCCGAGCTCTTCCAAGGCTTCGTGGATCCCCACCTTGACCGTGCCGTGAGTCTGCGCCCGAGCGTCGAGCGCATCGTGCTCCTGGAGAGTGTGGGGCGGCTGGGCCTCGCCATGCTCGATTGCGCGGGCGTGGGGACCGCCGTCCCCGTCCATCAAGCCATCGCACACGCCAGGATCGATCCCGAGGAAGGCGCCAGATGGGTCGACCTTGCGCAGCTCACCGGCTTTGTGAAGCGCGACGTGGCCACGGGCGCCCTTCGCTTCCTCCACCCACGGCTTCAGGAATTCTTCGCCGCGCTCGCGCTGAGCCGGGCCCCCCCCGAAGAGCGGGAGGAATGGCTCGGGGCCAATATCGACAATCCCTGGCTTGAGGAGGTCTACCTCCTAGTCGCGCAAGCCGGTGCCGACCTGTCCACCTTCGCGGAAGCAGTCTTGGACGAGGCGGACGGACACCTTGGCGTGGCTCCTGGAACAGTACTTCGGAGTGCCGGCGTCGCCGCGGAGTTCACTGACGAATCCAGGCTGATCTTGGTGGGACGGATGTTCGAAGCCGCACGGCTTCCCGAGGACCATCCCGTCGTCACGCGCATGGCGAAGCTGCTGGCTCGACTGGAGCAGGAGGCTCCCAAGCATCCGCTTCCCGAACTTCGAACAAGGCGCCTGTTTCGCGCGGTACGAGGTGCCCTGGTCAGTCACTCCCAGCTTGCGCCTCGTATCGAGGCCGCGCTGACCTCCGCGGAGATCTGGAGAGAGGAAGCCGCATTCAAGGTGCTAGCGAGCCGAGCGGCGGATGATACACGTGCGAAGCACAGACTCGCCCTTCACCTGCTACAACAGGCGGTCTATCGTGATCTGTGGCTGAACTCGCCAAGGTTGCGAGGCTACCTTGTGGATGAGCCCAAATTGGTCGATCTCCACAGCCTGCTCGGGCTGGCGGTTTTCCTGCATCTGGGCCTCATGGTGGGTCTCACGGCCTGTTGGTCGGTCGCCGCCGGGTTTCTTGTTGGCGCGGTCCCCGCATTCTTCTCCGTCGTGGTGAGCATCCTCTTCTACTTCGCCCAGTTCTCACGGAGGCGGCACCTTCCTGCCACCCCTTCGGCGCTGGTCAGCCAGTTCCTGGTGCTGATTGTTCATGGCGCAGCGCTCCTGACCTGGACCGGGGTCGCACTCACGGCGCTGCTCTTCAAATGGCTCTTCACTGAGAACCCACCACGTGCCGCCCTAATGTTCCAGGTGCTGGACTTCCCCGGCAGGTCCTCCACCGTGGTGACTTGCAGCGTGCTCGTGATGTTCGTTGCCGCGTTTTCCCGGTGGTTGGTAGTCTGGTTGGCATCGCCCTCCCAGTCCATGCGATGGGGTGTTGTCGCGGGCCTGCTGGGTTCGACGATGGGTTCCCTATGGGAGGGATTCTCGCCCTGGCTGCTGGCATGGGTATGCGCAACCTGTGCCTGTGCGCTTTATCTTCACCCGAGGCTGTCCTTCAAAATTCGCCTCCCGAGCCCTGGGACTCGCCGTATCCTCGCGAACATCCTCGTGGGGGGATTGGGGACGGTTGCCGTCACATTCGCTGTTGGAAAAACCCTGGCGGCCTACCCTGGTTTGCTCGGACACGTGTTCTCGGCCACAGGGGCGGTCCATGCAAAACCCTTATCAAGACAAACCCTTGTCTTGCAACAAGCACTGGGATGGCTCCCCGCTATCGTGCTGGCACTTCTGACGACATGGTGGGTTGCGAAATTCTGCTACTCGAACATCAGCGCGCTACTGCTCGTCACGAGGGCGCCGCCGGGTCCCTTCCGCCTGGCCCAGCTTTCTCTGGCCTTGCGCGTACTCATTTCCCCACTGGTCATGCTGGAGGGGCGAAGGGCCGCCATCCACCGAATGGGAGAAATGGAACCTCCCAGTGAAGCTCTGGTCATCACACTCCTTGAATATTCCCATTTCGGTCAAGGACGGGCCGACGACAGACCCGAAATCGCGAAGGCAGTCGACGCCCTGCAGGAGAAGCTTCGCCGCGAACTCACGCACGACACTCAATCCAACCTGCAGAATGAACTTTCGGTCCTGACCGTCATCGTGAAGGCATGGCAGGGGCAAGAGATGCTTTGCCAGAAGGTCTGCCAGGAATGGATGAAGCGACTTGGGCTCAGTCTCACGGACCTCGAGCCTCTGCTCCAGGGAGATGGAATCGGCCAGGAGCTATTGGAGGTGCTCCGCCACCCGACTCCCGCAGCCCAGCCATCAAAGGCGGGAGGCGCGACACCATGAGGTTCAGAAAATCCATCCGGGCGGCCTTGTTCCTGCGCTTCCACACCCTTTGCGTGCTGCTCATCGCCGCGACCGCAGCGGCTACCGAGGCCCCGGCTGCCTCATTCGAGCAGGACGTCTGTGGGAAGCCGGCCAATGGAATGAAATGCCTCCGGCTTGCGCAGAGTACCGCTGACGCCAAGATGGCAAATGGGCGTCTGCAACGCTTCTGCACTGATGGACTTCCATCTGCTTTCGCGGCCTTTGAACCTCAAATCCAGGCGGAGTCCCCAGAGTCGCAGGAGGAGACGAAAAGGCTCTGGTGGGTTTATTGCTGCCAGGGCGACTGGCTCGATGCACCTGGCGGCTGGAGGTGCATGTCTTTCAAGGACAACCTGCCCCCAGAGAGCCAATCGATGCTGCTTTCAACGGCGGATTCGGAGTGCCTGTTGGCAATGACACGGCCTGCTCCTGAATGGAAGGAACAGGCGTGTGCATTTTCACGTCAGTCCAGGCAAGAAGATTTAGCACCCCTAACCGGGATACTGTCATCTACGACCCTTTTAATCCTGGCATGGCTCTACCGGCACAAGTCCGGCTCACCACGAAATCCGTCGCCCACTCCGTGATATGGAGTCGGGCGTCGCAAGACTCTGGCGGGAAGAGCTGCTGAACTTGTCTCCGGCCGCCTTCGACTCCTTGGCTCTAGCCCTCTCCCTTCTCAACGCGCATTCGCCTCGGATACACAGCAAGGTGAGCAAGGCTACACATGCGAAAATTCCCACGTACTCCTCTTTCGAAGGCTCGCGGTTCATCCTCTTTCACAGGGGAGGCCGCCCGCCCGTCCGCTCCGAAGTCCATAACCTCTCTTGAGGCGGCATTCCGCACCGCCATTGATGAAGAGCTGGCGCGCCCTCTCGCCAGCCTCGTCGCGAGAGTGGCCGAGGTGGCGAAGCGCCTTGCCCCGATGCCCTACCAGGGAACGTTGAGCCAACGCCCACCCAGGGACGTGAGGCCCCCACGACCTGCACAGGTCCAGCGCCAACCTCCGCTCCTGCATCCCACTCCTACGGCCAGGGCGTGTGCCGTCATCGGCTGCCAGCGCCCCCACCGCAGCCAGGGCTACTGCGGAACGCACTACCAGAAGCGGCGCCTCATGATGGCGACAGGCCGCCTGCATTCCGCGTGGGTGGAGGACGCAGCCCCCCGCAGCATCCCCGACGTCATCCTCCCGCGCGGGCGCAGGCCCAAGGCTGACACCGCGCCTGCTACGCCACCCCCTACTGTCAACCCTACCCCTCGCATGTGGGTGCGAAAGAAGGGGGCGACTGGGGCGGACGGCTCCTCCGGCCCTGGGAAGCCAACGCCTGCCGGGAAGCCGCCAGCGAGTCACCTTCCCTCGGATGGCGAGCGCGCCAAGGCCACCGCTCAGCGCTGGGCCAGCGAGTTCCGCTCGCGGACGCGGCGCGGCTGAAGCGCCCCTCACGCGCCAGGCCCCCTCCTGCCTCGGGAGGGGCGCCCTTTCCCGCGTGGTGGCATCAGGGCCGTCCGTCCGGTTCGACGGGGGCCAGGCGCCCGTCCATCGTGACGCGCAGCACGTGGGCGGGCGCGGAAGCACCCGCCCGGCCGCAGAAGACTTCGTCGAGTCGCTGATTCGTCGTCCCCACCACGAGGTTCCTCGCCTCATCCAGCGCGTGTGCCAGCGGCGCGCCTGGGAGTTCCACCCAAGGCGTGGCGCGCCACCGTCCCTCGGACGCGTCGACACGCACCAGACGCCCGTCTCCACCAAACAGGTGCGCGAGTCCCTCCACCACCACGAGGGTGCCGTGCACCCGCACGGCCAGCAGGGGGTTGGCATGTGGCTCCTCCAGTACCGTCACCCGCCCGGCCTCGTGCACTTCCAGCGTGCCGCCAAACTCCCCGGAGTCCCGGCCGACGAGGCAGGCCGCCCCCATGGCTTCGAGGACGGACGCGAAGTCCGCTCCAGTTACGTTCGCGCATGGCCCCTCTCGTGAGGGCGCCTTCGGCTTGTCCCAGTGCAATTGGATGGACGTGGGGCCCTGGCACATCTGCCAATCCGGGCCGCGCCCTGGAAGCACACTGGGGGGCTCAGAAGGCGACGCCGGCTGCACCTCATCACCGGAGAGAGCCTGCAGGGCCCACCTCGCGTGGCTCCGCGCAACAGGGGAAGGATGCGTCGTAAACACCTGATGGAACAGCGGCTCCAACTCTTCCCGATGGGTTCGGAAGGTGGAGCTGCCCAGCGCCCGGACAGCCGCGGCCTGAACTTCGCTGTGCGGCTCGTACACCGCCTGGCGCAACGCTTGGAGGGCGGCTGGGTCTCCCACGCGCCCAAGGGCTTTCGCCGCCCGCGCGCGCTCCCACCCCTCCTCCCCCGTGGCCAGCAGGCGCAGCAGCGGCCCCGTCGAGACTGGCCGCGCCAACGGCCCCAGGGACGCGAGGCTCGTGAGGGCCCGGGCGCGGCATTCAGGCACGGCGGGCTGCTGGAGGACCTCGGGCACCGCAGCAGGGCTGTTGAAGGCCACCAGCGCCTGCAGCGCCACGGGCGTGAGGCGCACGTCCGCCCGTTGTAGCCCCTGGAGTACCTCGGGCGCGGCCTTCGCCCCCTGGCGCTCGTAGGCCCCCAACACCGACGCCACGTAGGCCGCTCGCGGGGTGCACCCGTCGAAGATGGCCTCGCAGCCTGGCGCTGGAGCTGCCGGGCAGGACGTCCCTGGCGGGCGCCGGAGAGTGGGCTCCTCCAACTCCCGTGCGAGGAGCGTCCGCAGGCGCGGGACGAAATTCTCCGTGAGCGTGGAGGCGCGCCGGGCGAGCACGTAGCGCACCCGCACCAGCGCCTCCCAGCTCGATTCCGGGTTCTCCAGCACGTCCAGCAGCACCGGAGCCAATGTCGGCCCGAGATGCTCCAGCGTCGACATGGGCGACTCCATGAGGTGTCGCACGATGGCGGGAGCTGCTCGCGCGTCATCGAGCGAGGAGAGCGCGTGCAGGGCCATTCCACCGGGCTCGCGTTCATAAGCAGCGAGGAGCGCAGGCACGGCCTCCCTTGGCTTCTCTTCCATCGACGCCAGCGCGAGTGCTGCACCTCCGCGGACCCGACGATCCCCATGGCGAAGAAGCGGAATCAGTCGAGGGACAACGCCCTCCCCCTCTCTCACCAGCTTCCAGGCAGCACACTCCTGCTCCGGCGGCAGCCATCGCTCCCCACTGTCTGGGCCGTGGACTTCCTGCAGGAGCGCAAGGCACGCGTCGGCCCCCTTGCAGCAGCCCTCCCACGTCATGACGTCGTCCCGCCTCCACGCCTGCCGGGCACCCCCCAGCGGCAGCGCCACCACCGCGCACACGAGCCCAGCCAACCAGCGGGGACGCCCGGACCTCACCTCTCCCTCCATGTCATCGCCTCTCATTCTCCCTTCGCTGTGAAGGGACTCTGAACCCAGTGCTTCAGCCAGTCACGAGCCGCGCAGCGAAGGAGCGCTGCGCTCGAGGCGCCTTCACGACGCGAGTGCCGGCCACCCAGTCGTGGAGGCATCGCCGCTCCTCTCCAACGATGAAGAGCGCGTCCACGAGGCCGAGCCAGCCGCAGTAGCCGCAGAGCGCCATCGGGAGCACGTTCCTCAGCAGAGCGATCCGCCATACCTCCGCCGGTAGGCCATCTCTTCGGACGACGCGGATTCCCAGGAGCCTCTTGCCGAGACTCGCCCCCGTCCCTCGAATCAGGCTCGCCTGCACGAACAACACGAGGAGGGCCGGGACGTAGACGACCGGAGCCTTCATCGCCGCCTCGTCCGGAATGGCCAGACACCGGAGGACGCCCAGGAGCAGGCACGGGAGCAGGAGCGCGGCACCATCGACAAGGCCTGCCGCGAGCCGGGCCCTGCGCGTCGCCAGCTCAGGAGCAGCATGAACGCACTTGAAGCACCGGCCCGCCCAGGACAACGCGCAGAAGGCACAGACGAAGGTGCCGCAACGAGTACAGGCACCGTCAGCCGAGAAGCCTGCGTGCTCCGAGCACTGGGCTTCCGAAATCGATTCACCGGCCTCGCGGAAGTCGGACATGGGGAGCCGCAGCACAGCTACGCCCGCCCCAAGACGGCAAGTTCCTTCAACGAGAAGTGCCCCCTTGCACCGACAAATGAAACCCAACAGGTATAGTCGCCGAACCCAGCATACGAATCTCGGTACCTCTGAATTGCTTGAGGCAAGTCACGGCAGCAAGCTCGATGGATTCGACGAGCCACACGAGCCACATGCCGATATGCAGAACGACTACTTCATGCTCATGGGCGATTCGCTCAACCAATGGATGCAGCGCGAAGGACCGCCACCCCAGAAGCAGCTCGTTGGAGTCCCCTGGCAACAGCGCCCTGCCTTCGTGACAGACCCCATCAAGCTACGCATCCGCACAGGAGTGCTCCCGAAGGAACCCTTCCCGGCCTATGAAGGCTCTTGTGAGCCCCTGCTCTCCGCCCGGGCCAAGTCCCTCCTTGAGCCTCTTGCCATCAGCCAGCTTCAGTTTCTCCCGGCGGACGTCTCCTTCGAAAGCGGGGAGGTCCAGAGGTTCTGGTGGCTCCATGTCTGTCGCTCGATTTATTGCGTCGACAAGAAGCGCACGAAGGGCCTCTTCTACTCACCCCGGGAGATGTTGGCGATAGCGTGCGCTCGCGGTCATTCCTCTGGAAAGACGGCTCATCTTCCGACTGGGCGAACTCCTTTACACCCTCCTCCTCCACGCGTCCCTGGTGAACCGGCTTCGAGAATGGGAGGCAGAGGGGTTCAAGTTCATGCCTGTCGAGGAGTGGTACCACCCCGACTTCATCGAGGACTACCACGGCCCGTGAGGCAACTGGCTGGACACATATGCGTCGCAAGACTTGGCCGCTACATCCCACGTGCGTCTCGGCAGAGCATCCGGCGAATGGCCCGATGAACGACGAGTGCTCCACGGGCGAGATAGGCGGCCCTCTCTGCTGTGCGACTGGAGGGGCGCATGCGCACAGCAAGGCGAGCCGCCCCTACGACGCCGGCCGCACCCATCGCCACATGGAGAGCACGTCGAGACGTACTCCCAGCGGGCGAGGGACAGCCAGGGACCATGGCGCTGGCGCTTGATGTCCCCATGCGCCTAGCGTGCCACCGCGCCGCGCCAGCCGGGGTTAGCCTCGGGGAATGCCGCTGGGACGTATCCGTCCGGTCAGCGACGTGGCGTAAGCGGTTGAAGACGGACGAGGTCCGTGCCCGGTAGACGCCGCGACCGGAGGGGTGTTCAGGGAATGG
>NZ_FOIB01000023.1 GCF_900111765.1 Myxococcus fulvus
AGGAGGACGGCACCGAAAGCGGGCAAGTCGTCGGCGACGTCGGAGTGGGAGACGAGGACGCCTGCGGCGGACTCACGGAGGACGAAGGAGAGGCGCTCGGAGGGCCAGGCCTTGTCGAGGGGGACGTAGGACGCGCCCGTCTTGAGCACGGCCAGCAGGGAGACGATGAGGTCGGCTGAGCGGTCGAGGCGCACGGCGACGCGAGAGCCGGGGAGAACACCCAAGGCGCGCAGGTGATGCGCGAGCTGATTGGAGCGTGCGTCGAGCTGCGAGTAGGTGACGGCCTCATCCCCCGAGACAACGGCTACGGCCTCCGGCGAACGCGCCACCTGCTGCGAGAACAGCGAGTGGATGCTGGCGTTGCGGGGATACTCGACGGCAGTACCGCTCCAGTTCGTGAGGACCTGGGCCTTCTCCTCCGTGGAGATGATGGGCAGGTCATTCAGCGCCTGGTCGGGGCGAGCGACCGCGGCCTCGAGCAACACGGTGAAGTGCCGGAGCAGGCCCTGCATGGTGGCCGCTTCGAACAGGTCGGTGTTGTAGTTGATGATGCCTGCGAGCTGCTCGGCCTCCGTGAACAAGAGGCTGAAGTCGAACTTCGACGTGTTGATCTCGGCGGGCAGCGCCGTGATGTCGAGCCCCGAGAGCGCCAGAGAGGACTCCGGTGCGTTCTGCAGGGTCAACGAGACCTGGAACAGGGGTGAACGGCTCAGGTCGCGCTGCGGCTGGAGTTCCTCGACGAGCTTCTCGAAGGGAACATCCTGGTGCTCGTAGGCGGCGAGGGTGCTCAGGCGCACCTGCCCCAGCAGCTCGCGGAACGAGCGCTGTCCTTCGATTCGCGCGCGAAGGACCAGCGTGTTGACGAAGAAGCCGATGAGGCCTTCGGTCTCGGAGCGGTTGCGGTTGGCGACGGGAGAGCCGACGGAGATGTCGTCCTGTCCCGAGTAGCGAGAGAGCAGGAGCTGGAAGGAAGCCAGCAGGACCATGAAGGGCGTGGCGCCCTCGCGCTGGGCCAGGGCCTTGACGGCCTGAGTGAGCTCGCGGGAGAGCTCGATGGGGAGGACCGCGCCGCGGTAGGACTGGACGGCGGGCCGAGGCTTGTCGGTGGGCAGCTCCAGCGCGGAAGAGGCGCCCGAGAGCTGCTGCCGCCACCAGTCGAGCTCGGAGGCGAGGACGTCGCCGTGGAGCCACTGGCGCTGCCAGACGGAGAAGTCGGCGTACTGGATGGGAAGCGGCGCGAGCTGTGCGGCCTCGCCGCCCGAGTACTCACGGTAATACGCACCCAGCTCGCGGACCATGACCGCGATGGACCAACCGTCCGAGATGATGTGATGGACGGTGACGAGCAGCAGATGCTGCAGCTCATCCGTGCGGATGAGTGAGGCACGGACCAGCGGACCTCGCGCCAGATCGAACGACCGCGAGGCCTCTTCCCGCGTCAGTTGCTCGATGGTGGCGTCTTGCTGCGCAGACGCGAATCCTCGCAGATCCACCAACGGCAGTTCGAGCCGGAGTTCGTCCTGGATGAGCTGAACGGGCTGACCGTCGTGAACGGAGAAGCGAGTGCGAAGGACCTCGTGGCGCTGAGTGAGGGCCTGGAGGGACTTCAGGAGCGCCGAGGAGTCCAGGGCACCGGAGAGCTTGAGGACCCAGGGGATGTTGTAGGTGGAGGAGCCGGGCTGGAGCTGGTCGAGGAACCAGAGGCGCTGCTGGGCGAAGGAGAGAGGTAGCGGCTGGGAGCGGTCGACCGGGACGAGCGGAGGCTGGCGAGAAGCAGAGCCGTGCTGCTCCAGGCGCTGAGCGAGGAGGGCGACGGTGGGCGCTGCGAAGAGCTCACCGAGGGGCAGCTCGACGCTGAAAGCGGAGCGGATGCGAGAGACGACCTGGGTGGCGAGGAGGGAGTGGCCACCAAGCTCGAAGAAGTCGCCGTGGAGGCTGACGCGCTCCAGGCCGAGGACGTCGGCGAAGATGGAGGCGAGACGAGCCTGAGCGGGAGTGGAGGGCTCGACGAAGTCGTCAGCAGAAGAGGCCGAGGCGAAGTCAGGCGCGGGGAGGGCCTTGCGGTCGAGCTTGCCGTTGGCGGAGAGGGGGAAGGCCGTCAGCGAGACGAAAGCCGAGGGCACCATGTACTCGGGCAGTCGCTGCTGGAGGAAACCCTTGAGCGAGGTGGTGTCGACGGAAGAGTCGCCTGAGGTGAAGTAGGCGACGAGACGCTTGTCACCAGGGACGTCCTCACGGGCGAGGACGACGACTTCCTGGATGCCAGTGAAGAGACGCAGCGCGGCCTCGACTTCACCCAGCTCGATGCGGAAGCCACGAATCTTCACCTGGAAGTCGTTGCGACCGAGGAACTCGAGAGTGCCGTCAGCGAGCCAGCGAGCCTTGTCCCCGGTGCGGTAGAGGCGAGCACCGGGCGAGCTGCTGAAGGGATGCGGGACGAAGCGCTCTGCGGTGAGGTCAGCGCGGTTGAGGTAGCCCCAAGCCAGGCCGTCGCCACCGACGAAGAGCTCGCCAGGGACGCCAGGAGGCAGCGGCTGGAGGCCCGAGTCGAGGACGAAGGCGGAGGAGTTGGAGAGAGGGGCGCCGATGGGGACGGAGCGAGAGACAGCGTCGCCGTGGCGGAGGGAGTGAGTGGCGGAGAAGGTGGTGTTCTCGGTGGGGCCGTAGCCGTTGACGAGGACGTGGCCTTCGGGGAGGCGAGAGAGGTGCTCGCGGACGCGGTGAGGCGGAAGCACGTCACCACCGGCGAGCACCTGACGCACGCCCGTCAAAGCAGAAGGCTGGTGGGCAACCATCTGCTCGAAGAGAGCAGCGGTCAGCCAGAGAGAGGAGACCTTCTCGCGGACGAGGACCGCACCCAACTCCTCCAGAGAGAGCGAGTGGGGAGGCGCGAGGACGAGCTTCGAGCCGTGAAGCAGGGCCCCCCAGATTTCGAGGGTGGAGGCATCGAAGGCGACGGGAGCGGCATGGAGCCAGACTTCTGAGGCGCCGAAGTGGATGAAGGAAGAAGAGACGAGGCGAGTGACGCCCCGGTGGGGAACGCAGACGCCCTTGGGTTCGCCGGTGGAGCCTGAGGTGAACATGACGTAGGCGAGGTCATCGCCAGAGACGTCAGAAGGCAGCGGCGTCGTGGGCCGACGGGAGATGCGAGAAGCCTCCTCATCGACGAGGAGGAGGACGGCACCGAAAGCGGGCAAGTCATCCGCGACGTCGGAGTGGGAGACAAGGACGCCCGCAGCGGACTCACGAAGGACGAAGGAGAGGCGCTCGGAGGGCCAGGCCTTGTCGAGGGGGACGTAGGACGCACCGGCCTTGAGGATGGCCAGCAGGGAGACGATGAGGTCGGCGGAGCGATCAAGCCGCACGGCGACGCGAGAGCCGGGGAGAACACCCAAGGCGCGCAGGTGGTGCGCGAGCTGGTTGGAGCGCGCGTCGAGCTGCGAGTAGGTGACAGCCTCATCCCCCGAGACGACGGCGACGGCCTCGGGTGAACGCGCCACCTGCTGCTCGAACAGCGCATGCACGCTCGCGCTGCGCGGATACGCCCGGGCGGTCTCGTTCCACGTCGAGAGCACCTGCTGCTTCTCGTGAGCATTCAGTGCCGAGAGCGTGCTCAAGGACTGTTCGGGCCGAGAGACTGCCGTCTCGAGCAGCACGGTGAAGTGGCGAAGCAGGCCCTGCATGGTGGCCGCTTCGAACAGGTCGGTGTTGTAGTTGAGGACGCCGGAGAACCGGTCGCCTTCATCGAACAGCAGGCTGAAGTCATACTTCGATGTATTGATTTCAGCGGGAACGGGCTCGAGCACCAGACCCGAGAGCGCGAGGGCTGCCTCGGGTGCGTTCTGGAGCGTGAGGGTGACCTGGAAGAGAGGCGAGCGGCTCAGGTCACGCTGCGGCTGGAGTTCCTCGACGAGCTTCTCGAAGGGAACATCCTGGTGCTCGTAGGCGGCGAGGGTGCTCAGGCGCACCTGTCCCAGCAGCTCGCGGAAGGACTGCTTGCCATCGAGCCGGGCGCGGAAGACGAGGGTATTGACGAAGAAGCCGATGAGGCCTTCGGTCTCGGAGCGGTTGCGGTTGGCGACGGGGGAGCCGACTGAGATGTCGTCCTGTCCGGAGTACTTGGAGAGCAGGAGCTGGAAGGAAGCCAGCAGGACCATGAAGGGCGTGGCGCCCTCACGCTGGGCCAGAGCCTTGACGGCCTGAGTCAGCTCACGGGACAGCTCGATGGGAAGGACCGCGCCGCGGTAGGTCTGAACGGCGGGCCGAGGCTTGTCGGTGGGCAGCTCGAGCGCGGAAGAGGCACCCGAGAGCTGGTGACGCCACCAGCCAAGCTCGGAGGCGAGGACGTCGCCGTGGAGCCACTGGCGCTGCCAGACGGAGAAGTCGGCGTACTGGATGGGAAGAGGCGCGAGCTGCGCGGCCTCTCCACCGGAGAACTGACGGTAGAGGGCGGCGAGTTCACGCAGGATGACGGCAATGGACCAGCCGTCGGACGCGATGTGGTGAACGGTGACGAGCAGCAGATGCTGCGACTCGGTCAGACGAACCAGTGACGCACGGACCACGGGCCCACGCGCGAGATCGAACGGACGCAGCGCCTCCTGTGAGGCCAACCGCAGGGCCTCGTCATCTCGCTCCTGGCCCGAGCGCGAGGAGAGGTCGGTGACCGGCAGCTCCAGGGCGAAGTCCTGGTCGATGATCTGGACGGGCTGACCCTCGTGAACGGAGAAGCGAGTGCGCAAAGCCTCATGTCGCTGAATGAGCGAGTTGAGGGACAGGCGCAGCGCGTTCACATCGAGTGAGCCGGAGAGCTTGAGGACCCAGGGGATGTTGTAGGTGGAGGAGCCGGGCTGGAGCTGGTCGAGGAACCAGAGACGCTGCTGGGCGAAGGAGAGAGGCAGCGGCTGGGAGCGGTCGACCGGGACGAGCGGAGGCTGGCGAGAAGCGGAGCCGTGCTGCTCCAGGCGCTGAGCGAGGAGGGCGACGGTGGGCGCGGAGAAGAGCTCACCGAGAGGCAACTCGACGCTGAAAGCGGAGCGGATGCGAGAGACGACCTGGGTGGCGAGGAGGGAGTGGCCACCGAGCTCGAAGAAGTCGCCGTGGAGGCTGACGCGCTCCAAGCCGAGGACATCAGCGAAGATGGAGGCGAGACGAGCCTGGGCGGGAGTGGAAGGCTCGACGAATTCGTCGGCGGAAGAGGCCGAGGCGAAGTCAGGCGCAGGAAGCGCCTTTCGGTCGAGCTTGCCGTTGGCGGAGAGAGGGAAGGCCGTCAGCGAGACGAAAGCCGAGGGCACCATGTACTCAGGCAGCCGCTGCTGGAGGAAGGCCTTGAGCGCGGTGGTGTCGACGGACTGCTCTTCGGCGGCGACGAAGTAGGCGACGAGACGCTTGTCGCCGGGGACGTCCTCACGGGCGAGGACGACGGCTTCCTGGATGCCGGTGAACAGACGCAGCGCGGCCTCGACTTCACCGAGCTCGATGCGGAAGCCGCGAATCTTCACCTGGAAGTCGTTGCGGCCGAGGAACTCGAGAGTGCCGTCGGCGAGCCAGCGAGCCTTGTCACCGGTGCGGTAGAGGCGAGCACCGGGCGAGCTGCTGAAGGGATGCGGGACGAAGCGCTCTGCGGTGAGGTCGGCGCGGTTGAGGTAACCCCACGCCAGGCCATCGCCACCAACGAAGAGCTCGCCAGGGACGCCAGGAGGCAGCGGCTGGAAGCCCGAGTCGAGGACGAAGGCGGAGGAGTTGGAGAGAGGGGCGCCGATGGGGACGGAGCGGGAGACAGCGTCGCCGTGGCGGAGGGA
>NZ_FOIB01000024.1 GCF_900111765.1 Myxococcus fulvus
GCAGAAAAAAGAAAAGCCCCCGTCGCACGAGGCGACGAGGGCTTCTCAAAAAGAATCCGGCAGCGACCTACTCTCCCACGCGGTTTCCCGCGGAGTACCATCGGCTCTGGAGGGCTTAACTTCCGTGTTCGGGATGGGAACGGGTGTGACCCCTCCGACATTGCCACCGGAAAACATAGAGACAGTGCATACGAAGGGTAAGTTGCAGCATTCTGCGAGTATCAAGCCTCGCTGTGCTTTTAGAAGTTTCTTCCGGGTGAATGCGCTTAATGCATTCAAGCCTCGGCCTTGGCCCCGAGTCCCTTACTCCCCGTTAGGGGGCGCGCAAGAGATAGGGGGAAGTAAGCCTCTCGACCAATTAGTACTGGTTAGCTCAACGCGTTACCGCGCTTACACACCCAGCCTATCAACGTCGTAGTCTTCGACGGGTCTTCAGGGGCTTGCGCCCGGGATACCTGGTCTTGAGGTCGGTTTCCCGCTTAGATGCTTTCAGCGGTTATCCAATCGGCACATGGCTACCCAGCGATGCCTCTGGCGAGACAACTGGTACACCAGCGGTGCCTCCAACCCGGTCCTCTCGTACTAAGGTCAGAGCCTCTCAAGTATCCTACGCCCACAGCAGATAGGGACCAAACTGTCTCACGACGTTTTGAACCCAGCTCGCGTACCGCTTTAATTGGCGAACAGCCAAACCCTTGGGACCTGCTCCAGCCCCAGGATGCGATGAGCCGACATCGAGGTGCCAAACCTCCCCGTCGATGTGAACTCTTGGGGGAGATAAGCCTGTTATCCCCGGAGTACCTTTTATCCGTTGAGCGATGGCCCTTCCATTCAGGACCACCGGATCACTATGACCTGCTTTCGCACCTGCTCGACGTGTCCGTCTCGCAGTCAAGCTCCCTTATGCCATTGCACTCGCCGCCCGGTTTCCAATCGGGCTGAGGGAACCATCGCGCGCCTCCGTTACTCTTTGGGAGGCGACCGCCCCAGTCAAACTACCCACCAGACAGTGTCCCAATCCCGGCTGACGGGACATGGTTAGACACCAGAAATCAACAGGGTGGTATTTCACCGTTGCCTCCACCGAACCTAGCGGCCCGGCTTCAAAGGCTCCCACCTATCCTACACAGTCAATCCCTAGTGTCACTGTCAAGTTATAGTAAAGGTTCACGGGGTCTTTCCGTCTTGCTGCGGGTAAACTGCATCGGCACAGCTATTTCAATTTCGCTGAGTCCCTCTCCGAGACAGCGCGGAAGTCGTTACTCCATTCGTGCAGGTCGGAACTTACCCGACAAGGAATTTCGCTACCTTAGGACCGTTATAGTTACGGCCGCCGTTTACTGGGGCTTCGGATCATCGCTTCGCCTTGCGGCTGACGAATCCCCTTAACCTTCCAGCACCGGGCAGGAGTCAGACCCTATACGTCGGCTTGTCGCCTTCGCAGAGTCCTGTGTTTTTGGTAAACAGTCGCTACCGCCATTTCTCTGCAACCTCTCTCGGCTCCAGCTGTACGCCTTCACCTACCAGAGGCCCACCTTCTTCCGAAGTTACGGTGGAAATTTGCCTAGTTCCTTGGAGGAGAGTTCTCTCAAGCGCCTTAGGATTTTCTCCTCACCCACCTGTGTCGGTTTACGGTACGGACACCCTGCAAGCTCCCTACGGGACTTTTCTTGGAAGCAGAGCATCGACGACTTACCCCTTACGGGGCGCCATAAGGTCTCGAGGATAGCTGCCGCGCCTTTATTCGTACGCGACACCCCTACGCCTTTAGACTGACACAACCGCCGGTCAGCTCGTCTAGCTTTCTCCGTCCTCCCTTAGTTCAACGCTTGCAAGATGGCGCGGGAATATTAACCCGCTTTCCATCATCTACGCCTTTCGGCCTCGACTTAGGTTCCGGCTAACCCTGGGAAGATTAACTTGACCCAGGAAACCTTGGGTTTACGGCGAGGGGGTTTCTCACCCCCTTTATCGCTACTCATTTCGGCATCAGCACTCCCAGCCGCTCCAGTCGCCCTTTCGGTCGGCCTTCGCTGCAGCTGGGACGCTCCCCTACCGCCATACGCTTTACGTATGACCCGAAGCTTCGGCACTAGTCTTGAGCCCCGTTACATTTTCGGCGCGGCCTGTCTTGACCAGTGAGCTATTACGCTTTCTTTAAAGGATGGCTGCTTCTAAGCCAACCTCCTGGTTGTCAATGACCTGCCACATCCTTTCTAGTGTTCACTTAGACTAGATTTGGGGGCCTTAGCTGTCGGTCTGGGTTATTCCCCTCTTGCCAATGGACGTTATCACCCACTGACTGCGTCCCGGGCTAACAATTACTGGCATTCGGAGTTTGGTACGGTTTGGTAATCTGGTGAGACCCCTAGCCGTTCCAGTGCTCTACCTCCAGTATTGAATTGCCCGAGCCGATACCTAAATATCTTTCGGGGAGAACCAGCTATCACGGAGTTTGATTGGCCTTTCACCCCTACACACAGCTCATCCCAGAAATTTTCAACTTTCATGAGTTCGGTCCTCCATGCGGTGTTACCCGCACTTCAACCTGGCCATGTGTAGATCACCCCGCTTCGGGTTATAATACACGCAACTAATTCGCCCTTTTAGGACTCGCTTTCGCTCCGGCTCCACCTATCGGCTTAGCCTCGCTACGTATATTAAGTCGCCGAATCATGATGCAAAAGGTACGCTCTCGCTCTGGCTTGCGCCGTAGAGCTCGAACTGCTTGTAGACATGCGGTTTCAGGTTCTTTTGACTCCCCTTGCCGGGGTTCTTTTCACCTTTCCCTCGCGGTACTTGTTCACTATCGGTCGCCAAGGAGTATTTAGCCTTACCGGATGGTCCCGGCTGATTCAGGCAGGATTGCACGTGTCCCGCCTTACTTGGGTAACCCACTCAGCTCCAACCAGCTTTCGCGTACGCGACTATCACGCTCTTTGGTGCCCCTTTCCAGAGGCTTCCGCTAGCCAGTCAAAGTCCTACCGTGGACCCGCTACCCCGACGCCACTTTCGTGACTTCGGTTTGGGCTTCTCCCATTTCGCTCGCCACTACTTTGGGAATCACTCATTGTTTTCTCTTCCTCAGGGTACTGAGATGTTTCACTTCCCCTGGTTAGCTCCTTCCTACCTATGTATTCAGTAGGAGGTAACACCGCTATTCGCAGTGCTGGGTTTCCCCATTCGGACATCTCCGGATCAACGCTTGGTTGACAGCTCCCCGAAGCTTTTCGCAGCCACCCGCGTCCTTCATCGCCTCTTGGCACCTAGGCATCCACCGCACGCCCTTAGTAGCTTACTTGCCCTAATCTCTTGTCTAACGCCCGCCTCCCGGCGGATTGTCGAAACTCGAAACCAAGGCCCAGACCCCTGCTCTTCGCAGCAGGCCCGGAAGAATTCACTTCTAATTCGCTTGTAGAAACACCGCCTCTCACCTCGCCTCCCGGCGACGGTTTCGGCAGTGCTTTCTGCGAGAACTTGTTACTCAGCAGAAATTGCAACTTACCCTTCGTATGCACTTGTCAAAGAACGCTTCCCACTCAACTGCAGGGAAATCGTAGTGGAGCTGATCGGAATCGAACCGACGACATCCAGCTTGCAAAGCTGGCGCTCTCCCAACTGAGCTACAGCCCCAAAAACCAGGCCATTCTACCATGCTGGGTGCGTCACCACTCGTTTGTCCTCTCGACTCTCGTCTCGAGGAAGTGGTGGGCCTAGGTGGACTTGAACCACCGACCTCGCGCTTATCAGGCGCGCGCTCTAGCCAGCTGAGCTATAGGCCCAGGGAGCTACCGCGTCGATTCTTCCTACAGCGTCCTTCATTCTCAAAGAGCTGGTGCCGCGTTGCCGCGCACTCAGTCCTTCAAAACCAAACAGCAAGCCCGAAGAAGTCGAGTCGGATTGGACTCGGAAACGTTGACCTGGTCGACCTGACGCGACTTGAAAAGTCGCTGGCATCACCTGCTGACACCGAAGTGTCTGCCTGATGCCCGGTCTCCTTAGAAAGGAGGTGATCCAGCCGCAGGTTCCCCTACGGCTACCTTGTTACGACTTCACCCCAGTTACCGACCACTCCTTGGGCATCTCTTGGTGAGATGACTTCTGGAGCAATCGACTCCCATGGTGTGACGGGCGGTGTGTACAAGGCCCGGGAACGTATTCACCGCAGCGTGCTGATCTGCGATTACTAGCGATTCCGCCTTCATGGAGTCGAGTTGCAGACTCCAATCTGAACTGAGACCGGTTTTATGCGATTAGCTCCCCCTCGCGGGTTGGCAACGCTCTGTACCGGCCATTGTAGCACGTGTGTAGCCCTGGTCATAAAGGCCATGAGGACTTGACGTCATCCCCACCTTCCTCCGGTTTAACACCGGCAGTCCCTCTAGAGATCCACTTGCGTGGCAACTAAAGGCGAGGGTTGCGCTCGTTGCGGGACTTAACCCAACATCTCACGACACGAGCTGACGACAGCCATGCAGCACCTGTCTCTCGGTTCCCTTGCGGGCACTCCCTCATCTCTGAGAGATTCCGAGGATGTCAAGACCAGGTAAGGTTCTGCGCGTTGCGTCGAATTAAACCACATGCTCCACCGCTTGTGCGGGCCCCCGTCAATTCCTTTGAGTTTTAGTCTTGCGACCGTACTTCCCAGGCGGAGAACTTAATGCGTTAGCTACGGCACCGCGGGGGTCAACTCCCACGACACCTAGTTCTCATCGTTTACGGCGTGGACTACCAGGGTATCTAATCCTGTTTGCTCCCCACGCTTTCGCGTCTCAGCGTCAGTTACCGTCCAGGTGGCCGCCTTCGCCACCGGTGTTCCTCCCCATATCTACGAATTTCACCTCTACTTGGGGAATTCCGCCACCCTCTCCGGCACTCAAGCACGACAGTTTCGGGCGCACTTCCTCAGTTGAGCTGAGGGCTTTCACACCCGACTTGTCACGCCGCCTACACGCGCTTTACGCCCAATAATTCCGAACAACGCTTGCACCCTCTGTATTACCGCGGCTGCTGGCACAGAGTTAGCCGGTGCTTCTTCTCCCGGTACCGTCAAGCCGTAGCGTGTTGGGCTACGGGTTTTCGTCCCGGTCGAAAGTGCTTTACAATCCGAAGACCTTCATCACACACGCGGCGTTGCTGCGTCAGGCTTTCGCCCATTGCGCAAAATTCCCCACTGCTGCCTCCCGTAGGAGTCTGGACCGTGTCTCAGTTCCAGTGTGGCTGATCGTCCTCTCAGACCAGCTACCCGTCGTTGCCTTGGTGGGCCATTACCCCGCCAACTAGCTGATGGGCCGCGGACTCATCTGGTTGTGATAGCTTGTATACAGAGGCCACCTTTTCCCTCAGTCTCCGAAGAAACCGTGGGCTTATCCGGTATTAGCCAATCTTTCGACTGGTTATCCCGAGCATCCAGGCAGATTATCCACGTGTTACGCACCCGTGCGCCGCTCTACTAAGGGTTGCCCCTATTCGCGCTCGACTTGCATGTGTTAGGCACGCCGCCAGCGTTCGTTCTGAGCCAGGATCAAACTCTCCAATTTTAATTTGAAGGTTGAACCGGCGTCTGTTGAGGCCCGGCTAAGGAACCTCAACTCTCGCTGATTCACTACGAGGCCCTGCCGGTATGCGCTTCTCAGCGCTCCCTGACTGGGGCCTTCTCAAAGATTGACTGCGGTTTCCGCAATCCTTCTCTTCTTCTTGGGCTTGCTATTTGGTTTTCAAAGACCGAGTCGCTTGTCTCTACCGCGACTTCTTGCTA
>NZ_FOIB01000025.1 GCF_900111765.1 Myxococcus fulvus
CGAAGAGCTCATGGAAGGCGCCCTTCCAAGGAAGCTCACGGCGCGTCGAGTTCCAGTCGACGAGCACGCGGCGGCGCTCCTCGGCGGACAGCATCGGCAGCTCGCCCACGAGCGTGTCGGGAGCATTGATGGCCGCCTCCAGCAGCGTGTGCAGGTGCCCCACCCAACGCTCGATGGTCGCGTCGTCGAACAGGTCCACCCGGTAGCTGAGCCCACCAGCCAGCCCGTCCGGCGTCTGTGACAACGTGAGCGTGAGGTCGAACTTCGTCGTCTGGTGGTCCTGCGCGAACGGCTCCAGGTGCAGCGGCGGGCTGTCCTCGCTAGGGCTCGCCACGGTGCGGCTCGCGACCGGGATGTTCTGGAGCGACAGCATCACCTGGAACAGCGGCGTGTGGCTCAGGCTGCGCTGGGGCTTCAGCTCCTCGACGAGCTTCTCGAAGGGCACATCCTGGTGCTCGTAGGCCGCGAGCGTCGTGGCCCGGACCTGGGCGAGCAGCTCACGGAAGCGCAGGCCCGGACGCACCCGGGTGCGCAACACGAGGGTGTTCACGAAGAAGCCGATGAGGCCCTCGGTCTCCGTCCTCGTACGGCCCGCGATGGGCGAGCCCACCGCGATGTCGTCCTGCCCCGAGTAGCGCGAGAGGAGGACCTGCCACACGGCGAGCAGCGCCATGAACGGCGTGGCGCCTTCCTGGCGGCAGAGGACGGCCAGGCGCTCGGTCAGCTCCCGCGACAAACGAACGGGACGCGAGGCCCCGCGCGGATTGCGGACGGGAGGACGCGGCTTGTCCGTCGGCAGCTCCAGCAGCGGCGGCAGCTCACCGAGCTGCTGCCTCCAATAGGCGAGCTGCTGCTCCAGCACGTCGCCCTTCAGCCACGAGCGCTGCCACGCGGCGAAGTCCGCGTACTGGATGGGCAGCGGCGCGAGCCTCGCCTCGACGCCCGTGGAGAACGCCTCGTACAGGGACGCAAGCTCCTGGATGAGCACGCCCATCGACCAGCCGTCCGAGACGGCATGGTGCAGGGTGACCAGCAGCACATGCTCCTCAGCGGCGAGGCGCAGCAACATGGCGCGCAGCACCGGCCCTCGCGCCAGGTCGAACGGACGCTGGGCCTCCTCGGTGGCGAGGCGCACGGCGCGCTCCTCGCGCTCCTCGGTGGGCAGGATGCCCAGCTCGACGATGGGCAGCACGAACGCCCGCGCCGGATGGATGACCTGGATGGGCTCACCGTCGCGCGCGAGGAACGTGGTGCGCAGAGACTCGTGACGCTCGACGAGCGCGGTGAAGGCGTGCTCCAGCGCCGCGACGTTCAGCGTGCCGCGGAGCCTCAGTGCCGAGGGGATGTTGTACGCGGAGCTGCCGGGCTCGAGCTGGTCCACCAGCCAGAGTCGCTGCTGCGCGAAGGACAGCGGCAGCTCTCCCGTGCGAGGCGCGGGCACCAACGGCGGCGCCTGCGTCCCCGACTCACCCCTCACGGCCAGGATTCGCGAGGCCAGGGCGGAGATGGACGACGCCTCGAACAGCGCGCGCAAGGGCAGCTCGACCTCGAAGGCCCTGCGGACGCGCGAGACCACCTGCGTCGCGAGCAGCGAGTGTCCACCCAGCTCGAAGAAGTCGTCGGCGACGCTCACCTTGTCGAGGCGCAGGACATCCGCCCAGATGGCCGCGAGCAGCTCCTCGGTGGGGTTTCGCGGCGCGACGAAGGTGGACGTGGCGAGGGTGTCGGGCGCCGGCAGGGCCTTCCTGTCGAGCTTCGCGTTGGCGGTCAGCGGGAAGGCCGCCAGCGGGATGAGGAACGACGGGAGCATGAACTCGGGCAGCCGCTGCTTGAGGAAGGCGCGCAGGGCGGCCGGGTCGACGGGCGAGGACGTGGTGAAGTACGCGGTGAGGCGCTTGTCTCCGGGCACGTCCTCCCGGACGAGCGCGAGGGCTCCCGTGATGGAGGTGTACGCACGGAGCGCGGCTTCGATCTCCGCCAGCTCGATGCGGAAGCCGCGCAGCTTCACCTGCGAGTCGGCGCGGCCCAGGAAGTCGAGGTTGCCATCCGCGCGCCAGCGGACCAGGTCGCCCGTGCGGTAGAGGCGCGCACCCGGCGACGCGGAGAACGGGTCCGGAACGAACCGCTCGGCCGTGAGGTCCGGGCGGAGCAGGTAGCCGCGAGCGAGTCCCTCGCCACCGATGAAGAGCTCTCCGGTGACCCCCGGCGCCACGGGCTGGAGCGAGGCGTCCAGGACGAGCAGCCGGGTCCCCTGGATGGGCCGACCGATGGGCAGCGTGGCGCCGATGTCCTCGGCGCGCGTGACGGTGAAGGTGGTGGCGAAGACGGTGGACTCGGTGGGGCCGTAGGCGTTGGTGACCTGCGCGCCCCAGGCCGACAGGGCCTTGCGTGCATGGACCGGAGAGACGACGTCACCGCCGGTGAGGATGTGCTGAACCGTGCTCAGACCGGGGAGCCCCGCGTCCGCGAGCTGCGAGAACAGACCGCTGGTGGCCCACAGCGTGGACACGCCGTGCCGCGAGACGGTGAACTCGATCTCCTCCAGCGACAGTGTGTGGGCCGGCGGCACCACGAGCCGCGCGCCGTGCAGCAACGCGCCCCAGATTTCGAACGTCGAGGCATCGAACGAGATGGGCGCCAGCAGGACATGGGTCTGCTGGGGACCGAAGCGCGTATACGTCGCGCCGACGAGCGTCCGCAGCACGCCGGCGTGAGGTGTCCCCACGCCCTTGGGCCTGCCGGTGGAACCGGAGGTGAAGTCGACGTAGGCGAGTGACTCGGGCAGGGCCAGGGACGGCAGCGGTCCAGCGGACTGCGCGGAGGTGTCGACCTCCTCGAGCACCAGCGTGGTGACGCCTTCGGTCGGCAGCTTGGAGACCAGCGTGCGTGACGTGAGGAGGAGACGCGGCTGGGTGTCCTCCATCATGGCGAGGAGCCGGTGCGACGGATAGGACGCGTCGAGCGGCACGTAGGCCGCTCCCGCCTTGACGATGGCGAGCAGGGCGATGACCAGGTCGAACGAGCGCTCCAGGGAGAGCGCGACGCGGTCATCGGTGGTGACGCCGTGGTGGAGCAGGAGCCGGGCGAGCTGGTTGGAGCGCTCGTCGAGCTGTCGGTACGTGAGCACCGTGTCGCCGAAGACCAGGGCGGCGGCGTCGGGCGCGAGCGCCACGGCGCGTGCGAAGGCCTCGGGGAGGGTGGACTCGACGGTGGCGCTCAGTGGCGCCGAGGCCCAGTCGACGAGGACCTGCTGGCGCTCCTCCTCCGTGAGCATGGTGTGCGCGGAGACCGGCGCGTCGAGGTTGGCGACGATGGAGCCGACGAGGCGCTCGAAGTGGCGAGCCATGCGCTCGGCGGTGGCGCGCTCGAACAGGTCGGTGTTGAAGCTGAGACCGCCGAAGAATCCCTCGGGGGACTCGACGAGGCTGAGCTGGAGTTCGAACTTCGAGGTGCCACCGCTGATGTCCACCGGGCTCAGGGAGAGCTCATGCGTCTGGACACCCGAGGCCGGCGTGTTCTGGAGGACGAAGAGGACCTGGAACAGCGGGCTGCGACTCATGTCGCGCGTGGGCTGCAACTCCTCGACGAGTCGCTCGAAGGGGATGTCCTGGTGCGCGTAGGCGCCGAGGGCTGCTTCCTTCACCTGTCGCAGCAGATGCGGGAAGGACGCACGGGCGTCGACGCGGGAGCGGAGGACGAGCGTGTTGACGAAGAAGCCGATGAGCCCCTCGAGCTCCGAGCGGTGACGACCGGCGATCGGCGAGCCGACGGCGATGTCGTCCTGTCCCGAGTAGCGGGAGAGCAGGAGCTGCCACACGGCGAGCAGCGCCATGAACGGCGTGGCCCCTTCCTGCTGGCACAGGCTCTTGAGCTTCTCCGTGGTCGCGAGCGGAATGGTGATGAGCGCCACGTCGCCCGCGGACGTCTGGACGGCCGGACGCGGCTTGTCCAAGGGCAGCTCGAGCGTCGTGAGGTCCGCGAGCTGACGACGCCAGTAGTCGATCTGAGCGTCGAGGACGGGGCCCTGGAGCCAGGAGCGCTGCCAGACGGAGAAGTCGGCGTACTGGATGGAGAGAGGAGCGAGGGGAGAAGGCTTGCCGTGGGAGAAGGCGTCGTAGAGGGCGGCGACCTCCTGGATGAGGACACCCATGGACCAACCGTCGGAGACGATGTGGTGCATGTTGAGTGCGAGGACGTGCTCGGTGTCGCTGAGCTCCAGAAGTTGAGCACGGATGAGCGGGCCCGTGGAGAGGTTGAAGGGACGCTGGTACTCCTCGCGCAGCAGACGCTCGACCTCGGTGCCGCGGACCTCGGGCGCAAGGGCCCGGAGGTTCACGTGGGTCACCGGTAGCTCCGCATGCGGTGCGATCACCTGCAGCGGCTGGTCATCCTTCTGGATGAAGGAGGTGCGCAGCGCCTCGTGACGGGAGACGAGGGAGTCGAAGCTGAGCTGGAGAGCCTTCGCGTCGAGCGGCCCGGAGAGGCGCACGAAGGAAGGCATGTTGTAGGTGGCGGAGCCGGGCTGGAGCTGGTCGATGAACCAGAGGCGCTGCTGGGCGAAGGAGAGGGGGAGAGGCCCGGTGCGAGGGACAGGGAGGATGGGAGGAGGCTGGGCGCCGACAGCGTCGCGAGAAGCGGAGGAGATGCGAGAGGCGAGGGAGGCGACGGTGGGGGCCTCGAAGAGCGCGCGAAGGGGCAGCTCGACGCCGAAGGACGAGCGGATACGAGAGATGACCTGGGTGGCGAGCAGCGAGTGGCCACCAAGGGAGAAGAAGTTGTCGGTGACGCCGACGCGCTCCAAGCGGAGGACAGAGGAGAAGATGGAGGCGAGCTTCTCCTCGGCGGGGTTGCGAGGAGCGACGAAGGAGGAGTCGCCACGCAGGGAGTCGACGTCGGGGGCGGGGAGGCGGTTGCGAGCGAGCTTCCCAGAAGGAGTCAGAGGCAGCGCCGCCAGGGAGACGAAGGCGGAGGGCACCATGTACTCGGGGAGGCGCTGGAGGAGGAAGGCACGCAGGGCCTCTGCGTC
>NZ_FOIB01000026.1 GCF_900111765.1 Myxococcus fulvus
GCGCTGTACGTGAAGGGAGTGGAGGTGGCGTGGAGCGAGTACGAGAAGCCGTACGCGCGCCGCACCGTGTCCCTGCCCACCTACCCGTTCCAGCGTCAGCGCTACTGGTGGACTCGCGAGCCGCGGGGACAGAGCGCGCTGCTCGCGCCGCGTGAGGCTCGAGCCATCAAGCCGCACCTCGGGACCCGGCTGTACTCACCTGCGTTCGACGACATCATCTACAGCACGACGCTGGGAGCGTTCCGCCCGGCGTACCTCGATGACCACCGTCTCTACGGCACGGTCGTCACGCCGGCGGCCTCGCACCTGTCGATGGTCCTCTCGGCCGTCGTGGAGACCTTCGGTCCCCAGGCCTGCACGCTGGAGAACCTCACGTTCCACCAGGCGCTGGTGCTCGCGGACGACGAGCTGCGTCCGCTCCAGCTCATCTTCTCGCCGCACGCGGAGGGCTACTCCCTCAAGCTGATGACGCAGGGCGAGTCCGGTGACTGGGTGCTCCACGGCACCGGTGAGCTGCGAGTGGACCCGTCCCAGGTGTCCACGCCGAGGACGCTGCCCGCGCGTGACGCCGTGCTGGCGCGCTGCACGGAGTCGCGCTCGGGAGACGACTTCTACAAGTTCTTCCGCGCCATGGGCTACACGCTGGGCCCGAGCTTCCGCTGGATTGGTCCCTTCCAGCGCAGCAAGGACGAGGCGTTCGGCCAGATGCAGCAGCCGGAGCTGCCGGACTCCCCGGACAACTACCAGCTGTATCCCGGCCTCATCGACTCGTGCTTCCAGATGCTCGCCAACTGGATGGTGAGCGACGCGACGAGCCTGGCCGACGCGCTGGCGATTCCCTTCAGCGTCTCGAAGCTCAACTTCTTCCGCCGTCCGCAGGGCGCGCTGTGGTGCTACGCGAAGTCCACCGCGGGCGAGCGGGCCATCACGGAAGAAATCCTCAGCGGTGACGTGCAGCTCTTCGACGAGCACGGCCCGGTGGCGGAGATTCTCGGCTTCCACGCGCGTCGCGCCAGCCGAGAGGTCCTCCAGGCCAGCACGCACAAGAAGTCCGAGGAGCGCATCTACGAGGTGGCGTGGACCCCCGAGTCCCTGCCGCCCGCGCCGCTGCCCCAGGCCGAGTCCCACCCGTGGCTGCTGTTGCTGGATGCACAGGGCGTCGGTGAGCAGCTCGCCACGCGACTGGAGGAGCGCGGAGCCTCCGTCATCCGCGTGCGTCCTGGCGCCGGATTCCGGAACCCGGCCCCGAAGCGCTTCGAGGTCGATGCGAGCACCCCGGCCGAATTCAACCGGCTGCTGCGCGAGGCCCTGAACGGTGCCCCGTGCTCGGGCGCTGTCTACCTGTGGGGCCTGGACCAGACCTCCTCCGAGGAGACGCGGTCCGCCGAGGCCCTGCATCAGGCGACGCTCCAGGCCACGACGGGAGCGCTGCACCTGACGCAGGCGCTCGTGGCCAGCGGCACGCAGGCTCCGCTGTGGCTCGTCACGCAGGGCGCGCAGCCCGCCGATGGCGTGGCGGTGTCCTCGCCCGTGCAGGCGTCACTGTGGGGCCTGGGCCGGGTCATCGACCTGGAGCACGGTGAGCTGCGTTGCGGCCGCATCGACCTGGACCCGCGGGATGCGCAGGGCAGTGTGTCCTCGCTGCTCACCGAGCTGCTGCGCTCCAGCGACACGCCGGGAGTCGAGGTGGCCCTCCGTCGGGAGAAGCGCTTCCGTCCCCTTCTCCAGCGAGCGAAGGGTGGCGCGGAGGTCACCTCCTTCCGCGCGGACGGCACGTACCTGATTACGGGAGGCCTGGGCGCGCTCGGTTTGTCGATGGCGCGGTGGTTGGTGGAGCACGGCGCGCGTCATCTGGTCCTCGTGGGACGACGTGAGCCCACGGCGGAGGCTCGCGTGGTGCTCGCGGAGCTGGAGCAGGCGGGGGCGAGCGTCACGGTGGCCTCGGCGGATGTGGCGCGTGAGGCGGACGGCGCGGCGCTCCTGGCGCGCATCGACGCGGGGGCGGTGCCGCTGCTCGGCATCTTCCACGCGGCCGGCATCGTCGAGGACGGAGCGCTGGTGCAACAGGACGCCCAGCGCTTTGAGCGGGTGATGGCGCCCAAGGTGGCGGGGGCGTGGAACCTCCACCGCCTCACGGAGGCGCGGTCGCTGGAGCACTTCGTCCTCTTCTCGTCGGCCGCGGCGCTGCTCGGCTCTCCGGGGCAGAGTGGCTACGCGGCGGCGAACGCCTTCCTGGATGCGCTGGCGCACGTCCGTCGTGCCCGTGGGTTGCCCGCGCTGTCGCTGGACTGGGGCCCGTGGGCGGAGGTGGGCATGGCCACGGACGCGCAGGTGGCCAAGGCGCTGGAGCGCCGGGGCATCCGCGCGCTGCCGACGGCGCAGGGCCTGGAGCTGTTGGGCAAGGCGCTGGGGTACTCGCAGGCGCAGCTCGGGCTCATGCACATCCGGTGGCCGGCGTATCTGGAGGGGCTCGGACGGCTGGGGCGCTCGGGCTTCTACGCGGCGGTGGCGCCGGCGCGGAAGGAAGAGTCTCGCGCGGCCGTGGCGACGACGAAGAAGCAGTGGTTGGCGGAGCTGCGGGGCGCGCTGCCGCATGAGCGGCGGGAGGTGCTCGTCCGCAGGCTCCAGGAGGCAGTGGGGCGCGTGCTCCGCCTGGACGTGGCGGGGGGAGTCGATTGGGGCCAGGGCTTCACGGACCTGGGCATGGACTCGCTGATGGCCATCGAGCTGCGCAACGCCCTGCAGGACGGGCTGGGGCACTCGCTGCCTTCGACCATCGCGATGAACCACCCCAACGTGGACTTCCTCGCCGACCACCTCATCGAGGCTGTCTTGAAGTTCAACGACGAGAGGAAGCCCGCTCCGGCGCGTGAGGTGCCGGACGCAGGCGAGCTCGAGGTGAGCCTCGACGCACTCTCCGACGCGGAGCTGGCCCGTCTGGCGCTCGCGGACCTGGCAACGGATTCCTGAGGAATATCGAGATGACGACCGAGGACATCAACTACCGGCAGATCGTGCAGCAGCAGCTCGTGAAGATTCGCAAGCTGGAGGCCCGGCTGGAGAAGGCCGAGTCGACGCCCCGCGTGGAACCCATCGCGATTGTTGGCATGGCGTGCCGCTTCCCGGGCGGCGTCACCACGCCGGAGGCGTACTGGGAGCTGCTTCGCGACGGCGTGGACGCGACGACGGAGGTGCCGGCGAACCGCTGGGACGTGGACGCGCTCTATGACCCGAAGCCGCAGGTGCCGGGGAAGATCAACACCCGTCGGGGCGGCTTCCTGAAGGACGTGGACCAGTTCGACGCCCAGTTCTTCGGCATCTCCCCGCGCGAGGCGGCGGCGATGGACCCGCAGCAGCGGCTGTTGCTGGAGGTCGGCTGGGAGGCGCTGGAGCGAGCGGGCTATCCGGTGGAGCGCCGGGGCCGGCAGCGCGTGGGCGTCTTCGTGGGCGTGATGAACACGGACTACAGCCAGCGCATGCTCGCGAACGCGGACCTGTCGCAGCTGGACCCGTACTTCGGCACGGCGAAGGGAGCGTGCTTCAGCGCGGGCCGCCTGTCGTACGCGCTGGGCTTCCAGGGTCCGAGCATGGCGGTGGACACGGCGTGCTCGTCGTCACTGGTGGCGATGCACCTGGCCATCCAGAGCCTGCGCCTGGGCGAGTGCCCGGTGGCGCTCGCAGGCGGAGTGAACCTCATCCTCTCCCCGGAGGTGAGCGTCTACCTGGCGAGCAGCGGCGCGCTGTCTCCGGAGGGCCGCTGCAAGACGTTCGATGCCTCGGCGGACGGTTATGCGCGCGGCGAGGGCTGCGGCGTGCTGGTGCTGAAGCGGCTGTCGGACGCTGTGGCGGACGGGAACGAAGTGCTGGCGGTGATTCGCGGCACGGCGGTGAACCACGACGGCCCGAGCAGTGGGCTGACGGTGCCGAACGGGATGGCGCAGCAGGCGGTGATTCGTCAGGCGCTGGAGAACGGAGGGGTGAAGGCGACGGAGGTCAGCTACCTGGAGGCGCACGGGACGGGGACGTCGCTGGGGGACCCGATTGAAGTGGACGCGATGTGGGGCGCGCTGGGTGAGGGGCGAAGCGGTGAGTCGCTGTGGCTGGGGTCCGCGAAGACGAACCTGGGACACCTGGAGTCGGCGGCGGGGGTGGCGGCGGTGATGAAGGTGGTGCTGTCGCTGAAGAACAAGCAGTTGCCGCCGCACCTGCACTTCAAGACGCCGAACCCGCACATCGGTTGGGACCAGATGGCGGTGGAGGTTCCGACGAAGCTGACGCAGTGGGAGCCCAAGCAGACGCGGCGACTCGCGGGTGTCAGCTCCTTCGGTCTGAGCGGGACGAACGCACACGTCATCCTGGAGGAGGCGCCTCCGAGGGCGGAGCCCGTCCAGAAGCAGGATGGGGTCGAGCGCCCGAAGCACGTGCTGGTGCTGAGTGCGAGGAGCGCGAGCGCGCTGGAAGAGCAAGCGAAGCAGTACGCGGGAGCGCTGGGAGGGGCGGTGGTGGGAGACGTGTGCTTCACGGCGTCGGTGGGGAGGACGCACTTGGAGCAGCGGCTCGCGGTGGTGGGCGCTTCGGCCGAAGAGCTGAAGACGAAGCTGGAGCGAGTGGTGGCGGGAGAGGCCGTGGCCGGAGTGGTGAAGGGCCAGGCGGTGGGGAAGGAGAAGAGGAAGGTGGCCTTCCTATTCACGGGCCAGGGAAGCCAGTACGTGGGGATGGGAGAGGAGCTGTACCGGACTCAGCCCGCCTTCAAGGAAGCGCTGGAAGAGTGCGCGAAGGTGCTGGAGGGAGTGCTGGAGAAGCCGCTGCTGGAGGTGATGTTCGGCGGAGGCAGCGAGCTGGATGAGACGAGGTACACGCAGCCGGCGCTCTTCGCGGTGGAGTACGCGCTGTGGAGGATGTGGAGGAGTTGGGGAGTGGAGGCGGACGCGGTGCTGGG
>NZ_FOIB01000027.1 GCF_900111765.1 Myxococcus fulvus
CTGAACCCGAACCTGGAATCCGCCCGCGTGCACACCAAGGCGTGGTCCTACCAGATGGGCATCCTGGGGCCGCCGAGGGACGGGACGGAGCGCGAGGTCTGGTCCGAGCGCCGCTTCGACGGCATGGACTACGCGCTGCTCTGCGCGTACACGCACCCCGAGGCGCCGGGGCCGGTGCTGGACCTGGTCACGGACTGGTACGTCTGGGTCTTCTACTTCGACGACCACTTCCTGGAGGTCTTCAAGTACTCGCGCGACGTGAAGGGCGGCCAGGCGTACCTGGACCGGCTGCCGCTCTTCATGCCGCTGGACCTGAGCCAGACGCCGCCGGAGCCCGTCAACCCGGTGGAGCGCGGCCTCTGGGACTTGTGGCAGCGCACCGTGCCCGCCATGTCCATGGACTGGCGTCGCCGCTTCTACGAGAACACCAAGCACCTGCTCGACGAGTCGATGTGGGAGATCGCCAACATCAGCGAGGCGCGCATCTCCAACCCCATCGAGTACATCGAGATGCGCCGCAAGGTGGGCGGCGCGCCCTGGTCGTCGGATTTGGTGGAGGTGGCCGTCGCGGCGGAGATTCCGGACCGGGTGGTGAAGAGCCGGCCGCTGCGCGTGTTCAAGGACACGTTCTCCGACGCGGTGCACCTGCGCAACGACTTGTTCTCCTACGAGCGCGAAATCCTGGAGGAGGGCGAGCTCTCCAACGGCGTGCTGGTGGTGGAGAAGTTCCTCGACTGCGACACGCAGCGCGCCGCGGACCTGGTCAACGACTTGCTGACGTCCCGGCTGCAGCAGTTCGAGACGACGTTCGCGACGGAGCTGCCGTGGCTCTTCGCGGAGTACGGGCTCAACCCGGTGGAGCAGGCGCAGGTGCTCACGTACCTGCGGGGGCTCCAGGACTGGCAGTCCGGCGGCCACGAGTGGCACATGCGCTCCAACCGCTACATGAACCAGCACGCCGAGGAGCGTCCGGCGCTCACGGTGCCGGTGCCCTCCGGCCTGGGCACCTCCGCGCTCCGGCTGCCGCTGACGGCGGGCGCGCTGGGGATGGGGCCTCGGGCCCGCTCGCTGAGCCACACGCCGCGCCAGCACGTGGGCCCCACGACGCTGCCGAAGTTCTACATGCCGTACAGCACGTACTTGAGCCCCCACCTGGACCACGCGCGGAGGGCCTCCAAGGCCTGGGCGCGGAAGATGGGCCTGCTCGAAGTCGTGCCCGGCGTGGGCCTCTACGTCTGGGACGACCACAAGTTCGACGCGGCGGACGTGGCCCTCTGCGGCGCGCTCATCCACCCGGACGCGACGCCCGAGCAGCTGGAGCTGACGGCGTGCTGGCTGGTGTGGGGCACGTACGCGGACGACTACTTCCCCATGCTCTACGCGCACACCCGGGACATGGCGGGCGCGAAGGCGTTCACCGCGCGGCTGGGGCAGTTCATGCCGGACGACGTGGAGACCGCGAGCGCCGCGGTGCCCCTCAACCCGGTGGAGCTGAGCCTGGCGGACTTGTGGAAGCGCACCGCGGGCCCGCTGACGCCGCGCGGCCGAAAGCTCTTCCGCAAGGCCATCCAGGACATGACGGACAGCTGGGTGTGGGAGCTGAACAACCAGCTGCTCAACCGCGTGCCGGACCCGGTGGACTACGTGGAGATGCGCCGCAAGACGTTCGGCTCGGACCTCACCATGTCCCTGGCGCGCCTGTCCCACGGGGACGCGGTGCCAGAGGACGTCTTCAACACCCGCACGCTGCGAGGGCTGGAGAACTCGGCCGCCGACTACGCCTGCTTCGTCAACGACTTGTACTCCTACCAGAAGGAAATCCAGTTCGAGGGCGAGCTGAACAACTGCGTGCTCGTGGTGCAGAAGTTCCTGGGCGTGGACAAGGACGCGGCGGTGCGCGTCGTCAACGAGATGATGACCGCGCGCATGAAGCAGTTCGAGCACCTGGTGGCCAAGGAGCTGCCCGCGGTCATCCGCACCTTCGAGCTGGATGCCCAGGCGCAAGGCAAGCTGCACAAGTACGTGGAGCAGTTGCAGCAGTGGATGGCGGGCATCCCCCGGTGGCACGCGGGCGTGACGCGCTACACCGAGGTGGAGCTCATCCACGACGCGGCGCCGAAGCTCAAGACAGGCAAGCCCGCCCCGCTGGGCACGTCGGCGATGCGCATCGCCGAGCTGCTGCGCGCCACGCGTCCCTGAGAAGTCCGACACATTCCGAAGTGATTCCGAGTCTTCAATCCGAAGAAGGGTGACCCATGTCCATTGATTCGAAGAAGTTCGACGACAACAACCAGAGCCTGGGCACGCAGGCGGCGCGGCAGCTGGCGACGACGACCAAGTCCGAGCCGCAGATGCAGGGCATCTCCTCGCGGTGGCTGCTCAAGCTGCTGCCGTGGGTGCAGGTGTCCGGCGGTACGTACCGCGTCAACCGCCGCATGACGTACGCGGTGGGCGACGGCCGCGTCACCTTCACCAGCACGGGCGCCAAGGTGGCGGTGATTCCGCAGGAGCTGGGTGAGCTGCCGCTGCTGCGCGGGTACGAGGACGTGGAGGCGCTCACCGCGCTGGCCAACCGCTTCGAGCAGAAGCAGTTCAAGGCGGGCGAGGTCATCACCGAGGCCGGCAAGGAGGCCGACTCCATCGTCCTCATCGCCCACGGCAAGGTGAACCGCGTCGGCACCGGCAAGTACGGGGAGCCGGTGGTGCTGGAGACGCTCGCGGACGGAGACCACTACAGCTACCAGGCGCTGCTGGAGTCGCAGGACTACTGGCAGTTCACGGCCAAGGCGGTGACGCCCGTGATTGCCCTGGTGCTCCAGCAGTCCGCCTTCGAGGCGGTGGTGGCGCAGGTGCCGTCGCTGCAGAAGCACATCGAGAAATTCAAGGCGCGCGCCAAGAAGAAGCAGGACCACTCGGGCCAGAAGGCGATTGAGCTGGCGGCCGGCCACCACGGCGAGCCGGTGCTGCCCGGCACCTTCGTGGACTACGAGACGAGCCCCCGCGAGTACGAGCTGTCCGTCGCCCAGACGGTGCTCCAGATTCACACCCGCGTGGCCGACCTCTTCAATGACCCGATGAACCAGACGCAGCAGCAGCTGCGCCTGACGGTGGAGGCGCTCAAGGAGCGCAAGGAGCACGAGCTCATCAACAACCGTGAGTTCGGCCTGTTGCACAACGCGGACCTCAAGCAGCGCATCCACACCCGCTCGGGCGCGCCCACGCCGGACGACATGGACGAGCTCTTGGCCACGGTGTGGAAGGAGCCGTCGTTCTTCCTGGCGCACCCGCGCGCCATCGCCGCCTTCGGCCAGGAGTGCAACAAGCGGGGCATCTACCCCACCAGCATCGAGATGAACGGCAACCACGTGCCCGCGTGGAGAGGCGTGCCCATCGTCTCGTGCAACAAGCTGCCCATCTCCGAGACGCGCACCACGTCCATCATGCTGATGCGCGCGGGCGAGAAGAACCAGGGCGTCGTCGGCCTGCACCAGGCGGGAATCCCCGATGAAATCGAGCCCAGCCTCAACGTGCGCTTCATGGGCATCAACGAGAAGGCCATCATGAACTACCTGGTGACGGCGTACTTCTCCGCGGCGGTGCTGACGCCGGACGCGCTGGGCATCCTGGAGAGCGTGGAGCTGGGCCGCTCGTAGTCGTCGCACCCGGACGAAGGAGGACGACTTCATGGCGAATCCAGACAGAGAGCTGGCGGCCCACGAGGGCACCAGCCTGAGCACGGCCGGCGCGCGGCAGCTGGCGACGACGACCAAGACGCAGCCGATGATGCAGGGGATTTCCCCCCGCTACCTGCTGAGCATCCTGCCCTGGGTGCAGGTGTCCGGCGGCACGTACCGCGTCAACCGGCGGCTGACGTACGCGGCGGGCGATGACCGGCTGAACTTCAGCAACATCGGCGTCAAGGTGGAGGTGATTCCGCAGGAGCTGCTGAAGCTGCCGCTGATGCGGGGCTTCCAGGACGCGGACGACCTGCTCATCCGCACGCTGGCGGGCCGCTTCACCCAGCAGCAGTACAAGGCCGGGGACGTCATCGTCGAGGCGGGCACGTCGGCGCACCAGGTGTTCCTCATCGCGCACGGCAAGGCGCAGAAGCTCTCGAAGGGCAAGTACGGCGACCCGCTCGTGCTGGACACGCTGGCGGACGG
>NZ_FOIB01000028.1 GCF_900111765.1 Myxococcus fulvus
TTCGAGCTGGGAGGACACTCGCTGCTGGCGACGCAGGTGGTGGCGCGAGTGCGCGCACTCACGGGAATCGACCTCCCACTGCGCGCCCTCTTCGAAGCACCGACCATCGAAGTGCTCGCGAGACGTCTCGATTTCTCGCGCGGGGACAGCACGACGCCTGACGTCTTCCCGCTGGTCCCTCGGCCTCGATCTGGCCCGCCACCGCTGTCGTTCGCGCAGCAGCGCCTGTGGTTCTTCGAACAGCTCTCTCCTGGCAGCGCCGCCTACAACGTACCGATCCACCTCCAGGTGAATGGGGCGCTGCGAATCGACGCGCTCGAGCGCGCGTTCTCCGCATTGGTGGCGCGTCACGAATCCCTGCGCACCAGCTTCGCCCTGCACGCGGGGGAGCCAGTCCAGGTCATCCACGCCCCCGACGACTTCCAGCTCGCCTTCGAGGATCTGAGCGCGTTGTCCGAAGTAGACCGCCGGAGCGCGGTGCGGCGCCGTGCCGTCGAGGAGTCGCTACGCCCGTTCGACCTCGGACAGCCCAGGCTCCTGCGCGCCACGCTGCTCCGACTCGCTCCCGAGCAACATGTGCTGTCGCTGGTGATGCACCACATCGTCTCGGACGGTTGGTCCCTGGGCGTGCTGGTGCGAGAACTCGGCGCGCTCTACGTGGCCTTCTCCGAGGGACAACAGGCACCGCTGCCCGCGCTCCCTGTGCAGTACGCGGACTACGCGCTCTGGCAACGCGAGTGGCTGAGCGGAACGCGACTGGAGACGCAGCTCGACTGGTGGAAGGAGCGGCTCGCCGGAGCGCCCCCGCATCTGGAGTTGCCCATCGAGGGGCCTCGCCCCGCGGTCCAATCCCAGCGAGGCGCCACCGTCCCCGTGCGGCTGCCTGTCGCGCTGCGAGACGCGGTGGGCGCGCTGGCCCGCGAGACGGGAACCACCCCCTTCATGGTGTTGCTCTCGGCGTTCCAGGTGTTGCTGTCCCGCTACTCGGGGCAGGACGACATCAGCGTGGGCTCGCCCATCGCGGGCCGCCGGTATGCGGAGACGGAGGGCCTCATCGGCTTCTTCGTCAACACGTTGGTCCTGCGCGCGCGGGTGCATCCCGCGGAGACGTTCCTCCAACTGCTGGCCCAGGTCCGTGAGACCACGCTCGGGGCCTACGAGCACCAGGACCTCCCCTTCGAGAAGCTGGTGGAGGCGCTGCGGCCGGTCCGCGACCTGAGCCGCACCGCGCTGTTCCAGGTCCTCTTCGTCTTGCAGAACGCTCCGGTGGAGGCGCTCGAGTTCCCCGCGATGTCCCTCGTTCCCGTGGAGACGGAGGGCACGGAGGCCGCGCGCTTCGAGCTGTCCCTCAACCTGAGCGAGACCTCGGAGGGAATCACGGGGACGCTGCTGTTCAACTCGGACCTCTTCTCCGAGCCCACGGCGGCGCGCATGGTGGCGCACCTCCAGGTGCTGCTGGAGTCGATCACCGCGAACCCTGGCCAGCGCCTCTCCGCGCTGCCCCTGATGACGCCAGCCGAGCGGCAACAGGTCCTGAGCTCGTGGTCCACGGCCGCGGCGGACTTCTCGAACGCGGCGCCGCTGCATGCGCTCATCGAGCAGCAGGCGGCTCGAACCCCCACGGCACCCGCCGTGCGCTACGAGGACGCGGTGCTGTCGTATGCGCAGCTCGACGCGCGCGCCAATCAGCTCGCGAGGCATCTACGAGAGCTTGGCGTCGGGCCGGACGTCCCGGTGGCGCTGTGCCTGGAGCGGAGCGTGGAGTGGGTGGTGGCGCTGCTCGGTGTCCTGAAGGCCGGAGGCGCCTACGTGCCGCTGGAGCCAGCACAGCCCGCGGCGCGCCTGCGCGTGCTCGTGGAGGAGGTCGCCGCGCCCATCGTGGTGACGGAGTCTCGTCACACCGCTTCGTTCGAGACCGGCGCCGCCCGTCGGGTGTTGATGGATCGGGACGCCGCGCTCATCGCGAGGCAGTCAGCAGACGCGCTGGCCGTGCAGGTCGCCCCGGAGAACACCGCATACGTGTTGTTCACCTCGGGCAGCACGGGCCGTCCCAAGGGCGTGGCCGTGTCACACGGGGCGCTGGTCAACTACGTCCAGGCAGCGACCGAGCGACTCGGGCTGCGTGAGTGCGCGAGCTTCGCGTTGGTGTCCACCTTCGGCGCGGACCTGGGCAACACGGTGCTGTTCCCGGCGCTGTGCACGGGAGGCGTGCTGCATGTCCTCTCGTCCGAGCGCATGGGGAATCCCGTGGGCGTGGCGGAGTACTTCCAGCGTCACCCGGTGGACTGCGTGAAGATGGTGCCAGCGCACCTCTCCGCCTGGTTGACGGCGCCGGAGCCGGCGCGGGTGCTGCCTCGCAAGCGACTGGTCCTGGGTGGCGAGTCCTCGACATGGGCGCTGGTGGAGCAGGTGCGCGCCCTGGCTCCGACGGTGGAGGTGTTCAACCACTACGGCCCCACGGAGACGACCGTGGGTGTGATCGCGGGGCCGGTGGATGCGGTGGCCCGGGCGGCGACCGTGCCGCTGGGGCGGCCGTTGGCGAAGACGCGCGTGTACGTGCTGGATGCCGAGCTGCGTCCGGTGCCGACCGGTGTGCCCGGGGAGTTGTTCATCGGCGGCGAGCAGGTGGCGCGTGGCTACCTGGGACGCCCTGACCTGACGGCGGAGCGCTTCGGTCCGGACCCGTTCAGTTCGGTGCCCGGGGCTCGGATGTACCGCACGGGGGACAGGGTGCGGTGGCTCGCGGATGGCAGGGTGGAGTTCCTGGGCCGCGCGGACTTCCAGGTGAAGGTGCGTGGCTTCCGCGTGGAGCCGGGAGAGGTGGCGGCGGTCCTTCGCGAGCATCCCTCGGTGGGTGACGCGGTGGTGGTGGCTCGCGAGGACTCGGCCGGTGACAAGCGGCTGGTCGCGTATGTCATCGCGAATTCCTCGGGGGCCGTGGACCTGGGGACGTTGCGAGGATTCGTTCAGGAGCGTCTGCCGGCGCACATGGTGCCCTCGGGCTTCATGATGCTGGACGCGTTGCCGCTGACGCCGAACGGCAAGCTGGATCGCCGGGCGTTGCCCGAACCGGAGGCGGAGTCTCTGGCTTCAGGCGCGGTGCATGTGCCGCCCGCGACGCCGATGGAGGAGTCACTGGCTTCCATCTGGAAGGAGGTCCTGCGAGTCGAGCGCGTGAGCCGTCACGATGACTTCTTCGCGCTGGGTGGGCATTCGCTCATCGCGACGCAGGTGGTGGCGCGGCTGCGTGGCGCGTTGGGCGTGGAGGTGCCGTTGAGGGCGCTCTTCGAAGCGCCCACGCTGGAGGCACTTGCTCGCAAGGTGGAGCAGGTCGCGCGAGCCGTCTCGGTACCGGCGTTGCGGCCCTCCGCGCGGCAGGGGGCACTGCCGTTGTCCTTCGCGCAGCAGCGCCTGTGGTTCCTCGACAAGCTCGAGCCTGGGAGTGTCACGTACAACGTCCCGTCGGCGCTCCGGTTGGAGGGCGCACTCGATGTGGAGGCGCTGGAGCGAGCGTTCTCCGAGGTGATTCGTCGTCACGAGAACCTGCGCACCAGCTTCCCTGATGAGGGCGGTGTGCCCGTGCAGGTGATCTCCCCGCCGTCGCCATTCCATTTCCGTCGAGTCGAGCTGCGCGAGGAGACGGAGCGAGAGTCGACGTTGCTGCGTCTCGTCGGCGAGGAGGTCGCGCGGCCGTTCAATCTGGCGCGAGGGCCGCTGCTGAGGGCGACGTTGGTGAGGCTGTCCGCTGAGGAGCACGTGCTGGTGGTGGTGCTGCACCACATCGTGTCGGACGGCTGGTCGACGGGGTTGTTGGTGAGGGAGATGGCGGCGCTCTACGAGGCGTACGCGGAGGGGAAGCCGTCGCCGCTGGGTGAGCTGCCGGTGCAGTACGGAGACTATGCGGAGTGGCAGCGAGGGTGGCTGCGGGGAGAAGTGCTGGAGCAGCAGGTGGAGTACTGGCGCAAGCAGTTGGAAGGGGCGCCGAGGGCGTTGGAGCTGGTGACGGACAAGCCGAGACCCGCGGCGCAGAGCTTCCGGGGTGGCTTCGTCCAGACGCAGTGGCCGAAGGAGCTGTGGAGGAAGGTGGAGGAGGTGAGTCGTCGTGAAGGGGTGACGCCCTTCATGGTGCTGCTGAGCGCGTACCAGGTGGTGCTGGCGA
>NZ_FOIB01000029.1 GCF_900111765.1 Myxococcus fulvus
CAGGGGCAACCCTCCCCCGTCGGTGTCCCGGGCGAGCTCTTCATCGGCGGTGTCCAGGTCGGCCTCGGCTACTGGCGCTCCCCTCACCTCACCGCGGAACGCTTCATCCCCGATGCCTTCAGTGACTCGCCCGGTGCCCGCCTCTACCGCACCGGCGACCTCGCTCGCTGGCTCCCCGACGGCACCCTCGAGTACCTCGGCCGCTCCGACTTCCAGGTCAAGCTGCGCGGCTTCCGCATCGAACTCGGTGAAGTCGAAAACGCGCTGCGTTCGATTCCGTCCGTCTCCGACGCGGTCGTCACCGTGCGCGACGAGGCGCGTCTCGTCGCCTATCTCGTCTCCACGTCACAGGACGCCTCGGCCCTCCGGGATGCGCTCTCCCAGCGCCTCCCCGAGTACATGGTGCCGTCCGCGTTCGTCTTCCTCGATGCGCTCCCACTGAGCCCGAGCGGCAAGGTGGACCGCAAGGCGCTCCCTGCGCCTGACTTCGTCCCCGTCACGCGGGAGTTCGTCGCGCCGCGCACGCCGACGGAGCAGTTGCTTGCGTCCCTGTTCGCCTCGGTCCTGCGGGTCGAGCAGGTGGGTGCCACCGACCACTTCTTCGAGCTGGGTGGACACTCGCTGTTGGGAACGCGGCTGGTCGCGCAGCTGCGCTCTGCCACGGGCGTGACGTTGCCGCTGCGAGACCTCTTCGAGGCGCCGACGGTGGAGCTGCTCGCGAAGCGGCTCGTGGCGCTGTCGCAAGGGGAGTCCGACGGCGCGGCGAAGCTGGCGCCTGTCGCACGGACGGGTGTGATTCCGCTGTCGTTCGCCCAGCAGCGACTGTGGTTCCTGGATCAGCTCCAGCCCGGCACGGCGTCGTACAACCTGCCCGCGGCGCTCCGACTCGAGGGCTCGCTGGATGTCGAGGCCCTGAGGCAGTCGCTGCGCGCGCTCGTGCAGCGACATGAGGTGCTGCGCACGCACTTCATCGTGCGTGATTCACAGCCCATCCAGGTCATCCGGCCCGAGGCCGAGGTCGAGCTGCCCGTGGTGGAGCTCGGCGGGTTGGACGGACAGCCGCGCGAGGCGGAAGCGCGTCGACTGATGCGCGAAGAGGCGCTCCGTCCGTTCGACCTGGCGCGTGGACCGTTGGTGCGTGCCTCCCTGTTGCGGCTGGATGCGCGACAGCACCTGCTGCTCGTCACCGTCCACCACATCATCTCGGATGGATGGTCCACGGAGATCATGGTCCGTGAGCTGGGGGCCTTCTACCGCCAGTTCTCGGGCGGAGAGGCCGCGCAGCTCGCGGCGCTCCCCATCCAGTACGCGGACTTCTCCGTCTGGCAGCGGCAGTGGCTCGACGGCGAGCGGCTCCGGGGCGAGTTGGATTGGTGGCGCGAGCAGCTCACGGGTGCGCCGGCGGCGTTGGAGTTGCCCACGGACAGGCCGCGTCCGGCCGCGCAGACCGAGCACGGCGCGGTGCTTCCGATTGAGCTCTCCGGGAGTCTGAGCAACGCGGTGAAGGCGCTCGCGCAGCGCGAGGGGGCCACGCCGTTCATGGTCCTGCTCGCGGCCTGGCAGCTCGTGCTCTCGCGCTACTCGGGCCAGAACGACGTCTCCGTCGGCTCGCCCATCGCGAACCGCAACCGCGCGGAGACCGAGGGCCTGGTCGGCTTCTTCGTCAACACGCTGGTCCTGCGCTCGAGCATCGACACGCAGCGCACGTTCCGCGAGCTGCTGGGACAGGTGCGCCTGAGCACCCTGGCCGCCTACGAGCACCAGGACGTCCCGTTCGAGAAGCTCGTCGAGGAACTGCAGCCGCAGCGTGACCTGAGCCGATCGCCGCTGTTCCAGGTCACCCTCACACTTCAGAACACCCCGAGCGCCACGCTGACGCTCCCCGGCATCACGCTCACGCAGCTTCCTCCGGAGCTGGAGACCTCGAAGTTCGACATCAGCTTGTTGCTCGAGGAGGGCTCGGGCGGATTCGCGGGTGTCTTCAACTACAACACCGACCTGTTCGACGCGGCCACCATCGAGGGCCTGTCGCGTCACTTCTCCGTGCTGCTCACCGAGGCGGTCTCCACGCCCGACACACAGCTCGCGCGACTTCCGTTGCTCACGTCCGCCGAGAAGCAGCAGGTGCTCTCGACGTGGAACGAGACCGCCCGGGCGTATCCGCGCAGCGCGAGCGTGCATGCGCTGTTCGAGCAGCAGGTGACCCGTTCTCCCGACGCGGTCGCTGTCGTCTCGGGGGATGAGGCTGTCACCTACTCGCAGCTCGACGCGCGCTCCAATCAGCTCGCGCATCACCTGCGCGCCTTGGGTGTTCTCCCCGGCTCTCGCGTCGCCGTGCGCCTCGACCGCTCAGCCGACCTCATCGTCTCCCTGCTGGCCATCCTCAAGGCCGGTGCGTCCTACGTCCCCCTCGACAAGGCCTGGCCCTCCGAGCGCCTCTCCTTCGTCCTCCGCGAGTCCGCCGCTGGCGTCCTCGTCTCTCACTCCGACGTCGCGGATGACTTGCCCGCTTTCGGTGCCGTCCTCCTCCTCGTCGATGAGGAGGCCTCTCGCATCGCCCGTCGGCCCACGACTGCGCTTGCTTCCGAAGTGACGGGCGACGACCTCGCCTACGTCATGTTCACCTCGGGTTCCACCGGCGAGCCCAAGGGTGTCTGCGTTCCCCACCGGGGCGTCACGCGCCTCGTCTCTTCTTCCTTCATTCACTTCGGCGCTTCGGAAGTCTGGCTCCACGCCGCTCCCGTCGCCTTCGATGCCTCCACCCTCGAAATCTGGGGTGCTCTGCTTCACGGCTCGAAGCTCGTTCTCGCTCCTCCTCACTCCCTCTCTCTCGAAGAGTTGGGTGCGGTCCTCGTCCGCGAGAAGGTCTCTTCTCTCTGGCTGACCGCTGCTCTCTTCGAGCAGATGGTTGCGCACCAGCCGGTGGCCCTCTCTGGCGTGCGCCAGTTGCTCGCCGGTGGTGACGT
>NZ_FOIB01000030.1 GCF_900111765.1 Myxococcus fulvus
AGGAGGACGGCACCGAAAGCGGGCAAGTCGTCGGCGACGTCGGAGTGGGAGACGAGGACGCCCGCGGCGGACTCACGAAGGACGAAGGAGAGGCGCTCGGAGGGCCAGGCCTTGTCGAGGGGGACGTAGGACGCGCCCGTCTTGAGCACGGCCACCAGGGAGACGATGAGGTCAGCGGAGCGGTCGAGGCGGACCGCGACGCGAGAGCCAGGCAGGACACCCAGGGCGCGCAGGTGATGCGCGAGCTGATTGGAGCGCGCGTCGAGCTGCGAGTAGGTGACAGCCTCATCCCCCGAGACAACGGCTACGGCCTCCGGCGAACGCGCCACCTGCTGCGAGAACAGCGAGTGGATGCTGGCATCGCGCGAGTATGCGGACTGCGTTCCGTTCCACGAGGGGAGCAGTTGTTTCTCGGACGGCGTGAGCATCGACACGAAGCCGAGTTGCCTGTCGGGGCTGGTGAGGAGCCCATCGAGGAGCACGGCGTAGTGACGAGCGAGGCGCTCCATCGAGGCCGCGTCGAACAGGTCGGTGTTGTAGTTGATGATGCCCGAGAAGCCTTCGCTTCCTTCGTCGAGGAGGAGGCTGAAGTCGTACTTGGAGGTCTCGATGCTGGGAGGGAGGGCGTCGAGACTGAGCCCGGGAAGCGTCAGCGCTCCCTCGGGTGCGTTCTGAAGGGTGAGCGTGACCTGGAACAGCGGTGAGCGACTGAGGTCGCGCTGCGGCTGCAACTCCTCGACGAGCTTCTCGAAGGGGATGTCCTGGTGCTCGTAAGCCGCGAGGGTGTTCAGGCGCACCTGTCCCAGCAGCTCGCGGAAGGACTGCCTGCCATCGAGGCGTGAGCGGAAGACGAGGGTGTTGACGAAGAAGCCGATGAGGCCCTCCGTCTCCGAGCGGTTGCGGTTGGCGACAGGGGATCCGACCGAGACATCGTCCTGTCCCGAGTAACGGGAGAGCAGGAGCTGGAAGGAGGCGAGCAGGACCATGAAGGGCGTGGCGCCCTCGCGCTGGGCCAGTTCCTTCACCTGGGCACTGAGGTGCTTCGAGAGTGCAACAGGGACAACGGCGCCGCCGTACGTCTGGATGGCGGGGCGAGGCCTGTCGGTGGGCAGCTCCAGCGCGGAAGAGGCGCCCGCGAGTTGCTGACGCCACCAATTGAGCTCGGAGGCGAGGACGTCGCCATGGAGCCACTGACGCTGCCAGACGGAGAAGTCGGCGTACTGGATGGGAAGCGGTGCGAGCTGTGCGGCCTCTCCGCCGGAGAACTGGCGGTAGAAGGCCGCGATCTCGCGAGCGATGACGGAGATGGACCAACCGTCGGAGATGATGTGGTGAGCGGTGACGAGGAGCAGGTGCTCCGCATCGCTCATCCGCACCAAGGTCGCGTGAACAAGAGGGCCCTGAGCGAGGTTGAACGAGTGCTGGGCCTCCTGTCGCATCAGCGCCTGTGCTTCGGCCTCGCGAGCAACGGGCTCCAGACCCCGTAGGTCGATGACAGGCAGCTCGAGCTGGACGTCAGGACGAATGACCTGGACGGGCTGGCCGTCGTGGACCGCGAAGTGAGTGCGAAGCACCTCATGGCGAGCGAGGAGCGCGTTGAGGGATTGGTGCAGCGCGCTGACATCAAGGGAGCCAGAGAGCTTGAGGGCCCAGGGGATGTTGTAGGTGGAGGAGCCGGGCTGGAGCTGGTCGAGGAACCAGAGGCGCTGCTGGGCGAAGGAGAGAGGCAGCGGCTGGGAGCGGTCGACCGGGACGAGCGGAGGCTGGCGAGAAGCGGAGCCGTGCTGCTCCAGGCGCTGAGCGAGGAGCGCAACGGTGGGTGCAGCGAAGAGCTCACCGAGGGGCAGCTCGACGCTGAAGGCGGAGCGGATGCGAGAGACGACCTGGGTGGCGAGGAGGGAGTGGCCGCCGAGCTCGAAGAAGTCGCCGTGGAGGCTGACGCGCTCCAGGCCGAGGACGTCGGCGAAGATGGAGGCGAGACGAGCCTGAGCGGGAGTGGAGGGCTCGACGAAGTCGTCGGCGGAAGAGGCCGAGGCGAAGTCAGGCGCGGGGAGGGCCTTTCGGTCGAGCTTGCCGTTGGCGGAGAGAGGGAAGGCCGTCAGCGAGACGAAAGCCGAGGGCACCATGTACTCGGGCAGTCGCTGCTGGAGGAAGGCCTTGAGTGAGGTGGGGTCGACGGAAGAGTCGCCTGAGGTGAAGTAGGCGACGAGACGCTTGTCACCGGGGACGTCCTCACGGGCGAGGACGACGGCTTCCTGGATGCCGGTGAAGAGACGCAGCGCGGCCTCGACTTCACCCAGCTCGATGCGGAAGCCGCGAATCTTCACCTGGAAGTCGTTGCGGCCGAGGAACTCGAGGGTGCCGTCAGCGAGCCAGCGAGCCTTGTCACCGGTGCGGTAGAGGCGAGCACCGGGCGAACTGCTGAAGGGGTGCGGGACGAAGCGCTCTGCGGTGAGGTCGGCGCGGTTGAGGTAGCCCCACGCCAGGCCGTCGCCACCAACGAAGAGCTCGCCGGGGACGCCAGGAGGCAGGGGCTGGAAGCCCGAGTCGAGGACGAAGGAGGAGGAGTTGGAGAGAGGGGCGCCGATGGGGACGGAGCGAGAGACTTCGTCGCCGTGGCGGAGGGAGTGAGTGGCGGAGAAGGTGGTGTTCTCGGTGGGGCCGTAGCCGTTGACGAGGACGTGGCCTTCGGGGAGGCGAGAG
>NZ_FOIB01000031.1 GCF_900111765.1 Myxococcus fulvus
AGGAGGACGGCACCGAAAGCGGGCAAGTCGTCGGCGACGTCGGAGTGGGAGACGAGGACGCCTGCGGCGGACTCACGGAGGACGAAGGAGAGGCGGTCGGAGGGCCAGGCCTTGTCGAGGGGGACGTAGGACGCGCCCGTCTTGAGCACGGCCACCAGGGAGACGATGAGGTCAGCGGAGCGGTCGAGGCGGACCGCGACGCGAGAGCCAGGCAGGACACCCAGGGCGCGCAGGTGATGCGCGAGCTGATTGGAGCGCGCGTCGAGCTGCGAGTAGGTGACAGCCTCATCTCCGGAGACAACGGCTACGGCCTCGGGTGAACGCGCCACCTGCTGCGAGAACAGCGAGTGGATGCTGGTATCGCGCGGGTAATCCGTGCCGGTGTTGTTCCACGTCGAGAGCACGGCCTGCTTCTCTGCGGACGTGAGCAGCGGAATCTGGCGGAGCTGGGTCTCCGGTGACGAGACGACTTCGATCAAGAGCACCGAGAAGTGCTGTGCGAGACGCTCCATGGAGGCCGCGTCGAACAGGTCGGTGTTGTAGTTGATGATGCCGGAGAAGCCGTCCTTGCCCTCTTCGAGGAGGAGGCTGAAGTCGTACTTGGACGTCTCGATGCTCGGAGGCACGCCACCCAGCGTGACTCCAGGGAGCGTCAGTGCCTCTTCCGGAGCGTTCTGAAGCGTGAGCGTGACCTGGAACAGCGGCGAGCGACTGAGGTCGCGCTGCGGCTGCAACTCCTCGACGAGCTTCTCGAAGGGGATGTCCTGGTGCTCGTAGGCCGCGAGGGTGTTCAGGCGCACCTGTCCCAGCAGCTCACGGAACGAGCGCTGCGCATCAATGCGCGAGCGCAGGACGAGCGTGTTGACGAAGAAGCCGATGAGGCCCTCCGTCTCGGCGCGATTGCGGTTCGCGATGGGCGAACCCACGGAGACATCGTCCTGTCCCGAGTAGCGGGAGAGCAAGAGCTGGAAGGAGGCGAGCAGGACCATGAAGGGCGTGGCGCCCTCGCGCTGGGCCAGTTCCTTCACCTGGGCACTGAGGTGCTTTGAGAGTGCAACAGGGACAACGGCGCCGCCGTACGTCTGGATGGCGGGACGAGGCCTGTCGGTGGGCAGCTCCAACGCGGAAGAGGCGCCCGCGAGTTGCTGACGCCACCAGTCGAGCTCGGAGGCGAGGACGTCGCCGTGGAGCCACTGACGCTGCCAGATGGAGAAGTCGGCGTACTGGATGGGAAGCGGTGCGAGCTGTGCGGCCTCTCCACCGGAGAACTGGCGGTAGAAAGCCGCGATCTCCCGGGTGATGACCGCGATGGACCAACCGTCGGAGATGATGTGGTGAGCGGTGACGAGGAGGAGGTAGTCCTCGTCGCTCAGGCGCACCAGTGACGCGTGCACGAGAGGACCGCGGGACATGTCGAACGAGTACATCGCCTCCGCGCGCGTCAGTCGCGCAGCCTCGGCCTCACGAGCAACAGGCTCGAGACTCCGAAGGTCGATGACAGGCAGCTCGAGCTGAACGTCAGGACGAATGACCTGGACGGGCTGACCGTCGAGGACCGCGAAGTGAGTGCGAAGCACTTCATGGCGCGCGAGGAGCGCGTTGAGGGACTGGCGCAGCGCGCTGACATCAAGGGAGCCAGAGAGCTTGAGGGCCCAGGGGATGTTGTAGGTGGAAGAGCCAGGCTGGAGCTGGTCGAGGAACCAGAGGCGCTGCTGGGCGAAGGAGAGAGGCAGCGGCTGGGAGCGGTCGACCGGGACGAGCGGAGGCTGGCGAGAAGCGGAGCCGTGCTGCTCCAGGCGCTGAGCGAGGAGGGCGACGGTGGGCGCTGCGAAGAGCTCACCGAGGGGCAGCTCGACGCTGAAAGCGGAGCGGATGCGAGAGACGACCTGGGTGGCGAGGAGGGAGTGGCCACCAAGCTCGAAGAAGTCGCCGTGGAGGCTGACGCGCTCCAGGCCGAGGACGTCGGCGAAGATGGAGGCGAGACGAGCCTGAGCGGGAGTGGAGGGCTCGACGAAGTCGTCGGCGGAAGAGGCCGAGGCGAAGTCGGGCGCAGGAAGCGCCTTTCGGTCGAGCTTGCCGTTGGCGGAGAGAGGGAAGGCCGTCAGCGAGACGAAAGCCGAGGGCACCATGTACTCAGGCAGCCTCTGCTGGAGGAAGGCCTTGAGCGCGGTGGTGTCGACGGACTGCTCTTCGGCGGTGGTGAAGTAGGCGACGAGACGCTTGTCACCGGGGACGTCCTCACGGGCGAGGACGACGGCTTCCTGGATGCCAGTGAAGAGACGCAGCGCGGCCTCGACTTCGCCGAGCTCGATGCGGAAGCCACGAATCTTCACCTGGAAGTCGTTGCGGCCGAGGAACTCGAGAGTGCCGTCAGCGAGCCAGCGAGCCTTGTCACCGGTGCGGTAGAGGCGAGCACCGGGCGAGCTGCTGAAGGGGTGCGGGACGAAGCGCTCTGCGGTGAGGTCGGCGCGGTTGAGGTAGCCCCAAGCCAGGCCGTCGCCCCCAACGAAGAGCTCGCCGGGGACGCCAGGAGGCAGGGGCTGGAAGCCCGAGTCGAGGACGAAGGCGGAGGAGTTGGAGAGAGGGGCGCCGATGGGGACGGAGCGGGAGACAGCGTCGCCGTGGCGGAGGGA
>NZ_FOIB01000032.1 GCF_900111765.1 Myxococcus fulvus
CTCTCGCCTCCCCGAAGGCCACGTCCTCGTCAACGGCTACGGCCCCACCGAGAACACCACCTTCTCCGCCACTCACTCCCTCCGCCACGGCGACGCTGTCTCCCGCTCCGTCCCCATCGGCGCCCCTCTCTCCAACTCCTCCGCCTTCGTCCTCGACTCGGGCTTCCAGCCGCTGCCTCCTGGCGTCCCTGGCGAGCTCTTCGTTGGTGGCGATGGCCTGGCGTGGGGTTACCTCAACCGCGCCGACCTCACCGCAGAGCGCTTCGTCCCGCATCCCTTCAGCAGCTCGCCCGGTGCTCGCCTCTACCGCACCGGTGACAAGGCTCGCTGGCTCGCCGACGGCACTCTCGAGTTCCTCGGCCGCAACGACTTCCAGGTGAAGATTCGTGGCTTCCGCATCGAGCTGGGTGAAGTCGAGGCCGCGCTGCGTCTCTTCACTGGCATCCAGGAAGCCGTCGTCCTCGCTCGTGAGGACGTCCCCGGTGACAAGCGTCTCGTCGCCTACTTCGTCGCCGCCGAAGAGCAGTCCGTCGACACCACCGCGCTCAAGGGTTTCCTCCAGCAGCGACTGCCCGAGTACATGGTGCCCTCGGCTTTCGTCTCGCTGACGGCCTTCCCTCTCTCCGCCAACGGCAAGCTCGACCGAAAGGCGCTTCCTGCGCCTGACTTCGCCTCGACTGCTTCCGCCGACGAATTCGTCGAGCCTTCCACTCCCGCCCAGGCTCGTCTCGCCTCCATCTTCGCCGACGTCCTCGGCTTGGAGCGCGTCAGCCTCCACGGCGACTTCTTCGAGCTCGGCGGCCACTCCCTCCTCGCCACCCAGGTCGTCTCTCGCATCCGCTCCGCCTTCAGCGTCGAGCTGCCCCTCGGTGAGCTCTTCGCGGCGCCCACCGTCGCCCTCCTCGCTCAGCGCCTGGAGCAGCACGGCTCTGCTTCTCGCCAGCCTCCGCTCGTCCCGGTCGACCGCTCCCAGCCGCTGCCCCTCTCCTTCGCCCAGCAGCGCCTCTGGTTCCTCGACCAGCTCCAGCCTGGCTCTTCCACCTACAACATCCCCTGGGTCCTCAAGCTCTCCGGGGCCCTGGACTCCTCCGCGCTCCTCAAGTCCCTCCAGGCCCTCACTCAGCGCCACGAGGTCCTTCGCACTCGCATCTCCATTCACGACGGTCAGCCCGTCCAGGTCATCCAGCCGGACTTCGTCCTGGAAATGCCGGTCATCGACCTGACCGCACTGCCCGCGCAGGAGCGTGAGGCCGAGGCCCAGCGGTTGGCCTCGCAGGAGGCCGTGCGTCCGTTCGATCTGGCGCGTGGCCCTGTGGTCCGTGCCTCGCTCGTCCGTCTGGACGCGCGGGAGCACAGGCTCCTCGTCACGATCCACCACATCGCGTCCGACGGTTGGTCCATCTCCGTCATGGTCCGCGAGCTGGCGGCCTTCTACCGGCAGTTCTCCGGCAACGAGTCCACGCAGCTCGCGCCGCTTCCCATCCAGTACGCCGACTTCTCCGTCTGGCAGCGCCAGTGGCTGCACGGTGACGTGCTCGAGAAGGAGCTTGGCTGGTGGCGCAATCAGCTCGCGGGCGCTCCCGCCGCCATCGAGCTGCCCACCGACAGGCCTCGCCCCGCTGTCCAGACCTACAACGGCGCGGTCCTTCCGTTCACGCTCTCGACGGAGCTGACGCAGGCCGTGAAGGCGCTCGCGCAGCGTGAGAACGCGACGCCGTTCATGGTGCTGCTCGCGGGCTGGCAGGTCCTCCTGTCCCGCTACTCACGTCAGGACGACATCTCGGTGGGCTCGCCCATCGCCAACCGCAACCGCGCCGAGACGGAGGGCCTCATCGGCTTCTTCGTCAACACGCTGGTCCACCGCGCGCGCATCAACCCCGAGCACTCGTTCCGTGAGCTGCTCACGAACACGCGTGCCTCCACGCTGGCCGCATTCGACCACCAGGACATCCCCTTCGAGAAGCTCGTCGAGGAGCTCCAGCCGCAGCGTGACCTCAGTCGCTCGCCGCTCTTCCAGGTGTCCTTCGTCTACCAGAACACTCCCGACGAAGACCTCGACCTCCCGGGCCTCGAGCTCGATGTCCTCACCTCGGAGCTGCACTCCGCCAAGTTCGACCTCTTCCTCGGCATGAACGAGGTCGGCGGCAAGCTGCAGGGCGCGCTGGACTACAACTCAGACCTGTTCGACGCCTCCACCGTGGAGCGCATGGCTCGCCACTTCACGAGCCTGCTCACCGAGGCGACCACACACGTCGACCAGCCGCTGCACACCCTGAAGCTCCTCTCGGCCACCGAGACGCAGACCCTGCTCTCCGACTTCCAGGGCGAGCACGTCCGCTACCCCGAGGACGCCACCCTCCACTCCCTCTTCGAGGCCCAGGCCCTCCGCACGCCTCACGCC
>NZ_FOIB01000033.1 GCF_900111765.1 Myxococcus fulvus
AGCGTCTCCGACGACTTCTTCTCCCTCGGTGGCCACTCCCTCCTCGCCACCCAGGTCGTCTCCCGCATCCGCAAGGCCTTCCAGGTCGAGCTGCCTCTGCGTGCGCTCATCGAAGCGCCGACCATTGGGGAGCTTGCGCAGCGGGTCGAGGCAGCCCTGAGTGAGGGTCCGTCCAACACGCGACCTCCGCTGGTGGCGGCGCCTCGTACCGGACCGCTGCCGCTGTCCTTCGCTCAGCAGCGACTGTGGTTCCTCGACAGGCTGGAGCCCAACAACGCCTCCTACAACATCCACTCGGGCAAGTTGCTCGATGGCCACCTGGATACGGCCGCGCTGGAGCGGGCGCTCCAGGAACTGGTGCAGCGACACGAGGCGCTGCGCACCTCGTTCCACGTGCAGGAGGACGGCACCGCGGTCCAGGTCATCCATCCGCACGCCGAGCTGTCGGTCCCCGTCATCGACCTGCGACATTTGACGGGTCCCGCGCTGGACGCGGAGGTGGGGCGGTTGACCTCCGAGGAGTCCGGCAAGCCGTTCAACCTGGCGAACTCGCCCCTGCTGCGTGCGTCCTTGTTGCGCGTGACGGAAGAGAGCCACGTGCTCCTCGTCACGGTGCACCACATCGTCTCTGACGGCTGGTCCAACGGCATCCTGCTGCGCGAAGTCGGCGCGCTCTACGAGGCGTTCTCCCAGGGACGTCCGTCTCCGCTCGCGCCGCTGGAGTTCCAGTACGCGGACTACGCGCTGTGGCAGCGCGGCTGGCTGAAGGACGAGGCACTGGAACAGCAGCTCTCCTGGTGGAGACAGCAGCTCGCCGGCGCTCCACATGCGCTGGAGCTTCCGACCGACCGACCGCGACCGCCCGTGCAGACACATGTCGGCGCAACGCTGCCCGTCCACCTGAGCACCGAGCTGACCGAGTCACTCCGTGCGCTGTGCAAGCGCGAGGGCGTCACGCCCTTCATGGTGCTGCTCGCCGCGTTCCACACATTGCTGGCGAGGTACTCGGGCCAGGACGACATCGTCGTCGGCTCGCCCATCGCCAACCGGCAGCAGACGGAATTGGAGGGCATCGTCGGGTTCTTCGCCAACACGCTCGCCCTGCGTGCACGGCTGACCGGCACGATGTCGTTCCGCGAGCTGCTCGCTCAGCTCAAGGAGACGACGCTCGGCGCCTATGCACACCAGGATGTGCCGTTCGAGAAGCTCGTCGATGAGCTGAAGCCCGAGCGTGACCTGAGCCGTTCGCCGCTGTTCCAGGTGATGCTCGCGTTGCAGAACACGCCGCGACAGGCTCGTGGTGAGCCTCGTCGTGAGGAGCCGGCCCCCGCGCCGGGCCCCATGACCGTCACCCACGGCAGCGCCAAGTTCGACTTGTCACTGCTGCTCGCGGACCACGGCGACGACATCAGCGGTCTGCTCGAGTTCAACACCGACCTGTTCACGCCGGCCACCGCCATGCGGATGGGCGCGCACTTGCAGCGACTGTTGCAGTCCGCCGTCCGCGACCCCAGCCAGTCCATCTGGCGACTGCCGATGCTCGATGCACAGGAGCGCCAGCAGATCCTCGTCACCTGGAATGACACGTCGGGCGAGTCGCATGTCGTCGCGACGATGCATGGGCCGGTGGAGGCACAGGTGCGTCGCACGCCTGACGCCATCGCGCTCTCCGACGGTACGCGCTCGCTCACCTACTCGGCGCTCGACGCCCGCTCCAATCAGCTCGCTCACCACCTGCTCGCCCTCGGGGTCTCTCCTGGCAGCGCCGTCGGCATCTGCCTCGACAAGTCCCTCGACATGGCCGTCGCCGTCCTCGCCACCCTCAAGGCCGGCGCCTTCTACGTCGCTCTCGACCCCAACTACCCCCCTGAGCGTCTGGCCTTCATGCTCGCGGACACCCGCGCGCCTGTCGTCCTCACCCACTCCTCCCTCTCCTCCGTCCTCCCCTCCTCCTCCTCCGCTCGACGCATCCTCGTCGACTCCGAGGCCGATGCGGTGGCGCTGCGCCCCACGGTGGGGCCAGCCATCCACGTCTCGCCCGAGGACATCGCCTACGTCATCTACACCTCCGGTAGCACCGGCATCCCCAAGGGCATCGTCATGCCCCATAGGGCCCTCAGCTTCCTCCTCTCCTGGCAAATCCGGCAGTCACCCAACCCTCTCGCGGTGACGCTCCAGTTCGCCTCCCTCAACTTCGACGTCTCCATCCAGGA
>NZ_FOIB01000034.1 GCF_900111765.1 Myxococcus fulvus
TCGCCCGGCTCTCGCCTCTACGACACCGGCGACAGGGCCCGCTGGAATGACGACGGCTCCCTCTCCTTCCTCGGCCGCTCCGACTTCCAGCTCAAGCTCCGCGGCGTCCGCGTCGAAGTCGAAGAAATCGAAGCCGCGCTTCTTCGCCTCTCTGGCGTCCGACAGGCCGCTGTCCTCCCCTTCCGCCCCTCTCGCGACACCTTCCTCGTCGCCTTCCTCGTCCTCGACGACGGCGCGCCTCCTCTCTCCGCGCTTCGGGACGCACTCGCTTCCTCCCTCCCCGAAGCCCTCGTCCCCTCTCGCTTCCTCTCCCTCCCCTCTCTCCCCTTCACCACCAGCGGCAAGGTCGACAGGACGGCCCTCTCCTCCTTCGACATCTCCACCGCTGAAGTCCCCTCCTCCGACGCTTCCCCTCGTGGCCAGGCCGAGGCACTCCTCTCCCAGCTCTTCGCGGACGTCCTCTCCCTCTCCCACGTCCCTCGCGACGCGGACTTCTTCTCCCTCGGCGGCCACTCCCTCTCCGCCACACGCCTCGTCTCCCGCATCCGCCTCGCCTTCGGCGTCGAGCTTCCTCTCGCCGCCCTCTTCTCCTCTCCCTCCGTCGCAGGACTCGCGCTCGTCCTCTCCCAGCACCACGACGCGCTTCCCCTCCCCTCTCCCGCTCCTTCCTCCCTCCCTCCTCAGGCCTCCTTCGCCCAGGAGCGCCTCTGGTTCCTCCATCAGCTCCTCCCTGACTCCGCCGCGTATGTGATTCCGGAGGCGATCGAGCTGACGGGGGTGCTGGATACAGCCGCGCTGGAGGCCGCGCTGCGACTGCTGCCGGAGCGGCACTCATCGCTGCGCGCGGTCTTCGGTTCGTTGGAGGGGATGCCTCGGCTGGCGTTCCAGCCCGTCCCCGAGCAATTGCTCGAGGTGGAAGACCTCCGGCCTCGCGTCCGTGGCGAGGAGGCACTGCGCGCGCTGCTCCAGCAACGTCTGGAGGAGGAGAGTGCTCGCCCGTTCTCACTGGAGAAGGGGCCCCTGTATCGCTTCCGCCTGTTCAGGGTCGCGGTCGATCGCCATGTGCTGCTGATGGTCATCCACCACATCGTCGTGGATGGCCTGTCCATGGACCGGCTCCTGAGCGAGTTGGCGCAGTCGTACTCAGAGCTGAGCCGGCAACGCGCGCCGCTGCTCTCCACGCCGCCCCTCGCCTACTCGGACATCTCCGCGTGGCAGCGGACCCCCGAGTTCCGCGCGCGTGAGGACGTCCATCTCGACTACTGGAAGCGACAGCTCGCCGATGCACCCGCGCTGCTCGCTTTCCCTACCGACAAGCCCCGTCCGCCGGTCCTCACGGATCGAGGCGCCTTCTCGCGGCACCAGGTCCTGCCTCGTGAAGTCCGCCTCCGCCTGGAGACGCTCTGCCGACAGCACCAGGTGACACCGTTCATGGCGCTCTACGCCGTGTTCGCCACCTTGCTTCACCGTTACTCGGGAGAGCGAGAGCTGTGCGTCGGCACGCCGGTCTCCGGCCGCACGCACGCGGCCACCGAGGACATCGTCGGCCTCTTCCTCAACACGCTGGTCCTTCGCACGCAGCTTCCAGCGGAGATGACCTTCGCTTCGCTGCTGGCCCAGGTCCGGAGCACTTCGCTCGACGCCTTCAGTCACCAGGATGCGCCGTTCGAGCGGGTCGTCGATGCGCTCCATGTCGAGCGCAGCCTGAGTCACGCGCCACTCTTCCAGGTGATGTTCGACCTGCGCCGCGTCGACTCGCCTCTCTCCTTCTCGGGCCTCGCGTCACAGCACGTCTTCGTCGACAACGGCACCAG
>NZ_FOIB01000035.1 GCF_900111765.1 Myxococcus fulvus
AGCGTCTCCGACGACTTCTTCTCCCTCGGTGGCCACTCCCTCCTCGCCACCCAGGTCGTCTCCCGCATCCGCAAGGCCTTCCAGGTCGAGCTGCCCCTGCGCGCGCTGTTCGAGGCGCCCACCGTTGCGTCGCTCGCGGCGCGCATCGAGGTCGAGAAGCAGGCAGGGCTGGCGAACGAGAAGCCGGCGCTCGTGGTGGTGCCTCGCACGGGACCGCTGCCGCTGTCCTTCGCTCAGCAGCGACTGTGGTTCCTGGATCGACTCCAGCCGGGCAGCCCCTTCTACAACATCCCCTCGGCCATCCAGCTCCACGGCGGAGTGAACCTCGATGCGCTGGAGCGTGCGCTGCGCACGCTCGTCCAGCGGCATGAGGCCCTGCGCACCTCCTTCCACGTCCAGGCGGATGGCGAGGCCGTGCAGCACATCCACACGGATGTGACGCTGTCCGTCCCCGTCGTGGACCTGCAGCACGTGCCCGAGTCCCAGCGGGAAGCCGAGGCCCTGCGACAGGCCCAGGCCGAGGCGCAGAAGCCGTTCGATCTGGCCCACGCGCCGCTGCTCCGAGCCTCCGTGCTCCAGTTGTCCGAGCAGCGCCACATCCTGCTCGTCACCGTCCACCACATCGTCTCGGATGGTTGGTCCAACGGCATCCTCACGCGCGAGGTCGGAGCGCTCTACGGCGCGTTCGCGCAGGGCCTGCCGTCACCGCTCGCTCCACTGGAGTTGCAGTACGCGGATTACGCCGCGTGGCAGCGTGGCTGGCTGAAGGACGAGGCGCTGGCCCAGCAGGTCGGTTGGTGGAGACAGCAGCTGTCGGGTGCGCCACACGCGCTGGAACTGCCCACGGACAGGCCCAGGCCGCCGGTCCAGACCTCCAACGGGTCCACGCTGCCCATCGAGCTGGGAGCCCAGCTCTCGGCCGAGCTGCGTGCCCTGTGCCTGCGAGAGGGCGTCACGCCGTTCATGGCGCTGCTGTCCGCGTTCCAGGTGTTGCTCGCGCGCTACTCCGGTCAGGACGACATCGTCGTCGGCTCGCCCATCGCCAACCGGCAGCAGGCGGAGATCGAAGGCATCGTCGGGTTCTTCGTCAACACGCTCGCCCTGCGTGCGCGGCTGTCCGTCGGGATGACCTTCCGCGAGCTGCTGAGCCAGGTGAAGGAGACGACGCTCGGAGCCTACGCGCACCAGGACGTGCCCTTCGAGAAGCTCGTCGACGAGCTGAAGCCCGAGCGTGACCTGAGTCGCTCGCCGCTGTTCCAGGTGATGTTCGCCCTGCAGAACACGCAGCGGACGACTGGACCGAAGGACGATGAGGACGCGGGCGCCATCCAGCCGATGCATGTGGACAGCGGCACCGCCAAGTTCGACCTGTCCCTGCTCTGCGGTGACTTCGGCGACGACATCGGCGGTCTGCTCGAGTTCAACACCGACCTGTTCGACCGGAGCACGGCGGAGCGACTCGGCGCGCATCTGCTGAACCTCTTGCGCGCGGCCGTGAGCGACCCGAGTCAGTCCATCTGGAAGCTCCCGCTCCTCGGCGCCGAGGAGCGTCAGCGCACGCTCGTCGCCTGGAACGACACTTCACGCCACGACCACGCGGCTACGACGATGCATGGGCCGGTGGAGGCACAGGTGCGTCGCACGCCTGACGCCATCGCGCTCTCGGATGGTCAGCGCTCGCTCACCTACTCAGCGCTCGACGCTCGCGCCAATCAGCTCGCTCACCACCTGCTCGCCCTCGGGGTCTCTCCTGGCAGCGCCGTCGGCATCTGCCTCGACAAGTCCCTCGACATGGCCGTCGCC
>NZ_FOIB01000036.1 GCF_900111765.1 Myxococcus fulvus
GATGCTGTCCGCCGAGGAGCGCCGCCGCGTGCTCGTCGACTGGAACTCGACGCGCCGTGAGCTTCCTTGGAAGGGCGCCTTCCATGAGCTCTTCGAGGCCCAGGCCGCTCTCACGCCTGACTCGCTCGCCGTCCTCGACGACTCCGCCTCCCTCTCCTTCTCCGGCCTCAACCAGCGCGCCAATCAGCTCGCGCACCTGCTTCGCGCTCGCGGCGTCGGGCCCGAAGTCCGCGTCGCCTTCTGCCTGGAGCGCTCCGTCGATTCCCTCGTTGCCCTCCTCGCCATCCTCAAGGCAGGCGCCGCCTACGTCCCCCTCGACTCCGCCTACCCTCGCGAGCGCCTGGCCTTCATGCTCCAGGACTCCGGCGCTCCCTTCGTCCTCACCCAGTCCCACCTGCTGCCTCGTCTCGACACCGGCGTCTCCACGCCTCTGTGCCTCGACGACTTGGCCCTGCGTGACTCCCTCGCCGCGCTCCCGGACTCCAATCCGCCTCGCGTCTCGCTTCCTTCTCACGCCGCCTACGTCATCTACACCTCCGGCTCCACCGGCAGGCCCAAGGGCGTCCTCATCCACCACTCCTCCGTGGTGAATCTCCTCCACGCCCTCTCCTCTTCCGTCTACTCCGACGTCCAGCGCCCCCTGCGCATCTCCCTCAACGCGCCCCTCTCCTTCGACGCCTCCGTCAAGCAGCTCGTCTTCCTCGCACTCGGACACGCTCTCTGCTTCGTCCCTCAGGCCGCTCGCGAAGACGTCCCCCTGCTTCTCTCGTGGCTCGCGCGTCACCAGCTCGACGTCCTCGACTGCGCCCCCTCTCACCTCCGCCTCCTCCTCGACGAGGGCCTCGCTTCCTCTCCTCGCCCCCTTCGCGTCCTCATCGGCGGTGAGGCCATCGACGACGCCCTCTGGGCCACGCTCGCCTCCTCACCCTCCCTGCGCGCCTTCAACGTCTACGGCCCCACCGAAACCACCGTCGACGCCACCGCGCTTCCCATTACCTCCGCCTCTCGGCCTGCTCTCGGCCCGCCTCTCCCCAACGTCTCCACCTTCATCCTCGACGCCTCCCTCCAGCCCGCCCCCATCGGCGTGCCCGGAGAGCTCTTCGTCGGTGGTGACGGTGTCGCTCGTGGCTACCTCGCCCGGCCGGACCTCACCGCTGAGCGCTTCGTCCCCAACCCCTTCTCTTCCACGCCGGGGGCGCGCCTCTACCGCACCGGCGACAAGGCTCGCTGGCTGCCTCACGGCCACCTCGAGTACCTCGGCCGCATCGACTTCCAGGTGAAGCTGCGCGGCTTCCGCATTGAGTTGGGTGAAGTCGAGGCCGCTCTCGAGGCCCTGCCTTCCGTCCACCACGCCGCCGCACTCGTCCGCGAGGACGCCCCCGGACTCAAGCGCCTCGTCGCCTACGTCACCCCCTCTGACGTCGACACCTCGGCACTCCGCACCGAGCTGCTTCGCAACCTCCCCGAGTACATGGTGCCCTCGGCCTTCGTCGCCCTGGACGCGCTGCCCCTCAACACCCACGGCAAGCTCGACAGGAAGGCGCTGCCTGCTCCCGACTCCGGGCCCACTGACTCCTTCCTCGCTCCTCGCAACCCCACCGAGACGCTCCTCGCCTCCATCTGGGCCGAGGTCCTCCACCTCGACGCCGTCAGCGTCTCCGACGACTTCTTCTCCCTCGGTGGCCACTCCCTCCTCGCCACCCAGGTCGTCTCCCGCATCCGCAAGGCCTTCCAGGTCGAGCTGCC
>NZ_FOIB01000037.1 GCF_900111765.1 Myxococcus fulvus
TTGAGCTGGAAGTCGGAGCGGCCGAGGAAGGAGAGGGAGCCGTCGTCATTCCAGCGGGCCCTGTCGCCGGTGTCGTAGAGGCGAGAGCCGGGCGAGCCGCTGAAGGCGTCGGGGATGAAGCGCTCGGCGGTGAGGTGGGGCAGGGCGTGGTAGCCGCGAGCCAGGCAGATGCCGCCGATGAAGAGGTTGCCGGGGACGCCGGGGGGCAGGGGCTGGAGGGAGTCGTCGAGGACGTAGAGGCGGCAGCGGGGAAGAGGGCTGCCCAGACGCACGGGCCGATGAGGGAGGGAGATTTCAGCGGCGACGTTGATGCTGGCTTCAGTGGGCCCGTAGGTGTTGACGAGGCGGGTGGAAGTCAGCGCGAGGGATTGGACGAGAGAGTCTGGGAGGACTTCGCCGCCGGTGACGAGGACGCAGAGGGAGCGGAAGGCGTCGAGAGCCCCGGGCTCCTCGAGAGCGGTGGCGAGGGAGGAGGGGGTGATGACGACGTGGGAGACGGCGTGACGGCGGATGTCGTTGCCGAGGCCCAGAGGGCCGACGTCGCGGAGGATGACGCGAGCGCCGCGGGAGAGGCTGAAGAGGATTTCCTCCTGGTGGATGTCGAAGGAGAGGCTGCCGGAGGCGGCCCAGGTGTGGCCCGGGGAGGTGGAGTAGAGGGCGTCGAAGGCGTCGAAGCAGTGGACGACGTTCTGCTGGGTGGAGAGGACGCCCTTGGGAGTGCCGGTGGAGCCCGAGGTGTAGAGGACGTAGGCGAGGTTGTCGGGTAGCGCGCGCAGAGGCTCCGCCAGCGCCGCGCCAGGACGCAGCGCATCCCCTGGTTGCACCAGCACCGCGTCGATCGTCACGCCTTCGAAGAGAGCAGGCGAAGAGACGACGAGGCAGGCACGGGACTGCTGAAGCAGTTGCGCGCGCCGAGCCGGCGGGTGCGAAGGCTCCAGAGGGAGGCACGCTGCGCCGGAGAGGTGGACGGCGAGGAGGGAGACGACGGCCTCGGAGGAGCGCTCGACGCAGACACCCACCACCGCTTCCGGACGCGCGCCGAGGGCCGCCAGATGCGCGGCGAGACGTGAAGCGCGCGAGTGGAGCTGAGAGAAGGTGAGGGTGGCGTCTGGAGCGACGAGAGCAACGGCGTCAGGAGTCCGCGCGAAGGAGGCCAGGAGCAGCGAAGCGACAGTGCCGTCAGAGTCGAAGGGACGGTTGGAATCGTTGAAATCGAAGAGGACGCGTCGGCGCTCGTCCACGGAGAGCAGCGAGAGGCTGGAGAGGGGCGCCTGAGGGGCTGCGAGGACCTGTTCGAGCAGGAGGACGAAGTGGGAGAGCATGCGCTCGATGGAGGCGTGCTCGAAGAGGTCGGTGCGGAACTGGAAGAAGAGCTGAAGGGAGGAGTCAGGCAGCTCGGTGGCGGTGAGGGCGAGGTCGAGCTGGCTGGTGCCGTTGTCGACGAAGACGTGCTGTGACGCGAGGCCCGAGAAGGAGAGAGGCGAGTCGACGCGGCGCAGGTCGAACATCACCTGGAAGAG
>NZ_FOIB01000038.1 GCF_900111765.1 Myxococcus fulvus
CTAGTCCTACAGTTGCAGTTTGAGGCGCGCTCCTCGGGCCCGGTAGTGGCAGTGCATGGCCACGGCTTGGTGGTGGCGACGCCAGCGGCTCCACGCTAGGACATGCGCAATCGGAGCCGCCGCACGCCACAGAAGCGCTACGAGAAGCGCTCGCACTTCCTGGACGGAATAGCGAACGAAGGCCGTCAGTGAAGGCCGCGCCGGGCGAGAAACGCTCGCATGGGGTTTCTGCGCCTCGGCAGGCCGAGGGCTTTTGGGGGCGGGCCCTCCTGGAGTTGCTGATTGGCCACGACACCGACACGTGCGGCAGCCAGAAAGACGTGGGCGACCAGGCACAACGTCATGTGCCGGTGCCAGGCCGTCCAGGTGCGCACCTCGTAGTCGGCGAGGCCCACCTCGTTCTTGGCGGATTCGAAGTCCTCCTCCACGGCCCACCTGCTGCCCGCCGCGCGCACCATCGACTCCAGCGAGGCATTGCGCCGGGCATGGGCGACGTAGAAGGCCACCTTGCCATCCGCGAGGCCTCTGCGAAATAGCAGCCACCGCGACAGGCCCAGGTGCCGGTTGAGACGCATGCGCGCCCAGTCATGGAGGCGCGGGCCCTTGGTGCCTGCGCCTGCGGACAGACGCCCCCAGGCCTCTGGAGGCACCTCCTTCACCATGTCGCCCGGCTTCACCTGGTAGAAGCCTCGCCAGACGTGCGTGTTGGAGGCCACCGCCAGCACGTAGGGCTGGTGCAAGTCTTCGAGGAAGCGGCGCAGAGTGCTGTCGCGCCCATAGACTTCGTCCCCGACTACCCAGGCGGGCTTCAGTCCCGCGCCCAGTGCCCGCTGCAGCATGCCTTGCGCCAAGGCCGGTTTGGATTCGAAGCCCACCTCGTCCGGAATCCCTCCCGCCTGGCGGCGGGCAGCGTCCTCCGTCCACGGCTCTGGCAGGTATAGCTCCCGGTCCACCAGTGCATGCCCCAGGGGCGTCACGTACGAGAGGAAGACGCCTACCTGCGCGTTCTCCACCTTGCCCGCCGTGCCCGTGTACTGGCGCGCCACGCCCACGGACTTCTCTCCCTTCTTCAGGAAGCCCGTCTCGTCCACCGCGAGAATGCCGCCTTCGCCCAGCGCCCGGCGTGCGTACTCCAGCACGTCGTCGCGCACCGCATCCGCGCTCCACTTCGCGCGCAGCAGCAGGTGCTGGAAGGCATAGGGCGCTCGATGGCCCGCCTCCTCCGAAAGGCCCCACGCATTCTTGCGCTGTGCCCGCCCCAGCAGGGCCTTCACATACTCGACCGCGGTGGCATGGGCCTCGCGCCTGCGGAAGTGCGGCTGCAGCCAAGAGCCTATCGCTTCCAGCTCCGTCACGAGGCGGCCAACCAGCCGGACTTCCGGTGCCTGCGCTTCTGTAGCCGATGGCCGCTGCATGGGAAGTCTCGCTCCTCCCCCTCCTGTTTCTTCAACAAGAGGGCGAGTGCGGTCTCTTCCGAACTACAGCTGTAGGACTA
>NZ_FOIB01000039.1 GCF_900111765.1 Myxococcus fulvus
TACTCGATCACTTCCGCCACGACGCCGGCGCCCACCGTGCGGCCACCCTCGCGAACAGCGAAGCGCAGCTCCTTCTCCATCGCGACAGGGGTGATGAGCTCCACCTCGATCGCGATGTTGTCGCCCGGCATCACCATCTCCACGTTCTCCGGCAGCTTCACCGTTCCCGTCACGTCCGTGGTGCGGAAGTAGAACTGGGGACGGTAGCCCTTGAAGAACGGGGTGTGGCGACCACCCTCTTCCTTCGACAGCACGTAAATCTGCGCCTTGAACTTGGTGTGCGGCGTGATGCTGCCAGGCTTGGCAATCACCTGCCCACGCTCCATGTCCTCGCGCTTCAGGCCGCGGACCAGCGCGCCGATGTTGTCGCCCGCCATGCCCTCGTCGAGCAGCTTGCGGAACATCTCCACGCCCGTCACGACGGTCTTCTGCGTCGGACGCAGACCGACGACCTCGACCTCCTCGCCGACCTTGATCTTGCCACGCTCCACGCGGCCCGTCGCCACCGTTCCACGGCCGGCGATGGAGAACACATCCTCCACCGGCATCAGGAAGGGCTTGTCCGTCGCGCGCTGCGGCGTCGGGATGTAGCTGTCCACCGCCTCCATCAGCTTCAGGATGGCCGGCTCGCCGATGTCGCTCGCGTCACCCTCGAGCGCCTTCACCGCGGAGCCCGGGATGATGGGGATGGTGTCGCCGGGGAACTCGTACTTCTTCAGGAGGTCACGCACCTCCATCTCCACCAGCTCGCGCAGCTCCGGGTCGTCCAGCAGGTCCACCTTGTTCAGGAAGACCACGATGTACGGAACGCCGACCTGGCGCGCCAGCAGGATGTGCTCACGCGTCTGGGGCATCGGGCCGTCCGCCGCCGACACCACCAGGATGGCGCCGTCCATCTGCGCCGCGCCCGTGATCATGTTCTTCACGTAGTCGGCGTGGCCCGGACAGTCGACGTGCGCGTAGTGACGGTTCTTCGTCTGGTACTCCACGTGCGCCGTCGAAATCGTAATTCCGCGCTCGCGCTCTTCCGGCGCCTTGTCGATCTGGTCGTACGCCAGGAACGTGGCGCCGCCCGTCTTCGCCAGCACCTTCGTGATGGCCGCCGTCAGCGACGTCTTGCCGTGGTCCACGTGTCCGATCGTGCCGATGTTCACGTGGGGCTTGTTACGCTCGAACTTCTCCTTGGCCATGACACTCCTC
>NZ_FOIB01000040.1 GCF_900111765.1 Myxococcus fulvus
CTTCACTCCCGCCAGCGCCTCCGGCTGGTACGCCTGCATCTGCTCGAAGAGCGCCGCTGTCAGCCACAGCGTCGTCACCTGGTGCGCCTTCAGCGTCGCCGCCACTTCTTCCAGCGCCAGCTCCTTCGCTGGGTACACCACCAGCTTCGCTCCGTTCAGCAGCGCGCCCCATACCTCCAGCGTCGATGCGTCGAAGCCCACCGGCGCCAACTGCAGCCACACCTCCTTCGCGCTGAAGCTCGCGTACGTGGCGCCCTTCACCAGCCTCGTCACCGCCTTCTGCGGCACACCCACGCCCTTCGGCGTCCCCGTGCTTCCCGACGTGTACATGACGTACGCCAGGTTGCTGGCGTCTCCTCGGCGCGACGGATTGCTCTTCGGATGACGGGCAATCACCGCCGCGTCAGCGTCGAGGCTCACCACCACGTCCGTGCTCTCCGCCACCTCCTCCACCCACTCCTCGCGGCCCACCACCACCGCCACTCCCGCCTCCCTCTTCATCCACCTCAATCGCTCCGCCGGGTTGCTCCCCTCCAGCGGCACGTACGCTCCTCCCGCCTTCACCACGCCCAGCACCGCCACCACCCACTCCAACGAGCGCTCCACGCTCAGCCCCACTCGCACCTCGGGGCCCACTCCCACTCCCCTCAAGTGGTGCGCCAGCTGGTTCGCTCTCTCGTTGAGCTGCACGTACGTCAGTGACTCACCGGCACCGTCGACCACCGCGACCGCATCAGGCCCAGCTGCCACCTGTGCTTCGAACAGCGCGGCCAGCGTCTGCTCACCCGCGGAAGGAGGACGCCCTCCTTGCTCGTTCCACGCCGCCATCGGCTGGACGTCGAACCGTGCTGCGCTCGTCTCTGCGTACGCAGGCTGGTGCTTCGCGACGACCGCTCGCGCTTCGAACGACGTCTCTCTCGGCAGTCCTCTCCGCCCACGCCCGCTCCACTCCGCCACCACTCGCTGCCGCTCTGCCTCTGTCTCCAGCGGCAGCTCCCTCACCTTCTTCCCCCACCCCTCCACGCCTCCCTCCAGCACGCGCCTCACGTGCCGCACCAACCGCTCCGCTGTCCCTTCCTCGAACAGGTCGCTGTTGTAGTTCAGCGCCACCACCAACCCGTCCGCGTCCTCTCCCACGGACAGCGAGAGGTCGAACTTCGACGTCTTCGT
>NZ_FOIB01000041.1 GCF_900111765.1 Myxococcus fulvus
TGCTCTCCGACTTCCAGGGCGAGCACGTCCGCTACCCCGAGGACGCCACCCTCCACTCCCTCTTCGAGGCCCAGGCCCTCCGCACGCCTCACGCCGAGGCCCTCCGCTTCGAGGGCACGTCCCTCTCCTACGCTCAGCTCGACGCTCGCTCCAACCAGCTCGCCCACCACCTGCGCTCCCTCGGCGCCGGCCCGGGCCTGCTCGTCGCCGTCTGCCTCGAGCGCTCCCTCGACCTCGTCGTCTCCCTCCTCGCCGTCCTCAAGTCCGGCGCCGCCTACGTCCCCTTGGACCCGGCCTACCCCCGCGAGCGCCTCGCCGGCATGCTCGAGGACGCCCAGGCCCCCGTCCTCCTCACCCACTCACGCCTGACGTCCGTCCTGCCTCAGCACGCTTCCCAGGTGCTCTGCCTCGACACCCAGTGGGACACCGTCTCCCGTCAGTCCTCGGCTCCTCTCTCACCTCTCGCGGGCCCCGACTCCCTCGCCTACGTCATCTTCACCTCGGGCTCCACCGGCCGCCCCAAGGGCGCCATGAATGCCCACTCCGGTGTCGTCAACCGCCTCCTCTGGATGCAGCAGCAGTACTCCCTGACTGCCCTCGACACCGTCCTCCAGAAGACTCCCTTCAGCTTCGACGTCTCCGTCTGGGAGTTCTTCTGGCCCCTCTTCACCGGCGCTCGCCTCGTCCTCGCCAGGCCCGGCGGCCACCAGGACCCCGCCTACCTCGTCCGCCTCCTCTCCGACGAGCGCGTCTCCACCGTCCACTTCGTCCCCTCCATGCTCCGCGCCTTCCTCGAGGAGCCGGGGCTCGAGTCCCTCAAGCACCTGCGCCGTGTCCTCTGCTCCGGTGAGGCACTCCCCGCGGACCTCGTCGCACGCGCCCACTCGCGCCTGCCTGCCTCCTCCGCGGTCCACAACCTCTACGGCCCCACCGAGGCCGCCGTTGACGTCTCCTTCTTCCACTGCGCTCGCGGCTCCTCCCTCGCCTCCATCCCCATCGGCAGGCCCGTCGCCAACACCCGCCTCTTCGTCCTCGACTCCCAGGGGCAACCCTCCCCCGTCGGTGTCCCGGGCGAGCTCTTCATCGGCGGTGTCCAGGTCGGCCTCGGCTACTGGCGCTCCCCTCACCTCACCGC
>NZ_FOIB01000042.1 GCF_900111765.1 Myxococcus fulvus
ACAGCGGGGCCCGGTTGAGCCGATCCTCCGGGCGTGATCTGCTCGGGGGATGACCCGACCGATTTCCGAGGACTTACGTCGCCGCATCCTCAAGGTGCGGGAGATGACCGGCAAGACGTACGAGGAATTGGCCGAGCAGTTCCAGGTCGGCCGCGCCACGGTGAATCGGTTGCTGCGACTGAATCGAGAGACGGGTGGGCTTCAGCCGCGACCCCACGGTGGTGGGATGCCCAAGCGGGTGCCTGACGAGCAACTGCCCAGGGTGAAGGGCATCGTGGATGCACACCCGGACGCAACCCTCTCGGAGTTGGCCGGCATGGTCAGCCGTGAGCTGGGGCGCTCGGTGAGTCGACCCACCATGGGCCGGATGATGGTGAGGCTTCGACTACTCTCGAAAGAAGAAGGGCCTGGTGGCCAGCGAGCGAGACCGGCCCGGCGTGCAGCAAAAGCGCGAGGAGTTCCTGGCGGCCACCGAGGCCCTTGAGGGAGGCCGCCTCGTCTTCCTCGACGAATCCGGCAGCCACGTCAGTATGATACGTGAGCACGCGTGGGCGCCCGTCGGGGAGCGAGTGGTGGGCCGAGCTCCGCGCAACCGGGGCAAGGTGCTCACGATGATTGGCGCGCTGACCCTGGATGGCGTCGAAGCGCTCATGACAGTGGAGGGCGGCACTTCGGGTGCAGTCTTCCTCACTTTCGTCCGTGACTACCTGGTGCCGACGCTACGCCCCGGCGACCTGGTAGTGATGGACAACCTGGGGGCACACCACGCCACGGGCGTGAAGGAGGCCATCCGAGCAACGGGGGCAGACGTGCTGTATCTGCCGCCCTACAGCCCGGACCTCAATCCCATTGAGCTGTGCTGGAGCAAGGTGAAAGCCCTGCTTCGCAAGCTGGCGGCACGCACGGTCCGCAGGCTGAAGGTCGCCGTCCAGAAGGCCACCGAAGCTGTTACTCAGCGAGATGCCGAGGGCTGGTTCATTCATTGTGGCTACCCGGTTCCGTGCGACTGATCACCGCTAT